>JBKOWI010000024.1:0-3350 GCA_046724315.1 Pseudomonadota bacterium | reverse complement strand
CCCGAGCACAAGGTCTCGCAACAGGACATCGCCGAGCGGGCCAAAGCGGTCTTTCCCCATCTGGCTCGGCTCGGCACGCTCTATTCAAATACCGGCATCGAGACTCGCTACGCGTGTCAGCCGAAGGACTGGTATTACGAGCGCCATGGCTGGGAAGCGCGCACCGAAGTGTTCCAGCGTCACGCGCTGGCCCTCCTGGAAGAGGTGACTCTCGCGGCCCTTGCCAATGCTGGCATCGGGCTCAAGGACCTGTCCGCGCTGGTGGTGAACACCATCACCGGCCTTGCCATCCCAAGCCTCGACGCCAAGCTGATGAACCGGCTCAAGTTCCCTCAGTCGGTCGAGCGGATTCCGATCTTCGGGCTGGGATGCGGCGGCGGGGTCGCGGGGCTTGCGCGCGCGGCGCGTTACGCGCAGGCCATGCCGCCGGACTCGCATGTCCTGTTTCTCACCGTCGATCTTTGCAGCCTCTGTCTCCGCATCGCCGATCCGAGCATGGCGATGTTCGTTTCAGCCGCGCTATTCGGCGATGGTGCTGCCGGCGTCGTGCTGCGCCACGGGGAGCGCGTAGAGGACGGCGGCGAGGGCAGGGGCCGCATCGTCGCGGTCGGCGATCATTTCTGGCCTAACACCGAACGCATCATGGGTTGGGATATCAAAGAGGACGGCTTCGGCGTGGTCCTCAGCCCCGAACTGCCGGCGCTCATCAGGAAACATCTTGCTCCGGCAGTGCGGGGCTTTCTCGACGCGAACGGCATGAGCCTCGGCGAGTTCACCGGTTTCCTGTTGCATCCCGGCGGCGCCAAGATTCTCAAGACGGCGCAGAGAGTTCTCGGCCTCTCCCGCAGCGATCTGGCGCTTTCGGCGTCGATTCTGCGCGATTTCGGCAACATGTCATCACCGACCGCCTTGTTCGCCCTCGACCGCGCCATCAAACAGGGCGCGAAGGGGCCTCATCTGCTCATCGCCTTCGGCCCCGGCTTCTCAGCCTATTTCGTCGCGATCGATCTGTGAACGGACCTGCGAGCAGCAAGAACCTCGTCCTCGATTCTGATCTTCACCGCAAGAACCACCCACCACAATGCGGTCATGATGACGGCGAGCGCGAGCGCGCCAAAGGCAAGCGGCAGCACGAACGTTTCGATCAGCGTCACGGCATAGTTGGGATGCGAGATGTAGCGATAGGGACCCTCGCGATGGATCGGTGCGCTTGGCAGCGTGATGACGCGATGCGTCCAGAAGCGGCCGAGGCTGGTGATCACCCAATACCGCACAACTTGCAGAGCAAGATAATAGACGACGAGCGGCCAGATGATCGGCGCCGAGGGCGAGATGAGGAAGGCAAGCGAGGCGATCCACGCGAGATGGGTCGCCGCCACAACGGGGTAGTAAGTGCTTCCTTCCTCATGCGCGCCGGCGGCGAGCAGGGCTCTGGTATTACGTGCGGAGTAGAGCTCCTCGAGGCCGCGCTGCGCGAGCACTAGGGCCGCCGCGATCTGCGGGGCGCCGATCAGGTCGGTTAGAGGCATGGGTGCACGTCCCGAGAAGCAAGCGTTCCACTGGAGTTCGGAAAAGGAAAGCCCCGCGCCTTGAGGCACGGGGCTGAAGTTCGCTTCGTGGCACTTTGACGAAGAAGAAGCCCCGTACGGGGGGATCGGGGCTCCTTCGGGTTCCGTTGGGGGGGAACCTGTGATGGAGAGGGAAACCCATCACTTACGCAATAATACACCCCGGCAGAGCAGAACACGGCACAATTTTAGAAAATGGTTAAGGTTAACGATTGTGGCAGCGCGGTCTACAGCCACCAGTAGGGGAAAAATTGAACCTTCAGGCCCAGGCAAAGGCAACCTTGCGCAGCGACACATCCCCGAAGCTTTCGGCCCCCTCTGCGACCGGTTTGCCGCCGAGATGAAGGTAGAAACCGCATGCTGCATCGTTGTCGGCAAGCGCCCAGACCAGCAGCCCCTTGAGCCTCAACTCGGCGAGGCGGATGCGCGCGCCGTCGAACAGCTTCTCGCCAAGACCGAAGCCCTGGTAGGTGGGATGCACATAAAGCTCGAAAATCTCGCCTTGGAACGGCGAGCGGCCCATGCGCGAGCGGCCATAGGTCACGTAGCCCGCAGCCTCGCCGTCGAAGTCGAGCACGAGAAGCGGTGTCCGCCGGCGGAGCGCGCTCTCCCACCAGCGCAAGCCGCGGCGCGCGATCATGCGCTGAAGCGAGAGATGGGGGATGATGCCCTGGTAGGCTCCGCGCCAAGCTTCCTCATAGGCGGCAGCGAGAGCAGGAGCATCCTTCAGTCTCGCGGGCCTTATGTGGACGACATCGACGGGCATGGCGTTTAGCCTAACGCGAGTGCCTGCGCTCGGCAAAGGGGGTGCGCTATTTTTCCTTCGACTGTGGCGCGCGCGCCGAAGCCCGTTCTGCTCTCCGCCAAGGTCTTGCGCGATACGTAGGCTGCACTGATCAGTAACGCGAGATCAGGATCACAGTGTAGTCCTTGTCGAGCTTGATATCGACGACGCCCATCTTGCATTTGGCATCTTCGATTTCGTAGATGCGCTGCTCCTCCTTCTTGACCGACTCGTAGCCGCTGCAGCCGAGCGTGCTCAGAGTCTCCTCGATCTTGGTCACCTCGGCGGCGGGCACCTTCTCATCGTCCTCTTTGGCGAAGGCAAAACCGGTGGCGCCCACTGCGAGAGCAAGCGCAAGTCCCACGACTTTCATCATGCAAAATCCTCCTAGGTCGGAAGCCACAGTCGACCGGCGTACAACGCACCGGTAAGCAGAAAATTGCTGTAGTTATAGCGACAGGAGCCTTGGAGGTAGATCGAGACGAGCAGGATTCGTCTGGCAATTTGTATGGGAGGCGTTGCCAATAGTCGTCGGGAAGATCAGGCAACGTCCTCGGTGAGACGCTGGCGCTCGGCCTTCTTGCGCTCATTGGGATCGAGATGACGCTTGCGCAGGCGGATCGACTTCGGCGTGACCTCGACCAGTTCGTCGTCGGCGATATAGGCAAGCGCGCGCTCGAGCGTCATGCGGATCGGCGGGGTAAGGCGCACCGCCTCGTCCTTAGACGTCGTGCGAATGTTGGTGAGCTTCTTGCCTTTGAGGACGTTCACTTCGAGATCGTTGTCTCTCGTGTGCTCGCCAACGATCATACCGCGATAGACGCGCGTGCCTGGCTCGATCATCATCGGCCCGCGATCTTCCAGGTTCCACAGCGCATAGGCGACGGCATCGCCCTGGTCGGTCGAGATCAACACGCCGGTGCGCCGCCCTTGGATC
Organism: Pseudomonadota bacterium; assembly: GCA_046724315.1. Taxonomy (GTDB): domain Bacteria; phylum Pseudomonadota; class Alphaproteobacteria; order Rhizobiales; family Methyloligellaceae; genus Methyloceanibacter. Next base: position 61 of record JBKOWI010000024.1, on the reverse strand, counting down.
GGGCCCTTGTGCGGCGCGTAGTCATGGAACAGGCGGTTCATGATGCCGGTGCCGCGCGTGT
>JBKOWI010000076.1:0-6361 GCA_046724315.1 Pseudomonadota bacterium | reverse complement strand
CCCTGATCTTCACATCGGGGCCGTTCGATTCGTAGTTCCGCGCCAATGGATTTTGGGGCTTGCGACCGCGGCCGCGGCCCCTGCGATTCTGCTGTCCTTGCCTCATGGGCTTCTATTCACCTGATAAGCGGCGATTGCCGCATCCCTTCTCCCTGCTCACTCAAATTCACGACTGGGCCCAAGCCTTGAACAGGCTCATCGTCCGGAAACGCCGGACCGCCCAGCAGTCGTCCTACTTCGCGCGTTTTCGCTGCCTTGTTATGAGTCGAAACTCTGGCGCCACGCGTCCTACGATCTCAGAGCTAGCGCCAGACAACCTCAATCTGATGGGCGGTTGAGCTACTCCTGAACGTCCCGAGAGGCACGCCGCCTGTCAATCGAGGTTCACGAGAAATCCGCTCTGTTGCCGTTGCAACCGGCCGGCGCCTGGGGCGCCCATGCCGAATTTTCATTTCGCTGACCATGAACTTAATCCGAACATGGCGATTTTCCAAGTGTCTTTTTTGGGCTGCGACCCTCCGCTCGCCCGGTTTGGGGCGCTTCGGCCATGACCACGCGGGGTCTTCCCGCGAGGTCGCGCTTGACCGCTCGTGTTCCATCGAGGCCGAGGCCGGCCTGGTTGAAGATCTCAACAACCGCATCGGCCTGCTCGCAGCCGATCTCGACGAGAATTCTGCCATTCGGCGCGAGAACCTGGCCGGCGCTGGCGGCGATGCGGCGATAGGCGTCGAGCCCGTCGGGGCCGCCATCGAGGGCTGACCAAGGATCGTGCCTGGCGACCTCCTCTGCCAGGGCGGCGATCTCGGCGGAAGGGATGTAAGGCGGATTCGAGACGATGAGGTCGAATTTGCCGTCGATGCCGTCGAGCCAATCGCAGGAGACGAAGCTTGCGCGCTTCGCCACGCCGAGTCGTTGCGCGTTGGCGGCCGCGACTGTGAGCGCTTCGGTGCAGATATCGGTTCCAAGCCCGCAAGCCTCGGGGAGTTCCGCAAGCAACGTAATAAGGATGCAGCCGGTGCCGGTGCCGAGATCGAGCAGCTTGAGGGGGTGATTGTGCAAGCCTCGCTTATCGACGAGGGCAGCTTCGATCAGCGTCTCGGTATCGGGGCGCGGGTCTAGCGTGTGCCGGTCGACCAGGAACGCGCGGCCGTAGAACTCGCGCAGGCCAAGGATGCGGGAGACCGGCTCGCGTTCGAGCCTGCGCGCGATCAATGCTTCGAGCCGCGCGGCGGCCGCCCTCCCGAGATCGCCGTGCGCTCGCGCGATAGTGGCTTCGTGTGTAAGGCCTGCTGCGTGGCAGAGCAGGAGCCGCGCATCGAGCTCCGGCGAGCCGATGCCTGCCTGCCGCAACACGCCGGCAGTCTTTGCGAAGGCCTTGGCGAAGGTCAGGCCGCTTGCGTCAGGCATGGGCCTCCTCCTGCATCGCAGCGAGCTGGCGCGTCTGATAGTCGGTGATGAGCGCATCGATGATCTCGTCGAGCGCGGGCGCACCTTCGAGCACATAAGGCAGCTGGTGCGTGGTGAAGCCGATGCGGTGGTCGGTGACGCGACCTTGCGGGAAGTTGTAGGTGCGGATGCGCTCGGAGCGGTCGCCGGTGCCGATCTGGCTGCGGCGATTCTGGGCGCGCTCGGCGTCGAGCTTGGATCGCTCAAGCTCATAGAGCCTGGCGCGCAGCACCTTCATCGCCTTGGCCTTGTTCTTGTGCTGCGATTTCTCGTCCTGCTGGCTCACCACGAGCCCGGTCGGAAGATGCGTGATCCTGACCGCACTGTCCGTAGTGTTGACCGACTGGCCGCCGGGGCCGCTCGCCCGGAACACGTCGATGCGCAGGTCCTTGTCGTCGATCTTGATGTCGACCTCCTCGGCCTCTGGCAGCACCGCGACGGTCGCGGCCGAGGTGTGGATGCGCCCTTGCGCCTCGGTCTCGGGCACGCGCTGCACGCGATGCACGCCGGACTCGAATTTCAACCGGGCGAACACGCCCTTGCCGGTGATATTGGCGATGATCTCCTTGTAGCCGCCGGTCGCCGACTCGCTTGCCGACAGCACATTCACCTTCCAGCCCATGCGGTCGGCGTAGCGCTGATACATGCGGAACAGATCGCCGGCGAACAGCGCCGCCTCCTCGCCGCCGGTGCCGGCGCGCACCTCGAGGATCGCGCTCTTCTCGTCGGCGGCGTCCTTGGGCAGCAATTGCACCTTCAGGCGATGCTCGAGCTCCTCGATCTTGGGATCGAGTTCACCGAGCTCCGCTTCCGCGAGGGTCGTCATGTCGGGATCGGAGGCCGGATCGTCGATCAGCTGCTGCAAGTCCTCGCGCTCGCGCGTCGCCTTGCGCAGCGCGGTGATGGTAGCGACGATCGGGTCGAGCTCGGCGAACTCGCGGCTGAGGCGGACATAGCTGTCCTGATCCGCGCCCTGGGCGAGCGTGCCCTGCACGGTCTGCCAACGGGCGACGAGTCTATCGAGTCTCTCGGCGGGAATCGTGGTCATGGTCTAGGCTAAGCAGGAAACGGAACGGCGAGGAAGACTTGGCCTGAGGTGGCTAAGACGGGCCTTGCAGCTTGTCGGCCTTACGGCTTCTCGGGTCGTCCGGGTCGAGAGGTTGCGAGCCGGTGGTAGGAGACTTGACGACTGATGGGCCAGTCATGCTGTGCAGCACGAGCCACGCGCCGAAGGCCATGATGGCGATAAGAAGGGCGATCACGCCCCATTTCAAGAGCGCAGACTTCCGTTTCGGTTTCTCTTCCACCGCTGGCGGCTCTTCCATCGCCGCGTCCGGGATCGCTCTGGGAGCGGCAGAAGGCGGTGGCGGCGGAGGCGGCGTGAACTCGGCACGCGGTTTGGGCGGTTGAGGCGGAGCAGGTTGCCGGGCTTGGGGCGGTTGCGGCTGGGGCGGCCGCTGCGGCGCTTGTCCGCGAGGGACTTGCCCTTGCGGGGCCTGCCCCTGAAGGGGTCGGCCCTGAGGATGTTGCCCCTGCGGCGCTTGCGGTGGCCTCTGCTCAGGACGCCGCTCGGCCTGCTGCGGCGGTCCTGCCGGACGTTGCGGCGCTCCGCCAGTCCAGGGCACCTGAGGTGCGGGAGCCAAAGGCCCCCGCGGCCGCGCTTGCGGCGCCGGAGAAGCATTTTGCCAAGGCGCCTGGGGAGCCTGCGGCTTTTGCGTTGGTTGAGGTGGAGGCGGACTTTGGGGCCGGGTCGGAACGGGCTCGGGCGTCCAGTCGATATCGAGCGGCGACTTGCCGGAGGGCGCAGCTTGCCTGTCAGGCCTGGAACCGCTGTCGGGCCTAAATGCGAAATCGGAACTGTCGCGAGGCATCATCACCGGAACGTCGGGCATAGCCTTCGGCCTCAGCTCGACGATCCCCGCCTCAAGCTGGGCATAGATGCGCCTGAGCAATGGGCGGACATCGAGATTGAGCAGCGCGCCGTAGGCATTCACTACGCGGCAAGTCTCCGCCCAAGGCGGCAGCGCATAGAGCGCGCCCTGCTCGAGCGCCTGCACCACATCTGGGCGCGTGCCTAATCTCGCTGCGAGGTCCGCTTCGGAAAGAGCGCTTGCGGCTCTTAAGTCCCGAAACAACTCCGCCACCTCAGCATCATAGCCGGCTGGCATTTCTTCTATCCCGTGAACATGCAGGCGCCGCTCGGCGGCGTCCGGCTGTGGGCTTGCCGGCACGAGGCGCGGCCTGGGCGGCATCACAACGCCGATCCCATCTCTCGCTATTCTCCACTAACACAAGCCCAACAGCATGGGGTTTGCAAGGCTCCACGAGACTAGCACATCGAAATGTGGCCTGGGCACCTCTCATCGTCTTAAATCTGCACGCCCTTTTCGGCCGCGAAGCGCTTGAGATCCTCCCGCAGCGAGGTGTCCTTGCTCGCGAGCAGTTCATTCAACCGCTCTTTCAAGCTGCCGGCATCGAGCGAGAGGATCATGGCCTTGACCGGCCCGACCGAGGCTGGCGCCATGGAGATCGAGCGGAAGCCAAGCCCGATCAAGGCCATGGCCTCGAGCGGCTTTCCCGCCATCTCGCCACACAGCGTGAGGGGCACCTTGTGCTTGTTTGCGGCTTCAACGATCTGGCCGAGCGCCTTGAGTGCCGCAGGATTGAGCGGATCGAAACGCTCGGCGACGCGCATATTGCCGCGGTCGGCGGCGAACAGGAATTGCATAAGGTCGTTGGAGCCCACCGAGGCAAAATCGGCCAAGGGCAGCACGCGGTCGAGTTGCCAGAGCAGAGCCGGCACCTCGATCATGGCACCGATCATGAGCCGCTTCGGCTCAGGCCGCCCATGCCGCAACAGGATCCTGACCTCGCGATCGATGAGCGCGCGCGCCGCCTCGAGCTCGGAAACGTCGGCGATCATCGGAAGCATGATGCGAAGCTCGCGGCCTTGCGCGGCTCTGAGCAGCGCTCTGATCTGGGTCCGGAACAGTGCCGGCCGGTCGAGCGCCATGCGGATCGCGCGCCAGCCGATGGCGGGGTTCTCCTCCTTGGAGCCGCGGAAATAGGGGAGCACCTTGTCGCCGCCCACGTCGAGCGAGCGGAACACGACCGGGCGATCTCCGGCAGCGTCGAGGATGGCCTTATAAAGGCGCGTCTGCTGCTCAAGCCGCGGGAAGGTCGCGGAGATCATGAATTGCAGCTCGGTACGGAACAGGCCGATGCCATCCGCGCCGGACTGATCGAGATGAGGCAGGTCGAACAGGAGGCCGGCGTTGATCTGGATCGCCACGCGCTCATTGTCGAGGGTAACCGAGGGCACCGTGCGCAGGGCAGCATATTGCGCCTGGCGTCTCGCCCTAAACCTCACCTTGTCGGCGTAGGCCGAGACGACCTCCTGCGTCGGCCTAATATGCAGCTCGCCGCCCTCTGCATCGACGATCGCTGCATCTCCCGCTTCGACTGTCTCGAGTACCCCACTGACCTGGCTGATGGCGGCAATCCCGAGTGCGCGCGCCACGATGGCGACATGACTTGCCGCGCCCCCCTCCTCCAGCACGAGGCCGCGCAGGCGCTGGCGGTCATAGTCGAGCAGCTCGGCAGGACCCATGGTGCGGGCGATCAGGATCGTGTCTTGCGGCAGGTTGCCGGCGGCCGCAGTGCCGGCGCCGCCCGACAACAGAATGAGCAGGCGATTTGACAGATCGTCGATGTCGTGCAGCCGCTCGCGGGCGTGCGGGTCGGTCTGGCGCAGCATCCGCGCTCTGGTGTCATTGCGCACGCGCTGCACGGCGGCTTCGGCGGTGAGGCCGGTGAGCAGGGCCTCATCGAGGCGGCGGCGCCAGCCGTGGTCATGAGCGAACATGCGGAAGGCTTCGAGCACTTCGCGATGCTCGCCTGCGCGGGCGAGATCGCCGCGCTCGAGCATGCCGTCGATGGCACCGGTCAGCTCCTCGATGGCCTGGGACAGGCGCCGCCGCTCGAGCTCGACGTCCTCGGCGATCAGACGGGTAACGACGATGCGCGGCTCGTGCAGCACGACATGGCCGAGCGCCACGCCTTCGGAGATGGGAAGACCGGTGAACCGCCCGGCCATCTCGCGGCGGGTTTCGGCGCTGACCTCTTCCTCGGTGACGCCGAGACCGCCAGAGGCGATCATCTCGGCGAGCACCATGGCGGTGGTCTGGAGCGCCTCGACCTCTTCGTCGGAATATTGCCGCATAGTGCGGTTCTGCACGGTCAGCACGCCGATGGTGTGCCCCCCGCGCAGGATCGGCACGCCGAGGAAGGAGTGATAGATCTCCTCCCCGGTTTCCGGCCGGTAGGAGAAGGCCGGGTGATGCTGGGCGTCAGGGAACTGCATCGGCTCGGCTTGAAGGGCGATGAGGCCGACCAGGCCTTCGCCGAGCTTGAGATGCGTATTGTGCACGGCCTCGGGCCTTAGGCCTTCGGTGGCGAACAGCTCGAGCGAGCCGTCCCGACGGCGCAAATAGATCGAGCACACCTCCGCGACCATGTTCGAGGCGATCAGCACGGCCACCTTGTCGAGGCGCGCTTGAGCACTCTCGCGCTGCGCCATGATCTCGCGCAGGCGACGGAGCAACTGTCTCGGGGCACCAATAGAGACGGCCATAACTCTTAGGTCCTCGCCGACCCGCGACGGGGCGATCAGGGCATTTTAAAGGAGCTTTCGCTTAGCCCGCGCGAAATCCGCTAGCGGCTGTCCAAGCCGAACAGGGAATGCAAGGTGCGCACCGCAAGCTCGGCATAGGCAGCGTCGATCAATACGCTGATTTTGATCTCAGACGTGGAGATCGCCTCGATATTGATGCCTTTTTCGGCAAGCGCGCTGAACATCTGAGCGGCAACCCCGGCGTGGCTCCGCATGCCCACACCTATAGCCGACACCTTGGCG
>JBKOWI010000038.1:0-18571 GCA_046724315.1 Pseudomonadota bacterium | reverse complement strand
TCTCGCGATGCTGTGGGCCTCGCCTGCCTTTGCGGCCATGGACAGCTCAATCGAGGTGTGGAAGTCGGCGACCTGCGAGTGCTGCGGCAATTGGGTCAAGCACCTCGAGGCAAACGGCTTCGCCACGAAGGTCGATCCCGCCGAGCCTGCGGCGCTTGCCGAGATCAAGCGGCAGGCCGGGATCGGCACCAAGCTCGCCTCCTGCCACACCGCCAAGATCGAGGGCTATGTCATCGAAGGCCATGTGCCCGCGCCGGACATCGAGCGGCTCGTATCCGAGCAGCCCGATGCTGTCGGACTGACTGTTCCCGGCATGCCGGTCGGCTCGCCAGGGATGGAGCATGGCGCAGAGAGCGAGCCCTACGACGTGCTGCTCATCAGACGCGATGGCACAACGGAAGTATTTGCGCACCACTGAGCAGCGTGTCCGCACACGAACTTCAATCCTTGCCGAGTTGGCTGAGAGCGGTGCGATATTGGCGCATCGCCTTGCGGGCATTCTCGAGCTCGGCTTCGAGCGCAAGGGTCGCTGGAGATTTCGGCCGTCGCTTTCCGTTGGCGACAAAGAGCAGCGCGAGAACGGCGATCGGCGTGAGAAAGTCGGTGACCATGATCGGCCCGGCATTGCCCGGCGCAAGATTGCCGGCCTCGACGATGTCCCTGGTATGCCCAATGCCGGCTCCGATGAGGAAGCACGCTGCGGCAATCCCCACCGCCAGCCGTGCCTCGTAACCTCTGAACGCAGCATACAGCGCGGCAAGCGCGAGGCCGAGATTGGCGACGCCGACCTCATATTGAAACGGGCTCGGCGCCCAGCCAATCGACGCGGCCGACTGCTCGGCGAAAAAGATATGGCCGAGAAACGCCCAAATCCCCAACAGTCCAAGCGGGAACACGAACAGGTAGCGGAGCAGCCGATCGATGACGAAGCTGCGATCGATTGGCCGCGGCCCTTGCCATATCGCGACGACCGCCGAAGCCAACGCCGCGACCCAAAGCAGAATCGGAACGAGCGTGACCTGCGACATCGATGCTTAGCTTCCCTCCGGCCAGTTATCGCGAATCCACCGCGCCAGACTTTGCTCGCTGACCTCGCCTGCGGCCACTGCGAGAATGATTGCAGTGGATTGTGCCTGGTCTGGCCGAAACGCTACGCCGTTCTTGCGCAAGAACGCGACCATGGCAATGAAGGCGATGCGCTTGTTGCCGTCCACGAAAGGATGATTCTTGGCAAGGCCGAATGCGTAGGCCGCAGCAAGCTCAGGCAATAGAGTCCCCTCATAGTGCCATTTGTTGACAGGCCGATCCAAGGCGGAGCGCAATGCGCCCTTGTCGCGCAGACCGGGAGCACCACCAAAGCGGCGAAGCTGAACGCTGTGCGCAGCAATTGCCTGGTCGTAAGTGAACCAACTCGGCTCGCTCACTTCGCAAGCGCTGACAGCGTGTCGCGATACTCGTCGATGATCTCGTCGACGACTTCCATCGTCTTCGCGAAATCCGGATCATAGGGTCGCGCCTGGAAGCCTCCGCCAGGCAACTCTGTAATATGCAGTTCCTGTCCCCGCTTTAGGCCAAGGCGTTGCATCAACTCCCGAGGCAGGATGAAGCCTTCCGAGTTGCCGATGCGCTTAATCTCGATTTTCATAGCACCCGTCCGTTATACGTTTTGTATAACATAGTTATACAACCTGTACAACAAGGAAGTTAGGCGGAGGCCTTCTCGTCCATGGCCTCGAGCTCGTCGATCAGCCCTTCGATCACCTTAAGTCCCATCAACCAGAAATTCGCGTTCGAGGCGTCGAGGCCGAACGGCACGAGCAGCTCCTTGTGGTGCTTGGTGCCCCCCGCCGCGAGCATGTCGAGATAGCGCTCGGCGAAACCCTTCTCCGCCTTCTCGTAGACGGCGTAGAGCGAATTCACGAGGCAATCGCCGAAGGCATAGGCATAGACGTAGAACGGCGCGTGGATGAAATGCGGGATGTAGCTCCAGAAGGTTTCGTAGCCGGGCTTCAGCTCGATCGCCGGTCCCAGGCTCTCCTTCTGAACCTCGAGCCAGATCTCGCCGAGCCGCTCGCTCGTCAGCTCGCCTTCGCGCCGCTCGGTGTGCACCTTCCGCTCAAAGCTATAAAAGGCGATCTGCCTCACCACCGTGTTGATCATGTCCTCAACCTTCGCCGCGAGCAGAGCTTTGCGCTCGCGCGGTGACGGCGCCTGTTCGAGCAGCCGACGGAAGGTCAGCATCTCGCCGAACACGCTGGCAGTCTCGGCAAGCGTGAGCGGCGTCGGCGCCATCAGCGGTCCTTGCTTGTTGGCGAGCACCTGATGCACCCCGTGGCCAAGCTCGTGCGCGAGCGTCATCACGTCGCGCGGCTTGCCCTGATAGTTGAGCAGAATGTAAGGGTGCGCGCTCGGCACGGTGGGATGGGAGAAGGCGCCAGGTGATTTCCCTTCCCTCACCGGCGCATCGATCCAGCCCTTCACGAAAAACTGTCCGGCAATATCCGCCATGCGCGGCGAGAAATCGCCGTAGGCGGTGAGGACCGTGTTCCGCGCATCCTCCCAGCCGATCACCTGCTTCGGCTCCTCCGGCAGCGGCGCGTTCCGATCCCAGTGCGCGAGCTTCTTCTTGCCGAGCCATTTCGCTTTCATCGCGTAATAACGATGCGAGATGCGCGGGTAAGCCTCGCGCACCGCGCCGACAAGAGCGTCAACCACCTCTTTCTCGACGCGATTGGCCAGATGGCGCGAATCGGCGACGTCGATGAAACCCCGCCAGCGGTCGGAGATTTCTTTGTCCTTGGCGAGCGTATTGGTGATCAGCGTGAACAGCCGCACATTGTCCTTGAAGACCTTGGCCAGGGCCTCCGCGGCGGCCTTCCGCTTAGCCTCGTCCGGCTCGAGCAAGCGATTGAGCGTCGGCTCGAGGCTGAGCTTCTCGCCGTCAACGTCGAATTTCAGCGCCGTCATGGTCTCGCTGAATAGCCGGTCCCAGGCGCCGCGCGCCGTCACGGCCTTCTCGTGGAACAGCTGCTCGAGCTTGTCTTCGAGCTGATAGGGCTTTTCTTTGCGCAGGTCCTCGAGCCAGGGCCGGAAGTGGCTGAGCTCGGAGCGCGACATCGCCTTCTCCAGAGCATCGTCATCGAGACGGTTCAGCTCGAGCGGGAAGAACAGCAACTTGGATGAGATGGCGGTGATCTTCTCCTGGATGTCACCGAAGAATTTCTGCCGCTTGGGATCGGACGTGTCCGCCGCGTAGAGCAGGCTTGCATAGGACACGATGCGGCCCATCACGTCGTTGAGCGCCTCGTATTCGCGCACGGCCTGGGCAATCTCCGCACCGCCCTTGCCGCCGTCCAACAGCTTGGCGAGCTTGCCGGCATATCGCGATTGCATGGCATCAGCCGCGCTCTCCGAGCTTGCAAGGTCGGCCTTAAGCTCAGGCGCGTCAGGCCCGTTATAGAGATCGGCGAGGTTCCATTCCGGCAGCTTGCCGAGTTTTGGCTTGCCTCCGGCGGCCGCCGGTGGGTGCTTCGTCTTAGTTTTGGCGGCGGCAGTCGCAGCGAAAACAGGGTGCTCCGGCCATGCGGTCAGTTTGGGCAGCATCGGTGTCTTCAGGTCCTCATAGATTGGCGGCAATGGTCTGTTAGTGTGGAGAAGGGCGACGCCGCACTGCAAGGCCATAGACCATGCCTTCTCGGCATTTTGGAGGGCATCAGAACCACAGCCTCACCAAAATCGAACCGAGCTAAACGGGATATTTACCCTTCCGCTGCACAGTTTTGGCACAGGAGCAGCCTTCCTTCGAGCCCGCGCGCAGGCTTTGGGCCGCTGTCCTCCCGCACTGTAGCGTTTCGCGTAACTGTATCGAGTCTGCGTCATGCCCAAGCGCATCCTGGTCGCCGACAGCGACCCTGTTCAATCTCTTATTCTCGAAGAAGCCATCAAGCAGTTCGGCTATGGCGTCGACATGGTCAAGAGGGGCGACGAGACCCTCGCCGCGCTTCACAACGACGCCGCCGGAGACATTTGCCTCGTTTTGCTCGATCTCGTTATGCCAGGCACCGACGGCATGGCCGTGCTTGAGGCAATGCGGTCCTTGGCGCGCAAGCCTCCGGTCATTGTGCAGACAACCCAGGGCCGTAGCGACATCGCCTTGGCAGCAATGCGCGCCGGCGCCGTCGACTTCGTGGTCAAGCCGGTGAGCCCCGAGCGTCTGGAAGTCTCGGTCAAAAACGCGCTCAAGATCGAGGCCCTCGCCGGCGAGCTGGTCCGCATCAAAGCCTCGGCGAATGGGGAGCTCGGCTTCGTCGACCTGATTGCCGGCAGCCAGGCCATGGCCAGAGTCGTTGAGCTTGGCAAACGAGCTGCCAATTCCAGCCTTCCCGTTCTGATCGAAGGCGAGCCCGGCGTTGGCAAGGAGCTGATCGCCCGCGCCATTCAAGGGGAGAGCGCGAGGCAACCGAAGGCGTTCGTAACCGTCGGTTGCGCTGCTTTCCCCGAGAGCGAGCTCGACGCCCTTCTGTTCGGTCGCGAGAAAGGCAAGTTTGTCGAGGCTGACCAGGGCACGTTATTTCTCGATGAGATCGGCGAGCTGACGCTCAATGCTCAGGTCAAGCTTCTCCGCGCTTTGCAGAATGGTGAGGTCGAGCCCGCCGGCGGGGAACCAGCGATCAGCGCGGACGTCCGCCTAATCGCGTCAACTAGCGAAAACCTGATCGGTCTCGTCAACCAGGGCCGCTTCCGCGAGGACCTCTATTACCGGTTGAACGTCTTCCCCATCTGGGTGCCTCCGCTGCGCGAGCGGCTTGAGGATCTCCCGGAACTCGTCCGCCATTTCATCGCAAGATTTGCCGCCGAGGAGGGCAAGCCCGTCGACGGCATCGATGCGGAGGCGATGGCCATGATCCGCCGCTACACTTGGCCCGGCAATATCCGTCAGCTCGAGAACGCAGTGTTTCGGGCGGTGGTGCTCGCTGACACGCCCATGCTCACTGTGAACGAGTTTCCGCAGATCGCCGCGCATGTCGAAGGCTACGCCGTGAGCGTGCCCCCTGCGCCTGCGCCAAAAGATTCCATGCCGCGCATCGAGGGACCGGTCATGCTCGGAGAGTCCGCGAACTCGCCCGCGACAATTCACGTGCCGGCTGCTAACGGCAGGGATGCCATCGGCATTCCCGCCTTAAGCGACACGGGCGACATCCGTTCACTCGAAGCCGTTGAAGCCGACATGATCAGGCTCGCTTTCGGACGCTACCGCGGACGCATGACGGAGATCGCGCGGCGGCTCGGCATCGGCCGCTCTACCCTTTATCGCAAGATGCGAGAGATTGGGCTTGAGGCCAGGCCTAACTGACTGACTGGAGCGGCGGAGTGAAATCATGCGATGGGTTTATCGTCTGGCCCTGACCTTGGCTGTGATCGCGCCTTTGCACGCGCCGGCCTTCGCCGCGGAGCCGGAGGCGCCCGCCGTTTTGATCGGGGCGACAGAAGCGATCCGGATCGCCATTCAGAATCGGCTGTCGGCGAAATTCACCGCCGCCTCAAACGCAAGAAAGAGCGAGCAAGGTGCGCTCGTTGAATTTTATTCGGCGCCAGAGCACCATCTCTTGTGGGTCGATAACAAAAGGCTCACTGATCGCGGCAAAATGGTAATGGCCGAGATCGCCAAGGCCGACGACTATGGCCTCCGCGCTTCAGACTACGCCCTGCCGAAGCCCGACACATTCGACGCTTCGGATCCGAAGGCGACCGACTGGCTTGCAGATGCCGAGATCAAGATCAGCTTCGCCGTCCTCGGCTATGCCAACGATGCGCGAGGCGGGCGCATCAATCCGAGCCGCCTAAGCGAGAATCTCGATCCAAGTCTTGCGCTCCCCAATCCGTCGGAAGTGATCGAATCGATTGCCTTCCGCTCAGATCCTGCGGCTTATTTGCGGAGCTTCCAGCCGGATCAGCCGCAGTTCGAAGCGTTGCGTCAGAAGCTACTGGAATTACGGGGCGGCAACCCGAAGAGCGCAGATGATAAATCCGCCGTCATCATCCCGGACGGGCCTATGCTCAAGATGGGCATGCAGCACGAGCAAGTCGTCCTGCTTCGCAAGCGCCTCGATGTGCCCGCCAACTCACACGCCGAAGAAAACACATTCGATGCTGCCTTGGTCGAAGCCGTGGAGCGATTCCAGGATGCCCACGGCGTCCTTCCCGATGGCATGGTAGGGCCTGGCATGCGCCGCCTGCTCAATGGCCGACAAAAGACGAGCGTTGCCGGAGGCTCAGCCAAGATCAGAGCCATCCTGGTCAACATGGAGCGCTGGCGCTGGCTGCCTCACGACCTCGGTCCTTACTACGTAACGGTCAACATCCCCGAGTTCACGCTGCGTGTCGTCGCTGACAGCAAGACCGTGCACACGACGCGCGTGGTGGTCGGCAAGCCTGACAAGCAGACGCCGGTCTTCTCCGATGAGATGCAGGAAATCGTCTTCAATCCGTTCTGGAACGTGCCGACCTCGATCAAGGTCGAGGAGATCAGACCTTATCTTCGCGAGGAGGCGGCTTGGTTCTTCGGCGGCGGCGGATGGAACACCGCGGTGCTCCAGCGTCACAATCTGCGCGTCAAATATCTCGGCCGTGATGTCGATCCCGGCGCCATCGACTGGAACGCGATGGACATCCGCAATTTCGAGATCTACCAGCCGCCCGGACCTGACAACGTGCTCGGCCACGTCAAATTCGTGTTTCCCAACAAGCACGACGTCTACATGCACGACACGCCGCAGAAATTCTTGTTCGCCCAGCCGGTCAGGGCAGAAAGTCACGGCTGCATGCGGGTGCAGAACCCAGAGCAGCTCGCTCTTATCCTGTTGAGGCACGACCAGGGATGGAATGAGGCTAGAATCGCCTCAGCGATTTCCGACGGCTATGACAGTCATGTTGCACTGCGGCAAAGAATCCCGGTCTACATCACCTACTTTACTCTCAAGGTGAACGAAGACGGATCCACCTCAAATTACGGAGATATTTACGGTCATGACGCCCGTATGGCGGCGGCATTGGGCCTCTAGACTCGTCGGAATCCTGTGGAAATCCTGTTAACTCTAGTCCGAGATTCTGGGCCGGTGTGACTTGTTTGCCTTGTTTTTCCCGCAATTTGGCTAATACTCATCGTTAACGGACGGCAGGACGGGTGCCGCCCGCCGGTACGTCGCTTTGCGTACCTCACGGGGAAACCGGCTGGGGAGCCGGCGAGGGAAAGTCGGGGATGCGGATTCGGGGGAGTGTCGCACGTCGCGCCGTGCTCGGCGCTGGCCTTGTGCTTCTGACCGCCGCAGGTTGGTGGTCCGCCGCGACTTATCGAGCGGGCGCGACCGGCGAGACCCGAACCCTTTCGATCTACAACATCCACACCAAAGAGACGATCACCGTCACTTACAAGCGCGACGGCAAATACGACGATGCCGCGCTGAAGCGCCTCAACACCTTCATGCGGGATTGGCGCGTCGACAAAGAAACGACGATGGATCCGGAGCTGATCGATCACATCTGGATCCTGCATAAAGAGCTCGACTCGCAGGTTCCGGTCCATCTCATTTGCGGCTATCGCACCGCCGAGACCAACGCCTCCTTGCGCAGGAAGGGCGGTGGACAGGCAAAGCGCAGCCAGCACATCCTCGGCAAGGCTGCCGACATCACCTTCCCCGACGTGCCCGTCAAAGTGCTGCGGAACTCTGCCCTCGTGTGGGAATGGGGCGGAGTAGGCTACTACCCGACCTCCGGCGTCCCATTCGTCCATGTCGACACCGGCAGGGTGCGCATGTGGCCGAGAATCCCGCGTCTCGAACTCGCGGCCCTCTTCCCCGACGGCCATTCGAAATATCTCCCGCAGGACAACAAGCCCATCACGCCACAGGACTATAAGGTGGCCGTGGCACAGGGTCTCGTAGCGCAAACCAAGCTCGCTGCTACCGTCCGCCTCAAGCCCACTGCTCAGGAAGAGGAGGTCGCTGACGCGGATGACGTGGTCGAGGCTGATGAGACAGTCGCCCAGGCCGAGCCTGTCACCCCGGCACAACCCGAGTCCGCAGCCGGCACCCCGAAGCCGATCCTCGCATCCTTCACGCACAGCATGCCTGCCGCGCCGACGCTCGCAGTCGAATCGCATGAGCAAGGGGCGCCTCCCCCGCCTGCCAAGCTCTTCGCCTATGCAAGCGTCGGCGGAATGTCACTGCCGAGCCTTCTCCCCAAGGCACATCAGGAGGCCCCGGCCCCGGCTTATCACGATGCGGAGGTGGTCGGCGCTCCAGAGGCCGACGACGATCATCCCGACGAGACGAATTACGTTCCGTTCGAGATTGCCGGGCTGATGACCGACTCGTCAGTAGCCTTCAGCCGCACGGTGGCTCCCCTCACCCCTCCCGACCAGACAAATATCGACTACCTGTTCGATGACATGGACAACCCGACCGCGCTCCCGTTGCGCAAGAACTCTGGCTACGCCGGGCTTGCCGCCGCGCAGACCTTCTCGGGTCATGCGGTGAAGAGCCTCTACGCCAACGTCGCGATGGATACCCGTGCCCCCGCCCGCACGCAGGTCGCGGAAAACACCCGCTAGCCTCGTCGCATCCGCTTTTCGTCATTCCCGCGGAAGCGGAATCCAGTAAACCCCTGCCTTCGTTGATTTCGAATGCCGGGATTACTGGATTGCCGGGTGAAGCCGGGCAATGACAGGTCGAGTAAAGCTTCAGAGCGCTAAGCGGCCTCGGCGTCGGCCATGCCGAGCGCGTGGAGGTAGGTAGTGAGCACCGCTTCTTCCTCGCGCCGCTTGTTCTCGTCCTGCTTGCGCAGGCGAACGACCGTCCTCAGCGCCTTCACGTCGAACCCGTTGCCCTTCGCCTCGGCATAGACCTCGCGCAGGTCTGCGGCGAGG
The DNA here is from genome assembly GCA_046724315.1 of Pseudomonadota bacterium. Lineage (GTDB taxonomy): Bacteria > Pseudomonadota > Alphaproteobacteria > Rhizobiales > Methyloligellaceae > Methyloceanibacter. Next base: position 9,648 of record JBKOWI010000038.1, on the reverse strand, counting down.
GCTGCCTTCTCCTCCTCGAGCCGCTCGATGCGGGCAACGAAAGAACGAAGCTGGTCTCTAGCTGATGTCTGAAGCTGCACCTTAGGTCACTCTCCGCCGCTTGATGATTCGATCACGCCCAAGTTTAGGGCGCGGCGATTCGCAGCTTCAAGGCGGGCAACCTCGTTATCCCATTTATCCAAAGACCGAGCAGCTAGCCGGTGCGTTTGCGGCGCTTGGTTGCGATCTCCGTCTGATACCGAGCCTTCCAGGTCTCGTAAGGCATGCCGTACACGATCTCCCGCGCCTCTTCCTTGGAGAGCGCCACACCCTTGGCGGCAGCGGCCTCCTGATACCAATTCGAGAGGCAATTGCGGCAGAAACCTGCGAGCTCCATCAACTCGATATTCTGCACGTCGTGGCGGCCCCGCAAATGTGCGACGAGGCGTCGAAAGGCTTCAGCCTCAAGCTCGGTTCGGGTTGCTTCGGTCATGCCACCGGTCGCGGCGTCCTCGCCATTTCGCCCTTGAGCCGATGCGATGTCCGTGTAGGAGCCGTGGATCTCGATCGCGTGCAGCGGACCGCCCAACCGCACCACCTTGCGCAGGACTTCGGCGAGGCGCGTTGCCCACTCGGCTTGTCCCTCTGGCCCGAGGATCAGATCCTGGCGGACTTCGATCAGGGCATGCGCGAGCCCGCGACGGGTGCCGTGCCGGTAGAGTGTGTCGCCCTTGAGCTGGCCAGTATAAGGAGCGTTGTCGCCAACGAGGATGCCGGGAATGGTCCTTAAGCCTTCGAGCAGAGGAAGCGCAAGCCGCGGGTCCTTGTCCCACAACACGCCGACCGACCAGGGACGCGGCACGCCCTTCCACGCTTGCGTGAAACTATGCACCGACACGACCACCGGCGGCTTGCCGGCGGCAATGCCCGCGTCGATCGCGCGCTCGATGGCTTGATGATAAGGCGTGTAGTAGCGAGCGACCCTGGCGGCGATCGCCGCCTCGTCGAGACCGGCGTTGCCGGGCACCACCAGACCGTCCGAGATCTGCATGATCAGCGTAGGGTCGTCGAGCCCGCGATTAGGGTCGATCAGGAGCCGCGAGAAGCAGGAGATCAGCGCCGGGGCGCTTAGCAGCTTGGCGAGGCGCTCGGCGACGGGAGCCGCCCCAAGATCATAGGCTATGTGGCGGTTGAGGTCCTCAGACCTCAATCCCAGATTTGCGAAAGGCTCTGGAATAGTATTTTCGGCGTGATCGCAGAGGATGAGGATGCCGGTCCTCAAATCCCCCTCGATGCTGCGATAGGGCTTATCGCCCAAATCTTCTTGTATCAAAGTGTCCAGACTTCGCTCCACGCGACCTTCCCTCGCGTCCGCCTCTTTTTTGCGCCCAGCTACCCGCCGCGGCAAGAAAAAAGCTTGAGCGCGGCCTAGGTTGCGACGCATTTACCCACGAGTTTCGGCGGGTCTTTTGCCTTGCCAGGGTAGCCTTATAATCGGCCGCTCTGGTCAGACAAACTCAACCAATTCGGTGCTATCTTTCGAAATTCGTTAACCGAGATTCCAGGCCCTTAGAGGATGATGCTTGCTTCCAATTTGACCCGGCACGCGCAAAACACCGCACGTGCCCTTCACTCCTGCTCGGCCCGGAGTCTCTGCCCTTTTGCTGCACTCCTTCTGCTTGTGGGTCTAGGCACAACGCCGGCCTACGCTGATCTTAAGCTCTGCAACACGACGGCGAGCCGGGTCGGGGTTTCGATCGGATATAAGGACGCCGAGGGCTGGGCCACCGAGGGATGGTGGAACATCGCCTCGCATACTTGCGAGACGCTGCTCAAGGGCGTGCTGATCGGCCGCTATTACTATATCCATGCCGTCGACTATGACCGCGGCGGCGAATGGGCCGGCAGTCTTTTTATGTGCACCGACGACAAGTCCTTCACCATCCGCGACACCAAGGACTGCGTGAAGCGCGGCTACAAGAAGACCGGCTTCTTCGAAGTCGACACCGGCGAAGAGCGCGACTGGACCGTTCGCCTCACCGATCCCGAGGGCGAAGCGAAGTCCCAATGAGGCGCAATCGCCGGGTCAAGATCGTCGCCACGCTCGGTCCTGCCTCCAACAACGAAGAAACGATGCGACGCCTGTTCGAAGCAGGCGCTGACGTGTTTCGCGTCAATATGAGCCACGCCACCCATGACGGGCTGCGCGACATGCATGCCATCGTGCGCAAGCTCGAGCTCGAATTCGCGCGGCCGATCGGCATTCTGGTCGACCTTCAAGGGCCGAAGCTTCGCATCGGCAAATTCGAGTCAGGCGCGCTCAGGCTCACGGAGGGCGACATGCTGAGCTTCGTCCGCCGCGAATCGGTCGGCGGCTTGGGCCGCGTGCATCTTCCGCATCCCGAGATCTTCCAGGCCGTGCAGCCCGGCCACATGATGCTGATGGACGACGGCAAGTTCAAGCTTCGCATCGTCGAGGCGAGCGACGTCAGGATCGACGCCGAGGTGATGACCAGCGGCGTGCTCGGCAGCCGCAAGGGCATCAGCCTTCCCGACACTGTGCTCCCGTTCGGTGCCATGACCGAGAAGGACCGCGCCGATGTCGAGTTCGCCATGTCGCTCGGCGTGGCCTGGATTGCGCTCTCCTTCGTGCAGCGCGCGGAGGACATCGCCGAGGCACGGAAGCTCGCGCGCGGTCGCTCCTCGATCATGGCCAAGATCGAGAAGCCCTCGGCGCTCAATCATCTCAAGGAGATCATCGATCTTGCCGACGCCATCATGGTGGCGCGCGGCGATCTTGGCGTCGAAATGCCGGTCGAGAAGGTGCCGGGGCTTCAGAAGCAGATCACCCGCGCGGCCCGGAATGCCGGCAAACCGGTGGTCGTCGCAACCCAGATGCTCGAATCGATGATCTACGCCCCGGCGCCAACCAGGGCCGAAGTGTCGGACGTCGCGACCGCCGTGTTCGAAGGCGCCGACGCGGTGATGCTGTCGGCGGAATCGGCGGTCGGCAAATATCCGGTGCAGGCAGTGGAAACCATGGACCGCGTCGCTCAGGAGGTCGAACGCGATCCGCTCTACGAGGCGATCATTCACGCCCAGAGGATAGGTCCCGAGGCGACCGGAGCCGACGCGATCTCGGCAGCCGCGCGGACCGTGGCCGAGACGCTCAACCTCGCCACGATCGTCTGCTACACGGCCTCAGGCGCGACCAGCCTCAGGGCCGCTCGCGAGCGCCCGCAGCAGCCGATCATCGCCTTGACGCCGATTCCGGCAACAGGGCGCAAGCTTGCGCTGGTGTGGGGGCTGCATTGCGTGCTCACCGACGATCCACGCGACCTTGACGACATGGTGGCCAAGGCCTGCCGCATCGCCTATCAGGAGGGGTTCGCGCTTCCCGGGCAGCGCGTCATCATCTCGGCGGGTGTACCGTTGGGCACGCCGGGTGCCACCAACCTGCTGCGCATTGCCTTCATCGGCGACGAAACCGAAGACTATTAGTGGAAGGCAAGAAATTAGATGTCCTGGCCCTCGACCTCGCGGGCCAGCGTTTCCACCGACTGCCGCGCATCATCGAGGAAGGGATTGATCTTGAGCGCTTTGCGATAGGCTTCGAGCGCCTCCTTCTTGGCGCCGAGCGTTTGCAGAACCACACCGAGATCATTGATCGCCTTGTAGTGCCTGGGATCGATATCAAGCGCATGTCTCAGGTCGGAGAGGGCGAGTTCGTAGTCCTTCTGGAGAAAATGCACCGCCGCCCGCCGGCGCCAGGCCTCGGCATCGTCAGGCGCAAGGTCCACCGCGGCGTCGAGAATCTTGAGGGCGAGGTCAAGATCGGCCTCCTTCATGAAGCGATCTGCCCGGGCCATCAGCAGGTCCACCGTGTCGCTGCCCGACAGAAGCCAGAGTCGCTCAATCGTTTCCGTAATCGGAGCGGCATCATGCGCATCATGCGCGTTGCCGAGCTCATCGTAGAGTTTCGCGAGCATCTCCGGCCGCTCGACGGGGTCTGACAACGGCAGATTGTCGGTCGAGAGGTCGAGCTTGTCGCGCTTGCTTTCTTCAGTCGAACGCGGCGGAGGCGCTTCGTCGCCACCTTGTTTGGTATCCGGCTTCGCCGCCTGACCCGGCGCAGCCTCGCCGGGAGGCGTCATTTGATCGGGCGCCATCTCATTTGGCGCCATTTCGTCGGGTTCGATGAGCTCGGGTTCAGACTCCCCCGGTGCGGCGCCCTCAAGTTGATCAACCCGGGGCGACGGGGACTCCTGCGCGGCTGCGTCCCAGCGCGGTGCGATGGACAAAACAAGGGCAAGTGTCAGCGCGGCTACGCACAGCCATGGGGCACCACAAAGCTTAAGGCAGAAGCGTGGGCCCGGCCGCATCGCCAGATCTAGCCCTGACGGGCCTTGTAGCGCCGATTGGTCTTGTTGATGACGTATAGCCGGCCCCGCCGCCTGACCACGCGGTTGTTGCGATGGCGCTTGCGCAGAGCCCGTAGCGAATTCTTGATCTTCATGGCAAAGCATCCATCGTTGCCGGAAAGGTTCGGCGCCCGGCGGTCAGTCGCTCTCAGGCGCGGGCGGACCATAAAAAGCGCCGCTTCCGGTGTCAACGATGCCAGTGCGCAAAGTCAGCGCCATGGCGGGTTGACACTTGCAGACCACGCGCATATACCTAACCATATGGTTAAGTATCAGGACACCGCTCTCGACCGCACCTTTGCCGCGCTTGCCGACCCCACGCGTCGCGCGCTGCTCGCTCAACTCGAGCTGCGCAATAGCGTCTCGATAAGCGAGCTGGCGCGGCCGTTTCCCGTGTCTTTGCCAGCGATCATGAAGCATCTCGACGTCCTGTCAGATGCCGGTCTCATCACAAGGACAAAAACCGGGCGCACAGTGTCCTGCCGGTTGGCTGCAGCCCCCATGCAGGAGGCGGTCGGCTGGCTCAACCGCTATCAGCGCTTCTGGTCGGAGCGCCTCGACCGCCTTGCCGCATTCCTGGAGGAGGATGAGTCATGTCAGTCCAACCCGTCATCGCCCCAAAGCCCAGTCTCACCCTCAAACGTCGTCTCAATGCGCCGCCGGAAAAAGTCTATGCGGCCTGGACCGAGCCCAAAAAAATAGTGAAGTGGTTCGGCCCTGACGCGGGGCCTGTGAAGCAGGCTACGGCTGATGTGCGCGTTGGCGGGCGCTATGCCGTAAAGTTCCATACCGAGGACGGCGAGGAGCATAACGTTGGCGGCATCTACCGCGAGGTCGTGCCGAACCAGAAACTAGTGTTCACCTGGGCGTGGCGTACCATGCCCGAGCGCGAGTCGCTTGTGACCGTCCTCATCAAACCCGAGGGCACAGGCTCGCTCCTCACTCTCGTCCACGAGCAGTTCTTTGACGAGGCCGCACGCGACCGCCACGCGCAAGGGTGGACTGGCTGCCTCGACAAGCTCGAACGTTATCTTGCGTAAACGAAGGAGAAGAACATGGCTCAGACTGCAACCAAACCACGCGACGAAAATCATGCCGAGGCTCCAGGTCGCGGCTCGCACGGCACGTTCTGCTGGAACGAACTGATGACGCGCGACGTGGAGCGCGCCAAGAAATTCTACGAGGAAACCATCGGCTGGACTTTCTCGCCGATGCCCATGGCCGACGGCGGCACCTATTGGTGTGCCATGGTGGAAGGCAAGCCTATCGCCGGCATGTTTCCAATCAACAAACCGGAATTCGACGGCGTGCCGGAAAGCTGGATGTCCTATCTCGCGGTCGACGACGTGGATAAGCGCGTCGCCAAGGCGGTTAAGGCCGGCGCCAAGCTCATGAAGCCACTCTTCGACATTCCGGGTGTCGGCCGCATCGCCATCCTGCGCGAGCCCGGCGGCGCCGGTGTCGGCTGGATGACTCCTGTCACCGCTTAGCCGTTGAGCTCGCCCCCCAACCGTGGAGTTCATCATGCAAACGCACAAGATCGTCTCTGAAAAGGAGTGGCTTGCGGCGCGCAACGACCTGCTCGCCAAGGAGAAGGAGTTTACGCGGGCACGCGACGCGCTGAGCGCCGAGCGTCGTGCCCTGCCCTGGGTGAAGGTGGAGAAGCCATATGTCTTCGACACCCCTCACGGAGCAAAGACTCTCGCCGAACTGTTCGGCAGTAAGAGCCAGCTCATCATCTATCATTTCATGCTAGGCCCTGGATGGGACGAAGGCTGCCCGAGCTGCTCCTATCTCGCCGATCATTTCGACGGCGCCACCATCCACCTCGCCAACCGCGACACAGCCTTCGTTGTGGTCTCGCGCGCGCCGCTCGCCGAGATCCAAACCTTCAAGAAGCGCATGGGATGGCGCTTTCCATGGGTGTCGTCCTTCGGCAGCGACTTCAACTTCGACTATGGCGTGTCCTTCTCGAAGGAGGAGCTCGCCAAGGGCAAGATCTATTACAACTACGACAGCGTCGAAGACCCCGCATACCAAAACGATGAGCTTCCCGGCGCGAGCGTCTTCTACAAGGATGCGCACGGCACCGTGTTTCACACCTATTCCGCCTATGCGCGCGGCCTCGATATCCTCGTTGGCACCTACAACATGCTCGACCTGACCCCTAAGGGCCGGGATGAGGACGAGCTGCCTTGGACCATGGCCTGGGTCCGCCATCACGACAAGTACGAGGACAGCGCAAAGTCCCAGTCCTGCTGCGGCGCCGAGCATCGCAAGGACGACGCGGCCTGAGCCCGGCCGCGGCTCAACGCAGCTCAACGAAAGGAGCAAGTCATGGCGCTCGCCAAACAAAGAATCATGCCGTGTTTGTGGTTCGACACTGAGGCCGAGAATGCGGCGAACTTTTATTGCTCGGTCTTCAAGAATTCGCGCATCACCGAGATCAGCCGCTACGGCAATGAAGGTTTCGAGAAGCACGGCAAACGGGTCGGCTCGGTCATGGTGGTGGCCTTCGAACTCGAGGGTCAGAAATTCGTGGCGCTCAACGGCGGCCCCCAATTCAAGTTCAGCGAGGCGATCTCCTTCCAGGTCCACTGCGACAGCCAGAAGGAGGTCGACTATTTCTGGGACAAGCTCACGGACGGCGGCGAAGAAGGCCCGTGCGGCTGGCTGAAGGACAAATTCGGCCTGTCTTGGCAGGTAGTGCCGACCACCCTCATCGAGATGGTCACCGATAAAGACCCCATCAAAGTGCAGCGGGTGACCAAGGCATTTCTGCAGATGAAGAAGTTCGACATCTCGGCGCTGAGGCGAGCATTCGAAGGACAAAATCCATGACGGCGAATTCTGAGACCAGAACCAGACCGGTCGGCGCCACTAAGGCCGAAAGAGAATTCACCATCTCGCGCGTCGTCAATGCGCCGCTCGAGCGCGTGTGGCGGGCTTGGACCGACGCGAAGCAGCTCAAGCACTGGTGGGGACCGAAGGGCTTCGAGATCGTCTCGACCAAGATCGATCTGAGGCCTGGCGGCGTCTTCCACTACCATCTGCGGTCGCCCGACGGCCAAGACATGTGGGGCAAGTTCATTTACCGCGAGATCGTGCCGCAAAAGCGTCTCGTCTTCGTGGTTAGCTTTTCCGACGAGGCGGGAGGCGTGACGCGGCACCCTATGCATGAGAAGTGGCCGCTCACGATACTTTCCACTGTGACGTTCGCCGAGGCCAACGGTAAGACCACCGTGACGGTAATCTGGATCCCGGTGGACGCGACTGAGAGCGAGCGGAAAACATTCGAGGAGGGCCGCGAGTCGATGAACGCCGGCTGGAGCGGGACCTTCGACAGGCTGGACGACTATCTGGCCCAAGCCTGAGGCGCGGCAAAGAGTTCAAAGGGAGCGCGCAAGATGAAACTCAATCCCTATTTGTTGTTCGACGGAAAATGCGAGGAGGCCTTCAACTCCTACCAGAAGATTCTCGGTGGCGAGATCGTGGCGATGATACCGCATGAAGGCACGCCGGTAGAAGAGAGCGTGCCGCCGGAATGGCGGAAGAAGATCATCCATGCCCGCCTGGTTAGCAACGGCATGGTGTTGATGGGCTCTGACGCTCCGCCTGACCGTTTCGAGCCGATGAAAGGCTTCTCGGTCACGCTCAACATAGCGGAGCCAGCCGAGGCAGAGCGCGTGTTCGATGCGCTGGCTGACAAGGGAACCGTCCGCCTTGCTCTTACTGAGACGTTCTGGGCCAAGAAGTTCGGCATGCTCGTCGACAAGTTCGGCACGCCGTGGATGATCAATTGCGAGAAGGCTCAGTAGTCATGAACGAGCGTTCCGCCATCAACCCGGCGTTCGCATGTCTCTGAAGCTCTATTTTCATCCCCTGGCGTCGTTCTGCTGGAAGGTCCTGATCGCTCTTTATGAGAATGATACGCCGTTCGAGCCTCACATTGTCGACCTCGGCGACGAAAGATCGAGCACGGAATTCAAGAAGATCTGGCCGATCGGCAAGTTTCCTGTTCTGCATGACGAGGCACGCAATGTGACGGTTCCGGAATCGAGCATCATCATCGAGTACCTGTCGCACCACTATCCGGGCGGCACTGAGCTTGTGCCCAAGGACCCCGATCTCGCCCTGCAAGCGCGCCAATGGGATCGCGTCTACGATTTTTACGTGCACGAGCCGATGCAAAAGATTGTCGGCGATAGGCTCCGTCCGCCCGGTAAGACTTATGCGCCCGGCGTCGAGCAAGCGAAAGCGCTGCTAAAGATTGCTTACAAAATGGTCGATGGGGAAATGGCGGCAAAAACCTGGGCGATCGGAGATAAATTCACCATGGCCGATTGTGCGGCAGCACCTGCCCTTTTTTACGCGAACAAGGTGCTGCCTTTCGTCGAGCGCTACGGAAATGTCGCGCGATATCTCGACCGTTTGTTAGCGCGCCCGTCTTTCGCACGGACGGTCAAGGGCGCGGAGCCTTATTTCCATATGTTCCCACAATGAGGAGAACTGCGATGGCCTATGTCGACGGTTTTGTGGTTCCGGTGCCCAAGAAGAAGGTTCAGGCCTACCGCCGGCTAGCGCAGAAGGCCGGCAAGATCTGGCGCGAGCACGGCGCGCTCGACTTCAAGGAATGCATCGCCGACGATGTGAAGGTCGGCAAGCTGACCTCGTTTCCGCGCAGCGTGAAGCTGAAGCCGAGCGAGACCGTGGTGTTCTCCTGGATCACCTACAAGTCGCGGGCGCATCGCGACCGGGTGAATGCCAAGGTAATGAAGGACAAACGGATCGCTGGAATGGACCCGAAGGACATGCCATTCGACGGCAAGCGCATGATCTATGGGGGCTTCAAGATCATCGTCGAGGCTTGAGCCTCCGGTTACGGTCTCATGAGAGCCGCCTGCGCTCCCGTGAAAGAGAAGCTGCGCTGATCCTCATTTTCGCCTGGAGGATCGACTTCGCCGTTTGCCTCCCACGGCTCGCCATTGATTTGCCGATGCCGGCCACCAGCCCAGTGCCCCCGCTCCGGGCTTGCTGTTGATTGTGTCGAAGGCGTCCCGCAGGTCGGCACGAGCCTCATGCGATTGGGGGAGAAGGGCAGAAAAAATGGTGGGCGCGACTGGGATCGAACCAGTGACCCCTGCGATGTCAACGCAGTGCTCATACCGCTGAGCTACGCGCCCGCTTCCAACCAGGAATGGAAGAGCCTCTATATCGGTTGCTGCCCCGTCAAAGCAACCCAACTGAT
>JBKOWI010000143.1:0-4315 GCA_046724315.1 Pseudomonadota bacterium | reverse complement strand
AGCAGGCGCCACCTCGACGGTAGCCTCCTTCGCTTCATGCGCCGATACTGCAAGCGACGGCTCGTCGGTGGGCGCTTTCGCGACGGACGACGCATTGTCCTCGTCCTCGTCAGTGAGGGCGTGGCGGCTGGTATCGTCGCTAGAGCCCTTGAGCCGCGTCTGGTCTTTGTGAGTGCCGGGCGTATCGGTCGCGTGAGTGTTGCTGCCGGCGGACGCGCCGCCGACAAAGATCGCGTGCGTGTGGGTGTCCTCAGCGCCCGCGTTGCCGGTGTTGAGATCGGCGGCCGTTGCCGGAATAGGAGCGGCCGGGGCATGACCGCCCTGGTCTGCCGCTTCGGCCTCGATTGAGGAAGGAACGTCGGTGGTGACGCCGCTCACGTCAGCCTTGGCGAGCAGGCCCAGACGGATCGAGGGCGCAACGAGCGGCATGATGTCGATGTTCGATTGGCGCTGCGGAGGCAGTTCCTGTTTCACGATGATGGGCGGTGCTGGCGGTGGCAGCGGCTGGAACAGGGCAGGGTGCTCGATCAGTGCCGGCGCTGGCCGATCGCGGGAGATCACCACGTTATCGCCGACGCGCGTGATCTGATAGAGCTCGGGCGCGAATGAATAGGGCAGCCTGATGCAGCCATGCGAAGCGGGATAGCCTGGGACCACGCCCGCATGCAGCGCCGTGCCGGACCAGGTGATCCGGTTCATCCACGGCATCGGCGCGCCGCTGTAGATGTTCGAGTGATGCCAGCGCTGCTTCTCGATGATGCTGAACGCGCCGAGGAAGGTTGGATGGGCGGCGGTGCCGGTCGAGACTTGTGACGATGTAAGCAGGCTCGTGCCGCGATAGATGTCGACCTTTTGCGATCCGGTCGACACCACGAGGAACAGCGGTTCGCCGTTGTCGGTATCCGCGACGCCGGAGTCGCCCGGCCGAGCCTGGCGGTCCTTGGCGTAAACCGGGCCTGCGGCGACGGCGACGGCTATAGCCGCAACGCCGAAACCAGCAATAAATGTCGATGAGGCCCTCTTCACGGCTACAAGCGCAGCCCTTCCCTTCATACGCGCCTTACGCAACTCACTCGCTCCCCGTCTATAGTTGGTCCCATAGCGAGCCTCCCCCCGTGAGCCCCTTACGACTCAACGAATCAGACTAAAAGAGGCGTCCCAATTTGACCAGCAAAGCCTTCTGATTAGCTAACGCGTGAAAGGCGTATTCGGTCCCCTGAACGTGTCGGGCAGGCGTTGAAAAAAATGGCGAAAGCGCGGGATGTTAGGACCGATTTTGAGGGCTTTGCCCACCGCGGCGCAATGACGCCGGACAGATGAAGGCGCGCGAATAAACTTCGCCTTTGTTCCATTCTCGCAACACTCGAAATTGGCGCGGGATGCGTGCCCATTTTTTACTTGCTTACCAGGGACAAGCGCCACGTGCTTCATAGCGCTTCGCCAGTTCTCGCGAGGCGCCCGATGCTGGTGCACTTGGCAACAACTCTGGAACGAAAGGACGGCAGGAATAGGGTCCAGGCTTGGCCATTCTCTGTTGCAAAAGCGCTTGCTTCGGCCGAAGGGCGCCAATACATCCCATCGCAGTTTTCTTGACGCCGTCTCGGGGAGGATCACATGCTGGCTTCGACGCGCCCGCTGTCGCGCGGCATTCTGCGCGCATTTGGCATTCTGCTTGCGGGCGCGATGCTCGCCGGCTGCGGCATCAACACCATTCCCACGTTGCAGGAGCGCGCCAAGGCCGCTTGGAGCGAGGTGCTGAACCAGTACCAGCGCCGTGCCGATCTCATTCCCAATCTCGTCGAGACGGTGAAGGGCTATGCCGCGCAAGAAAGCAAAGTACTCATCGAGGTGACCGAGGCGCGCGCCAAGGCGACGCAAGTGCAAATTCCACCGGACATCCTCACTAACCCCGAAGCCTTCCAGAAATTCCAACAGGCGCAAGGCGAGCTCACCGGCGCGCTGAGCAGGCTGCTTGCCATCACCGAGAATTATCCCGACCTCAAGTCGAATCAGAATTTCCTGGCGCTTCAGTCGCAGCTCGAGGGCACGGAGAATCGCATCGCCATCGCACGGCGCGACTACATCCAGGCGGTCAAGGACTACAACACCGAGATCAGGACCATTCCCGGCCGCTGGTGGCGCGCGCTCCTCTATCCGGACGCTGAGCCCATGCAGAACTTCACCGTGGCCGAGGACGTGAGCAAGCCGCCGGAGGTGAAGTTCTAGTTTTAACGAGGGCCACATGGCCTCAACGCTTCGGCGCAATGGCGGCACGCTTGCTTGCCTCGCCTTGCTGCTCTGGCTCACGCCCGCTGTTGCCGAACCGACTTTTCCCGAGCTGACCGGCCGCGTGGTCGACGACGCGCACCTGCTCGGCGCCGACGACGAGGCACAGCTCACCGCCGATCTCAAGACGCTCGAGGACAAAAGCTCCGACCAGCTCGTAGTGGTCACCCTGCCGTCGCTGCAGGGCTATGCGATCGAGGATTACGGCTATCAGCTCGGGCGCCATTGGGGCATCGGCACCAAGCAGCTCAATAACGGCGTGCTGCTGATCGTTGCGCCCAACGAGCACAAGGTGCGCATCGAGGTCGGCCGCGGACTCGAGCCTATCCTCACCGACGCATTGTCGAAGATCATCATCGAGAACGCGATCCTGCCGAAGTTCCGCACCGGCGACTATGCCGGCGGCATCAAGGATGGCGTGCGCGACATCACCAAGGTGCTGACAGGCGATGCTGCCGAGGTCGAAGAGCGCGCCAAGGCCAAGGCGCGCCACGACGCCGATCAGCCGGCCATCAACTGGCTCATGGTGATCTTCTGGCTGCTGATCATTTCGTGGTTCATCTGGAACTTGACGCGGAGCGCGCAGCAGGTCGGGGGAAGGAGGGGTGGCGGCCCGATTTTCATTCCCGGGCCCGGCTGGGACGGCGGGGGTGGAGGCGGAGGAGGCTGGAGCGGCGGCGGCGGCGATTTCGGCGGCGGCTTCTCCGGAGGCGGCGGCGATTTCGGCGGCGGCGGAGCTTCTGGGAGCTGGTAGGACCAAGCAATGACGCCCTTCACTCCACAGGAACGCGCGACCATCACCCACGCCATAACGCGGGCCGAAGCGAAGACCAGCGGCGAGATCGTGGTCGTGGCTGCGGGCGCCTCCGACGGCTATCGTTCTTTCGTCATCATGTGGGCGGCTCTGCTCGGCCTGGCCGTTCCCATCCCGTTGATCCTCCTCACGAATTGGCCGATCGAATATATCTACCTGCTGCAGCTTGCCGTGTTCTTTGTCGCCTCGGTTCTGTTTCAATGGCCGCCGTTGCGCTTTGCGTTGGTGCCTAGGTCGGTGAAGCACCTCCGCTCTCATCAGCGCGCCGTCGAGCAATTCCTGGCGCAGAACCTGCACACCACCAAAGGCCGCACCGGCGTGCTCATCTATGTCTCGTTCGCCGAACGCTACGCCGAGGTGATCGCCGATGAGGGCATCTATGGCAAAGTGCAACCTTCGGTGTGGAAGGACGTGATCACGGAGCTGACCAGCCATCTCGCGCGCGGCACGCGCACCCAAGGTTTCGTCAAGGCCATCGAGATGTGCGGCAAAATTCTCGCCGAGCATTTCCCGCCGGGCCATTTCGATAAGGACGAACTGCCTAACCATCTCATCGTGCTCGATGTCTATGGCACGCCCTGAGCAGCAGCAGGCGGCGGCAGCACGCTCGGCCGCAGCGCCAGCGGGGAAGCTCGCGCTGTTCGGCTGGGTTCTGTTCGACTGGGCAACGCAGCCCTTCTACACCCTCGTCGTCACCTTCCTATTCGCGCCGTATTTCGTGAACGGCTTCATGGACGATCCGGCGCGCGGCTCCTCGCTGTGGGCATACGCCACCGGCATCGCCGAGTTGATCGCAGCTGCACTTGCTCCGGTGCTTGGCGCCATCGCCGACGAGGGCACGCGGCGCAAGCCGTGGATCGCAGCCTTCTCGGTGTTGCTCTTCGTCGGACTGTGCGGGCTGTGGTTCGCGATCCCTGGCGAGATCGGGCTCGCGCCGCTCGTGCTGATCTCCTTCGGCCTCGCCACCATCGGGGCGGAGCTCGCCACGGTGTTCACCAACGCCATGATGCCGTCGCTCGTCGGCAATCGCAGGCTCGGCACGCTGTCCGGCATCGGCTGGGCCACTGGCTATGTCGGCGGCCTCGTGAGTCTTGCGCTGATCGCGGGTCTTATCGTCGCCGATCCGCATACCGGCAAGACGCTGCTCGGAGTTCCGCCGATTGTGCCGCTCGATCCGGCGACGCGTGAAGGCGACCGCCTGGTCGGTCCGTTCTC
>JBKOWI010000135.1:0-10227 GCA_046724315.1 Pseudomonadota bacterium | reverse complement strand
AGGTTAAGAGGAGGGGTGCAAGCTCCGAATCGAAGCCCCGGTAAACGGCGGCCGTAACTATAACGGTCCTAAGGTAGCGAAATTCCTTGTCGGGTAAGTTCCGACCTGCACGAATGGCGTAACGACTTCCCCACTGTCTCCAACACCGGCTCAGCGAAATTGAACTCTCCGTGAAGATGCGGAGTTCCCGCGGTCAGACGGAAAGACCCCGTGCACCTTTACTACAGCTTTGCAGTGATACTAGCGAGTGGATGTGTAGGATAGGTGGGAGGCTGCGAAGCGGCGCCGCCAGGTGCCGCAGAGCCACCCTTGAAATACCACCCTTCCGCCCGCTGGTATCTAACCGCGCCGCGGCAATCCACGGCCGGGACCCTGCATGGCGGGTAGTTTGACTGGGGCGGTCGCCTCCCAAAAGGTAACGGAGGCGCGCGACGGTGGGCTCAAGCTGGTCGGACATCAGCTGTCGAGTGCAATGGCACAAGCCCGCCTGACTGCGAGACCGACAGGTCGAGCAGAGACGAAAGTCGGCCATAGTGATCCGGTGGTCCCACGTGGACGGGCCATCGCTCAACGGATAAAAGGTACGCCGGGGATAACAGGCTGATCTCCCCCAAGAGTCCACATCGACGGGGAGGTTTGGCACCTCGATGTCGGCTCATCACATCCTGGGGCTGGAGCAGGTCCCAAGGGTTCGGCTGTTCGCCGATTAAAGTGGTACGTGAGCTGGGTTTAGAACGTCGTGAGACAGTTCGGTCCCTATCTGCCGTAGGTGTAGGAGAATTGAGAGGATCTGTCCTTAGTACGAGAGGACCGGGATGGACGCACCTCTAGTGGACCTGTTGTCGCGCCAGCGGCATAGCAGGGTAGCCAAGTGCGGAAGGGATAACCGCTGAAAGCATCTAAGCGGGAAACCCACCTCGAAACTAGTTCTCCCTTGAGAGCCGTGGAAGACCACCACGTTGATAGGCTGGGTGTGGAAGTGCAGCAATGCATGAAGCTAACCAGTACTAATCGCTCGATCGGCTTGATTGCTCTCATTGTCAGCGCCCATTCGCGGATGCGCTGAGACAAGATTTCACACTGCCCTTCGCTGGCCTGGTGATATTGGCGGAGCGTGAACACCCGATCCCATCCCGAACTCGGCCGTGAAAAGCTCCAGCGCCGATGGTACTGCGTCTTAAGACGCGGGAGAGTAGGTCGTCGCCAGGCTTGCTAAGGGCAGGTCAAAGAATTCGCTGCGCTCGCGCGCTTCGCGACGCTTGAGCGCGGCATGGGCTGCCAGAGCCCTCATCGAGATCATGTCCCCTCTTTCACGAGTGGGTTTGCGCGCTACCGCGCTTCGCGCTACTTGAGCGCAGGCAAATGCGAGAAGCCGCCGCGGGAGAGATTCCGCGGCGGCTTTTTGTTTGCGAATTGACGGTGCTATCGGCCGGCATGCTCGTCCTCGCAGGCAAGCGATGTCGCGCCGAATGCGCTAGCCGTTTGATCGCACGACTTGCTCGGCTGTGCCTCGGCGAAAGTGGCGTAAAGCCACTGCATCACACCGGGCTTGGGCCTTGCTGCGGCGAGTGTGGTCTCCGTCGTGCTGCTCGCTAGCAAGACATTATCCGTTGCGGATCGATCGCGTACGGCGGCGAGATCGCGGCGGCGGCTGTCCGTCTTGAGATAGAAGGCGTTGCCGCCCGCCATCGCGACATATTGCACCCGGTATGGAATATTGAGCGCGGCAACATGGAAGTGCATGGCGTCGCCGATAGGCTTGTACCGTTCGCCCGCGAGAATGGCATCGGCCGCGCGCTCGACCGGCGGCAGCTCTTTCGCATTCAACGGCCGCGTTAGCACGCCGGCGGCGAACTGGCCAGGCTGCCCGACCACGCCGCAGATCGTATTTGGATAGACAGGCGAGGCCATGCGATTCATCACGACGGTGCCGACGGCCATCAGCCCATCGCGGCTCGAGCGGTTCGATTCGAAATACATGGCGCGGATCAGGCAGTCGCGCTCACTCGAGCTCGCGACCAATTTCTCTGTCTCGGCCTTCGGCGCATAGCCGGTACAAGCTTGTAAGCTCGTTGTGGCAAGCGCGGCGAGAAGCCCCGCCAGGCGAGCTGTCCCCCTGTTTCCCCTCATGCCCCCGTTCCGGCGAGAGAAGCCCTAGTAGGAAACTAAGTTAAGCATCCTCGTGCGTCCTGTCACGCGTATGTTCCTGACCTTCCGCCACATTTCCGGCTAAGCTTTTTGCATGGCCAAGCGCAGCGCAGGAATCCTGTTATATCGCGGCAGGGGGACGAAGCTCGAGCTTCTGCTCGTGCATCCCGGCGGCCCGTTCTGGGCGAAGAAGGATCAAGGCGCCTGGTCGATTCCCAAAGGCGAATACGAGCCGGGCGAAGACTCCCTTGCAGTTGCTCGGCGCGAGTTCGAGGAGGAGCTCGGCAGCCCGCCGCCGGAAGCAAGCTTCATCGAGCTCGGCGAACTCGTGCAGCCGAGCCGCAAGGTGATTACGGCCTTCGCCGGCCAAGGGGATTTCGATCCGGCCAAGCTCACCTCAAATCATTTCGAGATGGAGTGGCCGCCCAAGAGCGGCCGAAAACAATCCTTTCCCGAGGTCGACCGCGCCGCATGGTTCATGCCAGCCGAAGCCCGAGAGAAGATTCAGCCAGGGCAGGCGCCGTTCATTGATCGTCTCCTTCAGCGCCTGCAATCAAAGAGAGCGGCGGCGCGCTAGGGTTGCGGAGCAAAGGGCTTTGCATTTGCTGCCGGCTGAGGCACCATGGGCAAGTCCGGCAGAGGGAAAGCCGTCTACGCTCCCAAGCTAAACGCCATCTGGTCTTCCACCCCAATTTTTCGCGCCACTGAATCATGTTTTGTGAGGATGACCGGCATGGCACGAGGCGCGCGCCCGGCAATGAACTCACCCGAAGCTAGGCCGCGCCGCGGTGATCTATGCTTTG
This sequence comes from Pseudomonadota bacterium, assembly GCA_046724315.1. GTDB lineage: Bacteria > Pseudomonadota > Alphaproteobacteria > Rhizobiales > Methyloligellaceae > Methyloceanibacter. The sequence continues at coordinate 7,276 of JBKOWI010000135.1, read as the reverse complement.
CCGCAGGTGTTGCTGCGCTGCTCACGCTGCCGGCCGCTCTGCTCATGCTGGCGCCTCAGACAGCGCGGGCGTTCGACCCGCTGAACCCCTTCAACAGCTTCACCGATAGCGGCCCGGTCACGCCCGAGGAGCGGGAACAGCGCGAGCAGATGCGGGCTGATCTCTATGATCGCTTAAGCCCCGCTTACCGCATCGACGTCCCGTTCGTGAGCGAGATCTCCGTCGCCGCGCTGCAGCAGGCGATCGAGCGCTATCGCCAAATCGTGACGGCCGGCGGCTGGCCTGTGACCGCCGATAAGGTCACGCTCAGACCTGGTGATACCAGCTCGGAAGTCGCCGCCATTAGGCGGCATCTCATCATCGAAGGCGACATCACCGGCGGATCCGAAAACAACCCGACTTTCGACCAGGAATTTCTCCAGGGACTCGCGCGCTTCCAGATCAGGAATGGTCTCCGCGTCTCGGGTTTCGTCGATTCGCGCACGCTTGCTGCCCTCAACGTGACCGCGCCCGAGCGCCTCAAGCAGCTGGAGAGCAATCTCGCGCGCATTCAAGGTATGATGAGCATCAACAAGGCGCCGCGATACGTGCTCGTCAATGTTCCTGCGTTTGTCGCCCAGGCAGTGCAGGACGGCACTCTCGCGCTCGAAAGCAATGTGATCGCCGGCAAGCCCGCGCGCGCGACGCCGCAAGTCTCGGCCAAGATCATCGAGATCAATTTCTATCCGACCTGGACGGTGCCCGAGATCGTCGCGCAGCAGGATCTTATCCCGAAGATCAGGAAAGACCCGAGCTATTTCAGCGAAGAGCACTTCTCGGTCATGACCGACTACAAATCTCCGCCGCTCGATCCCGCGACCGTCGATTGGAATTCGCCGCAAGTGGTGAGCTATAAGTTTCGCCAGGATCCGGGCCCATTCAATGCGCTCGGCGTCGTGCGCATCAACATGCCGAACAAGCACAATGTCTACATGCACGACACGCCACTCAAGCAGCTGTTCAGCCAAAGCGCACGCGCCTTCTCCTCAGGCTGCGTGCGGGTCGAGAAGGTGCTTGATCTGGTCGCCTGGCTGCTCAGCGATAAGAAAGGATGGACCCTCGAGAAGGTGCAGGCGCAGGTCGATAGCGGCCAAAAGCTCGACGTGAGGCTTGCCAAGCCCGTGCCCGTGCATTTCGTCTACCTCACGGCTTTCGCGACCGGGAATGGGGTCGCGCAATTCAGGCCTGACATCTATGGCCGCGATGCGGGGCAAGGTGGTCCCGACGACCAGCAGGATGCCGTCGTCGCTCAGCAGAGCCGCGCCGTCACTCCCTAGGCGCCAAGCCAAAATGCCGCAATGGCGGGCGAAACTCGTGCGTGCATTCCCTCGTTTCCGCCCTTAAGAAGCAGCAAAGCGACGGAGCGCCACACGCGACACCAGGGCGCAAGACACCGCCTCCGACGCGGCATAAAGAAGCGAAAGGCAACCTGGAATGACCTGGCGCGGGCGCCGCAAAACGGCGTTCGGCTGGAGAGGCAAAATGTTCGGGCTCACCAAGCTCCGTATCTTCGAGATTGGCGTCGCTCTTCTTCTTACTCTTGCTGCCATCGTGTTCGTGGGGCTCACCGTATGGGCGGCAGAGACTGGGCGCATCGATGTGGCGGACGCGTGGGCGAGACCGACACTTGGTCAGGGCCGGGTCGCCGCCGCCTACATGACCATCGCCAACAAGGGCAAGCATCTTGACATCCTCAAACGGGTGCACACGCGGAGGGCGAAGTCAGTCGAGATGCGCCAGGTGACCACGACGCCTGACGGCATCATGCAGGTGCACAAGCTTGAGGGTGGACTGCCGATCGCTGCAGGAGGCTCGGTGGTGTTTGAACCGGAGGGCACTCATCTCATGCTGGTTGGCCTGGAGGATGCATTAGAGGCCGGAGAGGACGTGATCCTCACACTCGAATTTGCCCACGCCGGCGCGGTCGATGTCCGTGTGCCGATCAAGGCAAGCACTCCCGCGACCGCTAATGCATCTCCGTAGCTGAAATTCAGGGGCAACGCGGATACATTCTTGCGAGTTCTGGGCCCCTGAGAAGAATGACATTCTGCGTCAAGCCGCCATTGTGCTTGATCCAGGTGCGGACGGCCGGGGGATAGGTCGCATTGATGGCGCGTGTGATTTCGCGTGAGTGGAATTTGCGTCCATACCGGTCGGCCACGATGGGTGCGTGAAAGCCGAGCACAGCGTGAGACGTGACGCAGATCCGGTTTCGCGGAATGGTGCTCAGCACAAGTGTGCAGGCCGAGAGGCAAGGCCCGTCTATGATCACGCGCTCGCCCGATCGCCGAACTTTCGAGAAGAAGTCGAGATAACTGATGACCGGGCCGCCCGCGCTGGACATGATGCGCACATCGGCAAAGGCCGGCACGGCAGCGATGACTGTCAAGGCAATGGCGAAGATGAAACGCCGCACGGCGACCTCCGATCTCCCCTAGCTTCCTTTGTAACCCGCAAGACGGCAGAAATGCAGCAGGCGCACCCTGGTTTCAATGAGCGGCACTGGCACCACGTCCAGACGGATTGCCTCCGCGAACGAGTTCAGGAATTTGTCCGGACATTTCGATAGCGAGACGAACAGAATCGGCTGGGGAGTTGCTGCGGTGAATGGCCGCGTCAACTCGTAGTGGTCGCTTGGCCTTGGGCCTGTAGGCAGCACGTAAAGCGGGATCGGCTCGTCACGAAGATAATAGAGAAGCTCGCCGGCAAGCTCGCGCGTATCGACGACGATGGCACCATAGCGGTCCTCAGCCAATTTCGCGCGTACGGCGTCAGCAACGCCGCGCCAGCCGATCACGGTTGACAGGAACTGCAGCCGCTCGAACAGCGGCAGTTGCAAGGCAAAAGCAGGAGCGATCGCGAGCGTCACGGCGATAGCGAGGTGGAGGCCAAGCGAGACCCAAAAAAGGATGCGCCGGTTGAGCTCGAGCATGACCGCGGTGACGAGGATCGCTGCTGCCGGATATGCGGTTGCTGACCAGTTGCCGTGCGCGCGCGACAGCAGCGCCTGGATCATGAGCAGTGCGAGCACTGGTAACGAGAAGCACAGCAGCAGGATCTTGGCGGGATCGGAAGGGTGACGTATCTCGCGCCAAGCCGCGCGCAACAGCACGATGAACAGGATCGGACCGAACACGCCGAGCTGCGCGGCGAAATATTCGAACACCTCAAACGGATGAACGTAGGGATACTGCCAGCCAATATTGGCTCCGGTGTGCCGGACGGTTGGGAAGTCGTGCTCGGCATTCCAAATGACATTGGGCGAGAACAGTGTCGCCGCGATCAGGGCCGCAATGATGGCGCGCCCACCTTTCAGCGCCTCGCGTGCTTCGCGCGATATTGCGGCATGGCAGATGATGCAGAGCACGACGTAGATCATGGCCTGCTTGGTCAGCAGACCAAGGCCAACCGCCAGGCCGAGCAGGACCGCAAAGCCCATGCTTTGCCGCTTGACCAGCATGATCCAGGCGTAGAGCGCGACCGTCCAGAACAGGATCAGCGGAACGTCGGTGGTGATCAGGAGCGATGAGTAGGAGACGCCGGGAACGGTGGCGAAGATGACGGCCGACCAGAAACCCACGCGCGCATCGAACAGCGCGCGGCCCGACAGGTAGATCATCAACGAGGCGAGGGTGTAGAGTATGGGCGACGCCGCTCTGATGCAGACCTCGCCGTTGCCACAGATTGCGCTCGCAGCGCGGATCACCCAGGCGATCATCGGCGGCTTGGAAAAGTAGCCGAAGGCGAGCTCGCGCGACCAACTCCAGTACTGCGCTTCGTCGGGAACGAGGTCAATCTTGGCGGCATAGATCGCCGCAAGCCGCAAAACGAGGAGAGCCCCAAGCCAGATCAGGACGGGAAGGAAGTAGCTGTAGTCGGTGATGGACGCGCGCTGTTCCTGACGCAGCATGAAGAAGCCGTGGAGAGAAGGGGGAATAGGCCACCGTGTACAATGTTGTGCATTGTGGCGAAAGCTGGTTACTGATGGCCTCGTAAGCACTTATTTGCGGGGTCCCCACGGAGTTGCGTGCCATGCGTGTTTCGGTCGTAATTCCAGCCTTTAACGAAGAGGGCAATATCGGGCGTCTGATCGAGGAAACCTTTGCGAAGGTCCCCGTTGATGCGCTTGGGGAGGTGCTTGCCGTCGACGACGGGAGCGACGATGGCACGGGCGCCGAGATCAAGGCGCTGCTCAGCAAATACAAGGCGTTGCGCTATCTCAGGCACGGACGCCGCTCAGGACAAAGTGCGGCGCTGAGGACAGGCGTGGCAGCAGCCCGCTTCCCCGTCATCGCCACCATGGACGGAGACGGGCAGAACGATCCTGGCGACATCACCCGCCTGCTCGCCCGGCTTGGGCCGCCTGGCCACGAACCCGCGATGGTTGCAGGCATCAGAACTGGCCGGAAAGGCCCAGGCTCACGCAAGGCAGCATCGCGCTTTGCCAATTGGATCCGCGATGCGGTGCTCGCCGATGGCTGCCCGGACACGGGGTGCGGGATCAAAGTTTACCGCCGCGACGCCTATCTCGAGCTACCCTATTTCACCAGCATGCACCGCTATTTGCCGGCATTTTTTCTGACTTACGGCCACGAAATCGCCTATGAGCCGGTCAACGATCGGCCGAGGCTCCGGGGCGCGTCAAAATATACTAATCTTGGCCGCGTCCTGATTGGGTTATACGACCTTGTCGGCGTGAGCTGGCTGCGCAAGCGAACGCTGATTACGCCGGTTGCGGAGGACATGGCAGGCTCTGCGTCGCCGTTTGACAGGGAGAAAGAAGAGGAGCGGGCGCCTGGCGTTCGCAAGCGTTCAGTAAATCAAGGGGGGTGACTTGCGATGCATGCGGCAGCGACTCTCATCCACTGGTGGCAGACCACACCAACCACCGAGTTGATCTGGATCTTCATCGGCCTGACCGCTCAACTCCTATTCTCTATGCGGTTCATCGTGCAATGGATCGCAACGGAAAGGGCACGCGCCAGCATCATTCCCGAGACATTCTGGTATTTCAGCTTTTTCGGTGGCCTGCTGCTGCTCGCTTATGCCTGCTACCGCGCCGATCCGGTGTTCATTATCGGTCAAGCCGCAGGCCTCGCCATCTACTCGCGCAACATCTATTTCATTTGGCTCGGCAAGCGAGCACCGAGTCCCGCCAAAGCGGTGTAGCGCACGGCTCGGCGTGCTCAAACCTTTGCCGAAGCGAGATGGAATGACGTCGCGCCTGAAAGATTTGTCCATCTCAGACCAGGTGCTGATCGCGGTTTCCCTGGCCCTCGCCGGTTTCCTCCTCATCGATCCATTAATGGTCGAGGCCGCCAACGCGCTACTGCCTGGCGTGCGCAAAATATTCAAGACGATCACCGATGTCGGCATGTCGAACTGGATGCTCATACCGACTGGCGCCGCGGTGGCGCTTGCGCTCGTGCTGCGAAAGCGGGATCTCGGGTTCAGGAAGGCTCCGGCCTACGGTCTCATCGCAAGCACCATCGGCTTTGTCTTCGTCAGCATAGGAGGCGCGGGCCTGATCGCCAGCCTCGTCAAGAACATTCTCGGACGCGCCCGGCCCGAGCTGTTTAAGACCATGGGCCCCTTTGAGTTCAAGCTTTTCGCCTTCTCGCCCGATTACGCGTCGTTTCCCTCCGGCCACGCCACCAACATCTTCGCCTTCGCCACGGTGATTGGCATGCTGTGGCCGCGCGGCAAGGTGCTGCTCTACACGATCGCCGCTTGGATCGCGGCGAGCCGGGTGCTGCTCGGGCAGCACTACTTCACGGATGTCGTTTTCGGCGCCATTCTCGGAACCCTCGTTCCCTATTACGTGCGAGACCGATTCGCGGCGCGCCGCTGGTTGTTCGAGCGTACGCCTGAAGGCGGTTATCGTATCAGGGGACAGCGCACCCAGCGCTGGCTCGGCTGGCCGGGCGGAAAACCGGCACTTGGCGATGCGCGGCTTTTTGGCCACAGCAGCCGAAATTCGCAGGGAATCGGCGACGTTTGACTACCGATACAGCCTTTGCGCGAGGTATAAGAATCTAAAAATGAGCGGCATGGTGAGCGCTGCACGCGCGCCTTTGCGGCCAAAACAACAGCTCGAACGGGCACAGTTGGGGGCACTCGGGCAAATGAAATGCTTGGCGAAAGCTGAGCAGGCAGTGACATCGGCGGCCTTGGTCGCCTTCGCTTTTGCGGGCGTTCTGGCGGTAGGTGCCGACGCCGGCACCGCTCTGGCCGGATAGCCAAATCGCCGTCTTTGGCGGCTGGAACGACAGCTTCGACAGCGACATCACGCTCAAGCAGCCGAACGGCACCAACATGACGCTGCACGACGTTCCATAGGACGGCGTCTCCTCTGAGGCTCCGCCTTATTGGGGCATCCGCGGCACCTGGTGGCTGGCTAACAATCCCAATTGGGGCCTGATGTTCGACTACAGCCACGCCAAGGTAGTGGCGGATAAAGGGGCGGTAGTCAGCGTTTCGGGCAGGCGGGACGGCACCGCAATCGGGCCCACAGACAAAGTTGGAAATACGTTCCAGGTGATGGAATTCACCGACGGGCTGAACGAGTTTTTCTTCGGCGCGCAATATCGCTGGCCGCATGAGCGCTGGACGCCTTATGTCGGGTTCGGCGTCGGCCCGTCAGTGCCGCACGTCGAGGTCAGGCGTCCTGGCGTCGGCCAGCCTTATACTTTCGAATATCAACTGGCCGGCGTCGACGTTGAGGGTTTGGTCGGTATCGAATACCGGTTCGGCCCCCATGTCTCCGCCTTCGCTGACTACAAACTCAGCTTCGCAATCAACGATACCGACCTCAAGGGCGGCGGATCGCTGGATACCGATATATGGACGAACCACATCATTTTTGGCCTCTCCTACCGGTTCGGGGCTCCGCCGAGTGCGGCCTATCCGCCGCCTCCGCCCCGCTTCTAGGCGCTCGGACAGCGTCAAATGGAGTTCACAATCCTGCGGCGAATGCCCATATTGGGATAAGCGGAAGCGGCTGATTTGAAGGCGCCGCAAGCCGCTCTTCACATCTTCCTCGAACCTGCTATAGGTTGCGGCCTCTTTAGAAGGGGCCGGTAACTCGATTGACGCGGGGTGGAGCAGCCCGGTAGCTCGTCAGGCTCATAACCTGAAGGTCGTAGGTTCAAATCCTACCCCCGCAACCAACTAAATCAAAGACTTATACGGTTTGGGCATGTTGCGTTCCTGCGCTCGGAATGCAACATGCTCATTC
>JBKOWI010000103.1:0-24808 GCA_046724315.1 Pseudomonadota bacterium | reverse complement strand
CATTAGCGCGCGAAAGTAAGAGGGAAGAGGGAACGAAGGAGGAGTTTCGACGTTCGTTAAAGTTAAGCGCGCTTAAAGGGCACCGAGTGCGTTTGGCGAGTGGGGAACGGGGGCGTAACCGCACGAAAAGGCACTCGTGCGGGCGAAAGAGGGAGCAAGTTCATGTTCAGTTCCAGTACGCCTCCGGCCGATCAGCCCGATCGGCACCCGGTACATCGCGCCAATGCCTTGCTGCACTCGGCGCTTCGCGGTGCGCCATTGGCTGCGCCGTCTGAGGAACTCAAAAGAATAAAACTCGACGCGCCTTGGGGCGGCCTGGCGGTGAAGCCTGCGGAAATCCCCTATGCCCGTTCGCTCACCGAACGGCCCAATGCGCTCTCCCGCAGCGAAGAGAGCATCGCGGCATCAAGACTAGAGATGGGTGCGCTACCGGAGCCAAAGCCCGAGGCCACCGACATACGTCTGCACAATCTTGCTACCGGCGTGTTGGAGAATGGCGTCTGGGAGGATGCCGATGGGGATGACGACACTGGACCTTTGAATGCCGAAACGCAGCTCGATCAAGCCTTCCGGATGGTCGCTCCGCAGGCCCAGATCGAGGCGCTCGTGCATGAATTTTACCGCCGGCAGCGCCGAGCGACTTTGCTCGTTGCAGGTTCACTCGTTGCGGCGGTAGTGCTCACCTTCGGTGGTTTCTTGCTGATCGGCAGTCTCGTTGCCCATGGCACGAGGACCGGCGCCAATTGGTCAACGCACGCGACCTCTGCTGCCTGGAAAGGACCGGTCGGCTTTGCGCCGGCCCGGCTACAGCTCGCAGCCGTGGGTGCAAACCGCGCGGCCAAGGGCGAGCCGTTGCTCATCCCTGCCGTGGCACACGTAAGCGGACCCTCTTTCGGCGAGATGACACCGGGCACCCAGGTCATTCTTGCTTCGACCGAGCATCCGCTCGTGCTCGGGCCGCTCCTGCCGCCGAGCCACGCCCGCTATCTTTTCATCCGTGGGCTTCCCGCGGAGGCTGCGCTTTCCGCCGGACGGCGGAGCAGCAGCGGCGCCTGGTTCGTGAAGGACGAGGAAGTCCAAGATCTCGCTCTCTCCGTAGGCGAGGCGGCCAAGGGCGACTATCCCGTCGATATCTACACGCTTGAATCGGGCGATGCGCCGCAGGCGCGGCGAAGTCTTGTGCTGCGTGTCGAAGCAGAACAGGAGCAGAGCTATCAGCCGGCGCCGACCATGGATTGGGCTTCAGCTCTCCTCGAGCAGATGCCGAACCCTGGCGCCGCGGTCGATCCCGTCGTGCCGGCGGATTCGATGGTGTTGCTGAGGCGGGCGAAGAGCCTCCTCGCTGAAGGCGACATCGCCGGGGCGCGGCTAATCCTTGAGCATCTTGCCGAGCGCGGACAAGGCGATGCCGCCTACGAGCTTGCGCGCACCTACGACAAAGGCGTGCTGACCGCGCTTGGCGCGCGCGGCGTGAAAGCCGACCAGACGATCGCGCATCGCTGGTACGAGCAGGCTTCGCAACAAGGCAACGCAAAGGCCGCCCAGCGTCTGAAGATCCTCGCTAGTCTTTCGGTTTCAGACCCGTCGGACTAGCGCGAGGGGCCGCAGCCGCTATCCGAGGGAGCAATCGGGGGGAAATCGGCGGCTGCGGCCGACGTTTTCAAGGGGAGCTTCCGGACGCGCATGCCCGCCGCCGCATCGTTCTTAGATGACGTGCCGGTTCCTGAGCTCCTTGAGCACCGCCTCGGCCAGCGTCTCAGGCGTTGTCTTGCTCGTGTCGAGCTTGAGCTCGGCGTTCTCAGGCGGCTCGTAGAGTGAATCGATGCCGGTGAAATTGGTGATGAGGCCGGCCCGCGCCTTGCGATAGAGGCCCTTCGGGTCGCGCTCCTCGCACACTTCGAGCGGCGTATCGATATAGACCTCGATGAACTCGCCCTCCTGGAACAGGTCGCGCGCCATGCGCCGCTCCGAGCGGAACGGCGAGATGAACGAGACCATGACGATCAGGCCGGCATCGACGAACAGCCGCGCCGCTTCCGCCACGCGGCGTATGTTCTCCACCCGGTCGGCATCGGTGAAGCCGAGATCCTTGTTGAGGCCGTGGCGGATATTGTCGCCGTCGAGCATGTAGGTGTGGCGCCCCATGGCGTGCAGCCGTTTCTCGAGCGTGTTGGCGATGGTCGACTTACCGGCGCCCGAAAGGCCTGTGAACCAGAGCACGCAAGGCCTCTGCTCTTTCAGACCGGCGCGCGCCGCCTTGTCGATGAACAGCTCTTGCCATTGGATATTGGTGGCGCGCCTGAGGCCAAACTCGATCATGCCTGCCGCAACCGTCGCGTTGGTGAAGCGGTCGATCAGGATGAACGAGCCGGTATCGACATTTTCCGCGTAAGGGTCGAACACTAGCGCCCTCGCGGTGCTGATATTGCAAGAGCCGACCTCGTTGAGCTCGAGAGTCTTGCCGGCGACGTGATCGAGATTGTCGACGTTGAGCTTGTGCTTCAGGTTCGAGACGGTTGCGGTAGTGGTTTGTGGGCCGCATTTCAGCGTATAGGCGCGGCCAGGCAGCATCGGCTCGTCGTCGAACCAGATAAGCTTCGCCGCGATCTGGTCGGCGATCGAAGGCGCCGAGCCTGGAAGCGCGATGAGATCACCGCGGCTCACATCGACCTCCTCGGCAAACGTGAGCGTCACCGCATCGCCTTCCTGTGCTGCCTCGAGGTCGCCATCGGCGGTGACAATGCGGGCCACATGGGCGCGCTTCCCCGAAGGACTGATCACCACCTCGTCGCCGCGCCGCACGATGCCGCTCGCCACCGTTCCGGCATAACCGCGGAAGTCGAGATGTGGCCGGTTAACCCACTGCACTGGAAAGCGGAATGGCTGCTCCCCCGGCGTCCTGCCGATATCGACAGTCTCAAGATGTCCGAGCAGGGTGGGCCCGTGATACCAGTGCATATGCGCGCTTGGGCTGATCACGTTATCGCCTTTAAGCGCGGAGACCGGGATGGCGGTGATCAACTCGAAGCCGAGCGGCGCGGCGAAGTTTGCAAAGTCGTCCGCGATCGCCTCAAAACGCGCCGGATCGAAGTCGACGAGATCCATTTTGTTGACGGCAAGCGCGACCTTCTTGATGCCGAGCAGCGAGAGTATGCAGGCGTGCCGGCGGGTCTGAGTCAGCACGCCACTGCGCGCATCGACGAGGAGCACGGCGAAATCGCAATTCGATGCGCCGGTTGCCATGTTGCGCGTGTACTGCACGTGACCTGGCGTGTCGGCGACGATGAACTTACGCCGGGGCGTGGAGAAATAGCGGTAAGCGACGTCGATGGTGATCTTCTGTTCACGCTCGGCCTGCAGGCCGTCGATCAGGAGCGAAAGATCGAGCGCCCCTCCCCGCGCCGCTCCGGGTCGCCGGGACTCATGCTCGACGGTGTGTATTTGATCCTCGTAGACCAGCGATGAGTCGTAGAGCAGTCGGCCGATCAGCGTGGACTTGCCGTCATCGACGCTACCGCAGGTGAGGAAGCGCAGGAGCCCGCGATCCTCTTCAGCCGCAATCCGGGCGGCGACCCGCTCGGCAGCTGTTTGCGGCTCGGTCTCGACAACGCTGAGACGCGCCATCAGAAGTATCCCTCCTGCTTCTTCTTCTCCATCGAGCCCGACTGATCGTGGTCGATGACACGCCCCTGCCGCTCGGAGTAGCGGGTCTCGACAAGCTCTTCGATGATCTCGGGCACAGTAGCAGCATCCGACTTGATGGCGCCGGTGAGCGGATAGCAGCCGAGTGTGCGGAAGCGGACGCGCATCATTTCCGGCTTCTCGCCGGGATCGATCGGCAGCCGGGCATCATCGACCATGATCAGCATGCCGCCGCGCTCGATGACCGGTCGGTCTGCCGCGAAATAAAGCGGCACGACGGGGATATCTTCGAGATGGATATAGGTCCAAACGTCAAGCTCGGTCCAATTCGATAGCGGGAACACGCGCATGCTCTCGCCCGGCCTGATCTTGGTGTTGGCGAGATGCCAGAGCTCGGGCCGCTGTCGTTTCGGATCCCAGTTGTGGGAGACATTGCGGAACGAGAACACGCGCTCTTTGGCGCGCGATTTTTCCTCATCGCGCCGCGCCCCGCCGAAGGCCGCATCAAAGCCGTGGCTCGCGAGCGCCTGCTTCAGCGCCTCCGTCTTCATAATGTCGGTGTAGAGCGCGCTGCCATGAGTGATGGGTGAGATGCCGTCCTTTACCCCCTGCTCGTTGGTGTGGACAATCAGGTCGAGCCCGAGCCGGCGCGCTTCCTTGTCGCGGAACGCGATCATCTCGCGGAACTTCCAGGTGGTGTCTACGTGCAGCAACGGGAACGGCGGCTTGCCGGGATAAAAGGCCTTGAGCGCGAGATGCAACATCACCGAGGAGTCTTTTCCGACGGAATAGAGCATCACCGGGTTGCGGAACTCGGCCGCGACCTCGCGCATGATGTGGATGCTCTCGGCTTCGAGCTGCCGAAGATAGCCTGAAAGGCGCTGTTTCATGGTTTGGTTCTGACGCTCATCTCCTCGGTGGCGCGCGCCTGTTCCTGAATTGGCACTTCACGGCCCTTGCCGTTCTTGGCCTTGGCGGCCTGCGCGGTTTTTCGTTCCTCGGCGAGATAGCGATAGGCCGAGACTGGGATCAGCGCGAGATAGGTCAGGGAGCCCACCGCAAGGGTTAGCGACGGATAGGTGAGAAGCAGGGCCATGAAGAGAGCCGCCGCCACGAAGACCGGTGGCACATATTCGCGCGCGATCTTCTGGCCGATCAGCTTGCCCGAGAAGGTCGGCACGTTGCTCACCATGAGAAGCGCGATACCGAGCGTATAGAAGAAAACAAGCGGCGTGAGGCGCGGCAGATGCAGCCCGAGATCCTGCGCGTAGATCGGGAGCAGCAGGAGAATGGCCCCCGCCGGCGCCGGCACGCCGACGAAGTAGTTGCTTTTCCAGGCCGGAAGATCGGTCCTGTCGAGAGACACGTTGAAGCGCGCGAGCCGCAGCGCCGAGCACACCGCAAACACGAGCACGGCGATCCAGCCGAGGCTATGCAGATCCTCGAGCGCCCAATTGAACATGATGATGGCAGGCGCCACGCCGAAATTCACAAAGTCGGCAAGGCTGTCGAGCTCGGCGCCAAAGCGCGAGGACGCTTTGAGCAGACGAGCGACACGCCCATCGACTCCGTCGAGAAAAGCTGCGAATACGAGGGCCGCCACCGCGAGATCCCAGCGCGACTCGATGCCCATGCGGATGGCGGTGAGGCCAGCACACAATCCAACCAGAGTGAAGATATTGGGGATCAGGACCCTAACCGGCACCTGGCCGCGGGCGAAGACGAGCTGCCGCCGTCTCCGTTCATCGCGTTCGGGATCGAAGGGTGGAAACATGCGCACCACTATCCCTTGATCAGCGCAGACTGGCCGGCAATCTCGGACTGCCGCACGGCCCCGGCGTTTGCAAGCTCCGCCAACACGGTCTCTCCGCCGATTGCGGTCTGCCCGGCGCCCACGAGCACAGAAGCATTTGGTGGAAGGTAGACATCGACACGGCTCCCGAAGCGGATCAGTCCGATGCGCTCGCCCCTCGCTACGCTAGTCCCCTCGCCTGCGAAAGTCACGATTCGCCTTGCGATCAGCCCGGCAATCAGCATCACGCCGACTTTCTCGCCGGTCTCGGTCTCAATGACAAGGTCACGTCGCTCGTTGTCTTCGCTCGCCTTGTCGAGCTCGGCATTGAGGAAAACCCCCGGCACGTAATGGCTTCTCACAATGCGGCCCGCGACTGGCGCGCGGACGATATGAACGTCGAAAATTGACAGGAATACGGAGACGCGGGTGCGTGACTCGGACCCAAGCTCAAGCTCGCGCGGCGGGACCACAGCAGCCGCGCCGACGACCTTGCCGTCGGCCGCGCTCACGACGAGACCTTTGCGCGCCGGAATGACGCGCTCGGGATCGCGAAAGAAATAGGCGCACCAAGCCGTCGCTATCGCCGCGAGCCAGCCGAGCGGCGGGACGAGTAGGAAGAGGACGATCGTCGCCAATGCCGCGGCGAGCACGAACTTGTAGCCGTCCTGGTGGATAGGGACGAACGCATTGGTGATGCTGTCGAGGATGCTGTGACCGTTGCTCATGCAGATGGATCGCTGGTGCTAAGTCGAGGCAAGGGCTTCGTCCTCGAGGCGTTCGGCCGCTCGCGATTGCGGCAGCTCGTCCTCTTCGAGGACCTGGGCAAGCCGCTCGCGTGCCTCGTCGGCCTCGCGTTGGCGTGCCCACAGGCTGGCATAGAGGCCGCCTTTCGCCAAAAGCTCGAGATGCGTGCCATGTTCGACGATCTCGCCATGATCGAGCACGATGATGTTGTCGGCATGAACCACGGTCGAGAGCCGATGCGCGATGACGAGGCTGGTGCGGTTCTCGGCCACGCGCTCGAGCGCGTCCTGGATCTCCTTCTCGGTGTGAGAGTCGAGCGCCGAGGTCGCCTCGTCGAGCATCAGGATGGGCGGCGACTTGAGGATGGTGCGGGCTATTGCTACACGCTGCTTCTCGCCGCCCGAAAGCTTCAGGCCCCGCTCGCCGACAAGCGAGTCGTAACCTTGCGGCAAGGTCACGATGAACTCATGGATCTGCGCGAGCCGCGCCGCCTGGCGCACTTCGGCGGAACTCGCGTCGGGCTTGCCATAGCGGATGTTGTACTCGATCGTGTCATTGAACAGCACGGTATCCTGCGGGACCATGCCGATTGCGGCCCTGAGCGAGGCCTGCGTCACGTCCCTGATGTTTTGGCCGTCGATCAGCACCTTCCCCCGCGAGATCTCGTAGAAGCGGAATAGGATGCGCGAGATGGTGGACTTCCCCGCGCCTGACGGGCCTACAATCGCCACCATCTTCCCGGCCGGAACCTCGAAGCTCACATTTTTTAGGATCGGCCGTTCGGGATCGTAGGCGAAGGAGACGTTCTCGAACTTGATTTCGCCCTTCCGCACGCGCAGCGTCTTGGCGCCAGGCCGGTCGACGATCTCAGCCGGCTCGTGCAGCAGCGCGAACATTGTCTCGATATCGATCAGCCCTTGCTTGATCTCGCGATAGACCATGCCCATGAAGTTGAGCGGCACATAGAGCTGCATGAGTATGGCGTTGATCATGACGAAGTCGCCCACGGTGAGCGTGCCTCGCGTCACGTCGCGCGCCGCAAGCAGCATGCAGATCACCGTGCCGATCGTGAAGATGATGGCTTGCCCGGTATTGAGCACCCCAAGCGAGGTGTAGGTGCGGATTGCAGCCTTCACGTAGCGCGCTATCGAGGCATCGAAGCGCTTCGCCTCGAGCTCCTCGTTGCCGAAATATTTCACGGTCTCGTAATTGAGCAGGCTATCGACCGCCTTCGAATGTGCCTCAGTATCCGAGTCGTTCATGTCGCGGCGAATGGCGATGCGCCGCTCGCTCGCCACGAAGGTGAACCACACATACAGAAGGACAGTCGCCAGCACGACGAGGACGTAGATCCAGCCGAAATAATAGGCGACGAGGCCGGAGATCATGAGGAGCTCGACGGCGGTCGGGATCGAGTTCAACAACGCCATACGCACGATGGTGTCGACGCCGTTCGCACCGCGCTCGATAACCCGGCTCAAGCCTCCGGTGCGCCGCTCGAGATGAAAGCGCAGTGAAAGAGCGTGCAGATGCCGGAAGGTCTTGATGGCAAGTTCGCGCACGGCATGCTGCGCGACCACGGTGAACCAGATGTCGCGGAACTGCGCAAACAGGACCATCAGCACCCTGCCGACGCCGTAGGCGATGATGAGCATGGCCGGGAGAGCGGCAAGACCGATGGCGGACCCGTTCGCGACACCGGCTCCGCTTGCGTGACCTGTCAGCCAGTCGACGACCTGCTTGTAGGCAATTGGTACGGCGAGCGTGATCGCCTTGGCTGCCACCAGCGCGAGGAGGGCAAAGACCACCCGCCAGCGCAGGTCGGGGCGGTCGGCAGGCCAGACGTAAGGAAGCAGCTCACGCAGGACCGCGAAGTGCCCGCTCCGCGCTTGCAGCACGGCATCGGCTCTCGATTGCGGCAGGTCTTGCATGGGGAAAATTCGGTCCCATCGGCGCGGCAAAAAAGGGCAGCCTCAAGCGCTGCCCTTACATTTCAAAGATATAGTCCTATGGCGCTCCTGCGCCAAGCGCGTCAGGACTTCGGCATTTTCACCTTTTGCTGAGGCAGGATCAGGTCGGGATTCCTGATCACCTCACGATTGTCTTGGAAGATCGAGCCGTACAGCAAGCCACTGCCGAGATAGCGCTTGGCGATCGCCCACAGCGTGTCGCCGCGTTTGATGATGTAGATCTTGGCCTTTTCGGTGATCGACGCATCCTGCGCTGACGTTTGCTCCTGACCGCTTTCAAGAGCTGCGACTTGAGAGGCGGATTTGCCCCCCTCGGCGACCACCGGAGGCGGCACGGGATTGGCGCGCTCGAAAGTAACTGTCGCACGCGACGCCACCTTCTGCGTGGCCTGGTCGTGGCGCTCGGCGCGGAAGGTGTGCTGCCCGAGCCCAAGTTTCTTGTCAGTCTCGATGCGCCATATGCCAAGATTATCGGCAGCCACCTTGGCCACCGGCGTATCGTCGAAATAAAGCGACAGAGTAGCTCCTGGTTGGGCCGTGCCGGTGACCGTGAGTCTCCCGGCCTCGAGGCCGATGTCTTGATAGTCGACGGTGCTGAGCGTGATCTCCGGCTTCGTTTGTTGCATCGCCTCGCCAGCTGGGAGCGCTTGGATGGTCGGCTCGATCGATGCGACTTGCGTCTCTGAATGTTTGGTATTTGTCGACGCCGTATCGCTCGACACCGGCACATTTCCTGCCGGCTCCGTCTCCGGAGGCTCGCTGGCATTGGCGAGAGGCGCGCTTCTGTCCTCTCCAACCTTGGCGACAGCCACCGACACCGTTTGCTGCGAGGACAACGCTCTCGTTCCGTCCGGCGATATCGTCTTGAGCGAGAACGAATGGTTGCCTTGAGGAAGCGGCTTCTCCAGCACGATACTCCACTCGCCCTGCGCATCGGCGGTGGCCGAGGCGACTTTGGCGCCGCCACTCTCCAGGCTCACGGTCCAACCCGGTTGGGCACGGCCGGCGAGCACGCCTTCGCCGCTCGGCTCGACCAGCACCACATCGAAGCTTGGGACGGTCATCGGCTTCGCCGGCGGTGCAGCCCCGCCGGTCGCCGCGATCACCGGCTTCGGAGGCGCGTCGGCAGGCGCCGATGCTTGCGGTTGCGTGATTTGCGGCTCGGCCGCTGAAGACACTACGGGAACGCTGCCCGTTTCGTTGCCCTGGATCGCAGGCAAAGGCGGAATGATGCCTTGCGCATAAAGATAGAGCCCGGCGGCACCCGCAAAGGCGCCAACCAAAATGGCTACTCGCCAGCCAGTGGACCTCTTGCTGCGCTTCATCCCGATCAACCCTCGGCGATGCGCGGCGCGCGCCATCATGACGCGCAGAACTTTACGGCCTTGAAAAGGCCAAAAAAGGTCAACTTTGCGCGTCCCGGGGGCCGGAATCCTAGGGCTGAGGCGGTTGCGGCGCCGGAGACCCGCCAGGTCCGGCGGCCTGATCCTTTGGCGCTTCCCCCGGCGGCACGCGCGCCACGGTCACCATGGCGCGTCCTGACAGCATCCGCGTAGTCTCGTCATATTGATCGGCGCGGATCGTGTGATTGCCGTTCTCGAGCTTGACCTCCTTCTCCACGCTCCATTTTCCCTGGTCATCCACAGCGAGCTTGGCAAAGGGATTATCGTCAAAAAAGATATAGAGCACGGTGCCCGCCGGTGCCGTTCCAGCGAGCGTCACCTTCCCCCCGGTATCACCTGCGTCCTGGTAGTCAACGGTGACGAACCTAATGGACGGCTCGTGATGCGGCGAGTTATCCGAGGATTCCTCTTGCGCGCCTTCAGGCGCAATCAGGCTCTTGTCCCCGGGCGTTTCATCAGCTGCGAGCCGGTAGCCAGCCATTTTGGCCGCGGCAGGCGCCACATCGAGCTTTAGGGCGACAACACAGAGCGCGGCCCCAATTCCCAAACCCAACATAGTGAACGCTTTCATCATCCCAACATTCCTTAGAGAACGCTTATTCGCACGCCACCAAACAGGGCCGATGTGTCAGCTATTTGACGGCGCGGGAACCCTAATCGATCACACAAGTTCCTGCCACCCCGATCGGAAGAGAGCTTTCCTTGACGCACGTCGAAACCGAATGCCACATGACTCCTCATGAATGACGTCCCCCTCGCACCGGGCATCCGGAACATTTGCGTCTATTGCGGCTCGGGCTCGGGCCGCAATCCTGCCTTTGCTAAGGCCGCGCGCGATTTCGGCCGCATCCTGGCCGAGAACCGCATCGGCCTCGTCTATGGCGGGGGCAGCCTTGGATTAATGGGCGAGATTGCTCACGCGACGCTTCGCCATGGGGGCCACGTCACCGGCATCATCCCCGGCTTCTTGAGCGAGCGCGAGCACATGCTGATCGAGGCGCAGGAGCTGATCGTGGTCGACGATATGCATCAGCGCAAACACCTGATGTTTGTGAAGTCGGACGCGTTCGTCGCTTTGCCCGGCGGCATCGGAACGCTGGAGGAATTCGTCGAGCAGCTCACCTGGTCGCAGCTCGGCCGGCATGCGAAGCCAATCGTACTCGTGAATATTGAGGGATTCTGGGACCCACTGCTTGCCCTGTTTGATAAAATGAGCGGCGAGCTTTTCGTGCGGCCTGGTCTTGAGCTCAACATGCTCGTGGTCGATCGCGTGGATGAGGTCATCTCCGCGATCGACAAGGCGCTCCAGGTCTATCCCGCCGCAGCCGATGCACAGGCCGAGGAAGAAGTCTCGGCGAAGTTCTAGCCCTACTGCGTCTCGACTATCGCGATGTCTTTGGGAAGATCGAGCCAATGATGGCGTCGTGACGCCCAGAACAGCTTCGACGGCTTCGCAAAGCTCGGATCGGCAAAGCAGCCGACCGGCACGCCAAGCGTCCCTGGCAATCCTTCGGCGCGAAACAGTACAACCGTCCCGCAAGCCGGGCAGAAGAAACTCTCGACGAAGCGCCCGAGTCGCCCTGCTGCCTATATGGCCGCCTTTCGCCGGCAATGCTTACCGCTGACTCGGGGAAGATGGCCGCGTAGGAAAATGCGCTTCCGGTGCCGCGCTGGCAGGCCGTACAACTGCAGAGATAGACATCGATCGGCTCACCGCGCGCGGTGACCGTCAAACTGCTGCAAGCGCAACGCGCGACGCGCCCGGGAGCATCTTGGTGCTTCGCCATAGACTGATCTCCATGGTCAAGGCGCCGGCGCGCCGTCGCGGATCAACTTGTAATTGATGGAATCGAGCAGCGCCTCGAACGATGCATCGACAATGTTCGGCGAGACGCCGATCGTGAACCAGCGGTTGCCCACTCCGTCGCGGCTCTCGATCAGGACGCGCGTGACGGCATCGGTACCGCCGGTCAGAATGCGCACCTTGTAGTCAACCAGCTCGAGATCGTTGATGAAGCTCTGGTAGGGGCCGAGGTCCTTGCGCAGTGCCTTGTCGAGTGCATTGACCGGACCGTTCCCCTCACCGACCGACAGCACCGTTTCGCCGTCAATGCGCACCTTCACCGTCGCCTCCGACACAGTGACGAGCTCGCCAAGCGCATTGTGCCGCCGCTCGACCATGACGCGGAAGGAATCGACCTCGAAGAATTGCGGCACGTTGCCGAGCATGCGTCGCGCGAGCAGCTCGAATGAGGCGTCCGCCGCCTCGTAGGCATAGCCCGTGGCCTCGCGCTCCTTCACCTCATCGAGCAGCTTGCCAATGCGCGGATCGTCCTTGGGGATGGGGGTACCGATGCGGTCGAGCTCCGCCAGGATGTTGGAGCGCCCGGCCTGGTCGGAGACGAGCAGCTTACGTCGATTGCCGACAGACTCAGGCGGCACATGCTCATAGGTGCGTGGGTCCTTTTGCACGGCGGAGACATGAATCCCGCCTTTATGGGCGAAGGCAGCCTCGCCCACGTAAGGCGCGTGGCGGTTCGGCGCGCGGTTCAGTACTTCGTCGAGGACACGCGATGCGTGGGTCAGGGTCCTGAGCTTTTCCGGCGTGACACTAGTTTCGAAGCGGTCGGCATAGTCCGATTTCAGCATCAAAGTCGGGATGATGGAGGTGAGGTTCGCGTTGCCGCAGCGCTCGCCAAGCCCGTTCAGAGTGCCTTGGACCTGGCGCGCGCCGGCTCGCACCGCCGCGAGCGAATTGGCCACGCCGTTATCGGTGTCGTTATGCACATGGATGCCGAGTTGGTCGCCCGGAATTAGCTTCACGACCTCGGCGACAATCCTCTCGATCTCCTCTGGCAGTGTGCCACCATTGGTGTCGCACAGCACCACCCAGCGAGCGCCGCCCTCGTAGGCGGTCTTGGCGCAGTCGAGCGCGTATTGGGAATTGGCCTTGTAGCCGTCGAAGAAATGCTCGCAGTCGATGAGCGCCTCACGCCCGCTCGCTACCACGGCCGCAGTCGATTCCTTGATGGCCGCGAGATTCTCTTCGAGGGTCGTGCCGAGCGCGACATCGACATGGAAGTCCCAGGTCTTGGCGACGAGGCAGATGGCGTCGACCTTGGTAGCGAGCAGAGCTCGGAAGCCGGGGTCGTTCGAGAGCGACCGACCCGGTCGCTTGGTCATGCCGAAGGCGGTGAGGCGCGCGTGGCCGAGAGGCTTAGCTTCGGCGAAAAGGCGCGTATCTGTCGGGTTCGCGCCGGGATAGCCCGCCTCGATATAGTCGAGGCCAAGCACGTCGAGCTGCTGGGCAATCAGCCACTTGTCCTCGACCGAGAAGTCGACGCCGTGCGTCTGCGCGCCGTCGCGCAGCGTCGTGTCGTAGAGCGAGATGCGTTCGCGCGTCATCGGGCGACTTCCCAGGTGGTGACAAGCTCGCCGGTCTTGGGGTCCTTCGCGTCTTTCAGCGTGATGCCCATGGCTTCGAGCTCGTCGCGGATGCGGTCAGCCTCCTTGAAATTCTTGGCGGCTCGCGCAGCGTTGCGCGCCGCGATGCGCTCACTCACCGCCACGACGTGAAAGCGGAGAGATGATCTTCCAGCGGCTGAAGCGGTTCTTCCAATTTTGGCACGGTCGCCT
This sequence comes from Pseudomonadota bacterium, assembly GCA_046724315.1. GTDB lineage: Bacteria > Pseudomonadota > Alphaproteobacteria > Rhizobiales > Methyloligellaceae > Methyloceanibacter. The sequence goes on along the minus strand of JBKOWI010000103.1, from coordinate 11,618 downwards.
GAGAAACCCAGGAAGTCGAGCGCTGCTCGCAGACTCTCCCAATGGCCTGCGCTGTGTAACCTGTGCATCTCGGCAATCGCCTTTGGCGTGTTCAAATCATCCAAGAGCGCGTCTAACACCGGGCCTGGAAGGCCGGTCGCAGGCTCCTTCCCTTCGAGATCGCCGTACCACTCCCACAACGTCTTATGTGCTTCGTCGAGACTCACCAGCGTCCAATCGAGCGGCTGTCGATATTGAGTGCGGAGCATATTGAATCTGAGCGCCTCTCCCGGCCAGGCGTAACCCTGCCATCCTTCGAGCAACTCGTGGACGGTGACGAAGTTGCCGAGGCTCTTCGCCATCTTCTCCCCTTCGACCTGGAGGAAGCCGTTATGCATCCACACCTGCGCCATGATCTTGGTGCCATGCGCGCAACGCGACTGGGCGATCTCGTTCTCATGGTGCGGAAAGACGAGATCGATGCCGCCGCCATGGATGTCGAACACGTCGCCGAGATGCGCCTCTGCCATGGCCGAGCACTCGATGTGCCAACCGGGGCGACCGCGCGCAGCGATTCCGGCGGGCGACGGCCATGACGGCTCGCCGGGCTTAGACGGCTTCCACAGCACGAAGTCCATCGGGTCTTTCTTGTAAGGCGCGACCTCGACCCGCGCGCCGGCGATCATCTCGTCGAGCGACCGGCCCGAAAGCTTGCCGTAGTCCGGCATCGACGCGACATGGAACAGCACATGGTCCTCGGCCACGTAAGCGCAGCCCTTCTCGACCAGCCGCTCGATCATCGCCTTCATCTGAGCGATGTGCTCGGTCGCGCGCGGCTCCACGCTCGGATCGAGCACGCCGAGCGCTGCCATGTCCTTGTGGAATTGCGCCTCGGTCTTCTCGGTGACGCGCCTGATCGCCTCGTTCAGCGGAAGGTCCGGATATTCCTCTGCCGCCCGCGCGTTGATCTTGTCGTCGACGTCGGTGATATTGCGGACATAGGTGACATGCTCGGGCCCGTAGATGTGCCGCAGCAGCCTGAACAGGACGTCGAAGACGATCACCGGCCGCGCATTGCCGATATGGGCGAAGTCGTAGACCGTTGGCCCGCACACATACATGCGCACATTGGAGGGATCGAGCGGCTCGAACACCTCCTTCTTGCGGGTGAGCGTGTTGTAAAGCTTAAGCGCCACTGACCAAGCCCCTTCGGCTCGAGGCCCGCCCTAACGTTCGGATTTAAATGAAGATAGTTGAAGGAAGAACGGCCGGGCGAGCTTGTTTGCTAGCCCGGAATGATGCCGCACGAAATCATAAAGATGGGTTGCTTTTGCATCATCTTGGGGCCGCTTATGGCGGTAATTGGTAGAAGCGTCAAGCAACTCCCCGTGAATCATCTTATTGATGCCGCATTGACCCTCGATTTTAGCCGCGCATAATGCGTCGCTGGGCCCTGGGGAGTGGAACCAACTTCGTGAACGGTAAGCACAATTTTCGGCGTCTGATCGCGTCGCCGCTGCGGACGATCGGTCGCGCGCGTCTTGTTGCGCTAGTCCTTTGCGGCACGGCGCTCACGGCCGGCGGCGACCTCGCTTTGGCGCAGACCGATCAGCAGATCCGCTGCATGCAGCTCCAGCAAGACCTCACGGCGGCGCAGGGCGGCGGAGGGGGCGCGAATAGCGCCGACCTCGCCCGCATCGACCAGCAGATTGCTGCGGCAGACCGCGTGTTCCAGGGCACGCAAGCGGCCATGGACGACGCTGGCTGCTTCCAGAGTTTCTTCATCTTCGGCCGCGGGCTGGTTAGGAACCCGCAATGCCTGAAGATGAACGACCGCGTCGAGGATGCGCGCCGCCAGCTGAGCCAGCTTCAGGAGCAGCGCCAGGCCCTGACCGGCGGCGGCGGAAACAGGCGGCGTCAGGCCGAGCTTCAGGATGCGCTGGCCCGCGCCGGCTGCGGCGGACAACCCCGGCAGACGGCGCGGCGTGGCGGCCTATTCGATATCTTCGGCGGCGGCCAGGAGGAAGAGGTACAAGACATTCCGCAGACGCCGATCTATCGCAGCATCGATCCGAACGGCCGCTATCGCTCAGTATGCGTGAGGCTCTGCGACGGCTTCTTCTATCCGATCAGTTATGCCACCTATGCGAGCCAGTTGGCTCAGGAAGCTCAGCAATGCCAATCAAGCTGCGCCGCGCCGGCTGAGCTCTACGTCTATCGGAACCCCGGCCAAGAGATTGAGCAGGCGATCTCGCTCAACGGTTCGGCCTACATGGATCTCCCCGTCGCCTTACGGTTCCGCAAGGAATATGTGCAGGGCTGCTCGTGCAAGCAGGCCGAATACAATCCGACCGACATCGAGGCGGCCAACAAGCGCGCCGAAGCCGAGGCGGCCTCGCAGCCGGCCAAGGGCAAAGGCAAGGGCAAGGTCGCGGCGAAGCCGCCGGCGCCTCCTCCTGCCGGTCAGACGGTTGCGCCTGCAGCGGGTCCGGCGAGCCAGCCAACGCCGCAGCTCGATCTTGACGTGACCGGCAGCAACCCGCCGGCAAATCCGGTGCCTGCGGCGGCGGCGGCTCAAAGTGCACCCCCGGCGCAGAAGGCTCCGACACCTCCGCCCGCAGCTTCTTCGGCGCCTCCAGCAGCATCGGCTTCGGCGGCGCCCGCGGGTCAGCCTGCGGCAGGCTCGTCGAGCATCATTAAGAAGACCGCCAAGCCGGCGGCAGCTCCAACCGCCCAATAAATTCGTTCAGGCCGTGTGCCCCTCGAGCCGCGCCGCCGCGCGGCGTCTCCCGATCAGGGGCAGAAGGTGCTTGAGCTCTGGCCCCTGTTCCTCGCCAGTCAAAGCAAGTCGAAGAGGCTGAAACAATGCCCTCCCCTTGGCGCCGGTCGCGGCCTTGATGGCGGAAGACCAAGTAAACCAGGTGGCTTGATCCCACGGTTCAGGCGGCAAGAGTCCAGCAGCCTTATGACAGAGCTCGCGGTCTTCGATCACCGGCTGCAATGGGCCTTCGGCGACGCGCCACCAGAGCCTCGCCTCGTCAAGCCGCGCGAGATTGCCCCGCACCGCTTCCCAGAATTCCTGGCCGCCACCAACATCCATGGCCCGAAGCCTCGAAGCAACGGCACTGAACGGGAGTATATGCAGGAGCTTCGCGTTCAGCGCGCGTAGCTCCGCGGGATCGAAGCGGGCCGGAGCCCGCGATAACTTGGAAAGGTCGAAGCTTTGCACCAGCTCGTCGAGGCTCGTGTGTGGGGCGATCGGGTCGGATGTGCCGATCGTTGCGACATAACTTGCGACGGCGAGCGACTCGATTCCGTCCTCGCGCAAGCCTTCGATCGCGAGAGAGCGGTCTCGTTTCGATAATGCCTGCCCGTCGGCGGTCACCAGCAGACTGTGATGGCCGAAAGCAGGATTGGCCGCGCCGAGTGCTTCGAACAGCTGAATCTGCGGGGCCGTGTTGACCACATGGTCTTCGCCGCGGATCACGTGGGTAATGCCAAGGTCGATATCGTCGACTACGCTCGGCAGCGTGTAGAGATAAGTGCCGTCCGCCCTAACCAGCACCGGGTCCGACAACGAAGCGGCATCGACATGCTGGCGGCCGCGCACGAGGTCGTCCCAGACCACGTCGCGCGTTTCGAGCTTGAAGCGCCAATGTGGCTTGCGCCCCCCGGTTTCGAGCCTGGCCTTATCCTCCTCGGTCAGCTTCAGCGCCGCGCGGTCATAGACCGGGGGGCGGCCGCGCGCGAGCTGACGCTTGCGCTTAAGCTCGAGCTCTTCGGGCGTCTCGTAGGCGGGATAAAGCCGCCCTGCCCGCTTCAAAGTCTGGACGGCTGCATCATACAGATCGAAGCGCTCCGACTGGCGGACCTCCCTGGCCCAATCGATGCCGAGCCAAGTGAGATCCTCCTCAATGCCGCGCGCAAATTCCTCGGTGGAGCGCTCCCTGTCGGTGTCGTCGAGGCGGAGCAGCAAGCGTCCGCCCGTCTTCCGCGCGAACAGCCAATTGTGCAGCGCGGTGCGAATGTTGCCGGCGTGGAGCCGTCCGGTCGGACTCGGCGCAAATCTCACCGCGACGCTCATGGGGAGAGCTTCTCGCGGAATTTGTTGGTGATGGGATAGCGCCGGTCTCGGCCGAAATTCTTTGCCGTGATCTTCACGCCGGGAGCCGCCTGCCTGCGCTTATATTCTGCGAGGTAGAGCATGCGCTCGACCTTCTTCACGAGTTCAGGCGGGTGCCCGCGCGCGATGATCTCGGGCAGCGGCATCTCGAGCTCGACTAGGCAATTGAGGATGTCGTCGAGGACATCGTAAGGCGGCAGCGTGTCCTGATCGCGCTGATTTGCCTTGAGCTCGGCGCTGGGCTCCTTGGTCAGGACATTTGCGGGGATAACAATGCCGGTGGGCCCCAGGCAGCCTTTAGGCCGCTCAGTGTTGCGGTAACGCGCCAGCGCATAGACTTGCGTCTTGTAAAGGTCCTTGATCGGATTGAAGCCGCCGTTCATGTCGCCATAGAGCGTGGCGTAGCCAACCGAGACCTCGGACTTGTTGCCGGTGGTGATGACAATCGGCCCGAACTTGTTCGAGATCGCCATGAGGAGGGTGCCACGCGCTCGGCTCTGCAAGTTCTCCTCGGTCGCGTCGGCACTCGTGCGGGCGAAGATCTTGGCGAGATCCTCGGTCAACCCATCAACGGCATTGTGGATCGGCAGGATGTCGTAGCGCACGCCAAGCGCTTCTGCAGTTGCGGCCGCATCATTCAGGCTTTCGTTGCTGGTGTAGCTGTAAGGAAGCATGATGCAGCGCACGCGGTCAGCTCCGAGCGCATCGACGGCCATTACGGCGCAAAGGGCCGAGTCGACGCCGCCGGAGAGGCCTAGCACCACGCCGGGAAAGCCGTTCTTGTCCACATAATCGCGCAAGCCGGTGACGCAGGCGAGATAATTGGCGGCGTCGCCTTCCTCGATCTCGGCAATGAGACCCGGAAAGCAGCGCCAACGTCCATTCTCGCAGTGCCACTCCGTGACGCCTACCGCCTCTTCCCAGGCTGGCATCTGCACTGCGAGCGCGGCGTCCTCATTGAGCACGAAGGAGGCGCCGTCGAACACGAGCTCATCCTGGCCGCCAACCTGATTGATATAAGCGAGCGGAAGCCGCGTCTCAGCGACCCTCGTCTCTGCGACGCCGTAGCGCACCTCCTGCTTGTCGATCCAATAGGGCGAGCCGTTCGGTACGATGAGCAGCTTCGCCCCAGCATCGGCAAGGACCTCGCAGACCTCCTCGCTCCAGATGTCTTCGCAGATGGGAACGCCTAGCTTCAGCCCTCTGAAATCGATCGGCTCCGGCATCGGGCCCGCTGCGAAGACGCGCTTCTCGTCGAACACGCCGTAATTCGGCAGATTGTTCTTGTAGCGCACAGCCTCGATGCGGCCCCGGTCGAGCAGCGCCACGGCATTGTAGACGAAGGGTCCATCGCCCCAAGGCAGTCCGACAAGCACCGCGGGGCCGCGATTGCCGGTGTCGCCTGCGAACTCCTCGCACGCCTCGCGCGCCGCCTTCTGCAAGGCAGGCTTCAATACAAGATCCTCAATGGGATAGCCGGTCAGATAAAGCTCGGTAAAGACGATGAGGTCGGCGCCCGCTTCGCCGGCGCGAGCTCGAGCCTCGCGGGCTTTGGCGAGGTTGCCCGCGATGTCGCCTACCACAGGGTTGAGCTGCGCGAGTGCGAGCTTGAAGGAGTTTGTGATCGCTTTCGCCATAATTATCAAAGTCTCTGGTCATTGCCCGGATTGACCAGGCAATCCAGCTATCCCCCAAGGTTCATAAGTAAGTGGCTACGGTGGGTACTGGATGCCCGCTTTTGCGGGCATGACAACGGAGGTTCCCAACTACTCGCCGGCGGCAATCGAGATCTCTGGCTCCGGCCGCCCTTCGCGCTCGCGTTTCAGCCTCTCGGCCATGATGAAGGCAAGCTCGAGCGATTGGTCAGCATTGAGCCGCGGGTCGCAATGGGTGTGGTAGCGGTCCGATAGATCGGTCTCGGTGACGGCTTTGGCGCCACCCATGCATTCGGTGACATTCTGCCCGGTCATCTCGACATGGATGCCGCCAGCATGGGTCCCCTCACCCCGGTGAATGTCGAAGAACGACTCGACCTCTGACAGAATGAGATCGAAGGGCCGGGTCTTGTAGCCGCTTCCCGCCTTGATCGTATTGCCGTGCATTGGATCGCACGCCCATACCACGACCTTCCCTTCCCGCGTCACGGTGCGGATCAGAGGCGGAAGGTGCTTGGCGACCTTGTCCGAGCCGAAGCGGCAGATCAGCGTGAGACGCCCGGGCTCGTTCTGCGGGTTGAGGATGTCTATGAGCTTGAGCAGCTCGTCGGCCCCAAGCGTGGGACCGACCTTCAACCCGACAGGGTTCTTGATGCCGCGCAGATATTCGATATGAGCGTGGTCGGGCTGTCGTGTGCGGTCGCCGATCCACAGCATGTGCCCAGAGGTGGCGTACCAGTCGCCCGAGGTCGAATCGATCCGCGTGAAGGCCTGCTCGTAGCCGAGCAGAAGCGCCTCGTGGCTCGTATAGAAGCTCGTGGTGCGGAGCTGTGGCGTGTTGTCCGCGTTCAGCCCGCAGGCGCGCATGAAGCGCAAGGTCTCGGCGATGTGTCCAGCGAGCTCCTGATAGCGGTGTCCTGCCGGGCTGTCCTTGACGAAGCCCAAGTTCCATCGATGCACATGCTCGAGGTTGGCATAGCCGCCTTGAGCGAACGCGCGCACCAGATTGAGCGTCGCCGCCGACTGCCGATAAGCCATCAGCATCCGCTGGGGATCTGCCTGCCGCGCCGCCTCGGTGAACTCGATGCCATTGACGATGTCGCCGCGATAGCTCGGCAATGACTTGCCGTCCTGCATCTCTATCGCGCTCGAACGCGGCTTGGCGAACTGGCCTGCGAGACGCCCGACCTTCACCACCGGCGAACCGCCGGCATAGGTGAGCACCACCGCCATCTGGAGGAATACACGGAAGAAGTCGCGGATCGCGTCGGCGCGGTGCTCGAGGAAGCTCTCGGCGCAATCGCCGCCCTGCAACAGAAACGCCTCGCCCGCAGCCACACGGCCGAGCTTGGACTTCAGCTCGCGCGCCTCACCGGCGAACACGAGCGGCGGAAAGGTCGCAAGCTGCTTCTCGACCTGCTCAAGCTGGCTAAGGTCGGGGTAGACCGGTGCCTGCTCGATCTTTTTGCTGCGCCAGCTCTCTGGGCTCCACCGGGATGCCATCCGACTGCTCTCCTTGAAAGTGACCGGTATATAAGCGATTGACGGAACCCTGACTAGGCAGGCCGCTTCATTGCCTGACCTTGTTGAGCGTGCCACATATCCCTTAACGCGAGGCCAAGGGGAGCTGCCATGGACCCCCGAGGGAAGCTAACCCTGGCCCCTGCAAACGTGGCACGATAGGACCCATGGCCATGAAGGAACCGAGCTTCACCGTGGGTATCGAGGAGGAGTATCTCCTCGTGAACAAGGATAGCCGCGACCTTGCGCACGAGCAGCCACCCGAGTTGCTCGCCAAGTGCGAGGAGGCTCTGCGCGGCCAGGTAAGCCCCGAATTCCTGCGCTCGCAGATCGAGGTCGGCACCCGCGTCTGCAACTCAATGCAGGAGGCGCGTGATCAACTGATCGATCTCCGTGGCACGGTCGGGCGCATCGCCAACGAGTTTGGCCTCGCCCCGATTGCCTCATCGACCCATCCCTTTGCCGAGTGGTCTGCCCAGCAGCACACCGACAAGGAGCGCTATAACGTAATCGCCCGCGACCTCCAGCAGGTCGGGCGGCGGCTCGTGATCTCCGGCATGCATGTCCATGTCGGCATCGAGGACGATGACCTCAGGATCGATCTGCTCGGCCAGGCGGCGTACTTCCTGCCGCATCTCCTTGCGCTCTCGACATCCTCGCCCTTTTGGCAGGGCATCCAGACAGGCCTCAAGTCGTATCGGCTATCAGTGTTCGATGAATTGCCCCGCACCGGCGTGCCCCACCAGTTTTCGAGCTATAGCGAGTACGAGCGTACGATCGAGCTTCTAGTCAGTGCCGGGCTGATCGAGGATGCGACCAAGATCTGGTGGGATTTGCGGCCCTCGGCGCGCTTCCCGACGCTCGAGATGCGCATCACCGACGTTTGCCCACTCGTCGAGGACGGCATCGCCATCGCTTCGCTTTTCCGTTGCATTCTGCGGCTGCTCTATCGCCTGAGGCGGGAGAACCAGCGCTGGCGCTATTACCCGCCCTTCCTCGTGCGTGAAAACCGCTGGCGTGCGCAACGCTACGGCATCGAGCAGGGCATGGTCGATTTCGGCAAGGGCGCTGTGGTGCCCTTCCCCGTCCTGCTCGAGGAATTGTTCGAGCTCATCGCCGAGGATGCTGCGCATTTTGGCTGCATCGCCGAGGTCGCCCATGCGCGCATGATCGTGCAGCGCGGCACAAGCGCCGATCGCCAGCTCGCCCGCTATGACGCAATAAAGAAGCTCGGCGGCAGCGAGCAGGCCGCGCTGGTTGGTGTGGTCGACGAGATTGTCGAGGAGACTTTGATGCTGCCTTCAACGGCGACCGCGCAAAGTGTCGTTGCCGCGAAGGCGTCCTAAAGCGTGGTGGCCATGCCGCCGTCCACGTTGAGCGCAGCGCCGGTGATGTAGGCCGCCTCGTCGGAGGCGAGGAACAGGGCCGCATTGGCAATATCCTGCGGCGTGCCGAATCGCCTGAGCGGCGTCTGGGTGAGCAGCGCCTTGGCGATCATCGGATTAGACAGATAGCGGCCGATCAGCGCCGTCTCGACATAGCCAGGGAGCAGCGTGTTCACGCGGATGCCGTAAGGCGCGTATTCGACGGCGAGGCTCCGCGACAGCGCCGACACCGCGCCCTTGGTTGCTGAATAGACGGCCATCTGGCGCGTGTGTTTGCTGGCCATGATAGAGGAGAGATTGATGATAGAGGACTTGCCCGATGCCTTTAGCAGATCGAAGGCCTCTCGCGCGCAGCGCACCGTGCCATCGAGATTGGTCTTCCAAACTTTGTCCCAGGCCTCGTCGGAGAGATGACGGAAGTCCGAGCGCTCGCCCACGCCGGCATTGTTGACGAGCACGTCGAGCCGGCCGTGGGCTTTGTCGATCTCGGCCATCAGCGCCTTCACTTGCGGGGTGTCGGTGACATCGACCTCATGCGCCGATGCCGCGCCGTTATTCTTGACGATGGCTTGCGCGACCTCCTTGGCCGCCTCGCCGTCCCGGTCGGCCACAATCACCGAAGCGCCCTCGCGCGCGAAGGTTTCGGCGATGGCGCGGCCGATCCCTGCCCCACCGCCAGTGACGAGCGCGACCTTTTCCTCAAGCCGCCGCATCTGATCCCGCTATCGGCGTGGGCGCCTCCCACTTATGGCGAATCGTCACCAGTTCCTCGGCGGCGGAGGGATGCAGCGGCATGGTCGCATCGAACTGAGCCTTGGTGACGCCGAGCCGAAGCGCAATCGCCGCCATTTGTACGATCTCGGCAGCATCAGGGCCTAGAATGTGGACGCCGACAACCCGGTCAGACTTCATGTCGATGACGAGCTTCATCATCATTTTCTCGGTGCTGCCGCTCACCATCGAGCGAAGCGGCCTGAAGCTCGTCTTGTAAATATCGATCTCGCCGTACATCTCCCGCGCTTTTTCCTCCGAAAGCCCGACCGTGCCGATCTCAGGCTGGGAGAACACGGCCGTGGGAATGAAGGTGTAGTCGACCGGCGTAGGCCTGTTGTTGAACAGCGTCTCGGCAAAGGCGTTGGCGTCGTGGATCGCGACGGGCGTCAGGTTCTTGCGGTCGGTCACGTCTCCAACCGCGTAAATGTTGTCGACCGAGGTCTTGGAAAACTCGTCGACCGCGATGCAGCCATTCACTCCGAGCCTGACCCCGACCTCCTCCAGTCCGAAGGCCGCCGTAGCGGGCATTCGCCCAGTTGCCGCCATGACGAGGTCGGCGGCGACCGACCCGCCGCGCTTGAGATTGACCCGATAACAATTCTCCTCCTCTGCGATCGAGGCGACGTCGGTATCCATACGCAGATCGATGCCACGATCTCGCATCGCTTCCGCCAGTCCGTCGCGCAGATCGCTGTCGAAATCGCGCAAGACCTGATCGCCGCGATGAAGCACGGTCACCTCGACACCACAGCTCCTGAAGATCGAGGCGAACTCCATGCCGATGTAGCCAGCGCCGATGATGACGAGGCTTTTCGGCAGTTGTTCGAGCTCGAAACATTGATTTGAGCTGATCACATGCTCTTTGCCAGGAAGATTGGGGATCATGGGATGGGAGCCGGTCGCGATGAGGATAGTCTTGGCGGAGACCGCAGCGTTGCCGAGGCCGAGATGCACTGTTTGCCGATCCTCAAGCGTGGCGCGGGTCATGAAGCGGTCCACGCCGACTTTCTCCAGGATCCGCGTGTAAACGCCGTTCAGGCGGTCGACCTCGCGCCTGACATTGCCGATCAGAGTTCGCCAATCGAACTTGAGGTTGTCGCAAGTCCAACCGTAGTTCTTTGCCTCTGCGAACTCGGTCGCGTATTTGCTGCCATAGACGAGGAGCTTCTTCGGAATGCAGCCGCGGATCACACAGGTGCCGCCGATGCGATATTCCTCGGCAATACCAACCTTGGCGCCGAGCTCGGCGGCAAGGCGCGCCGCGCGAACTCCGCCGGAGCCCGCGCCAATGACGAACAGGTCGTAATCGTACCGAGCCACCTGGCGTCAGGCTCCTGCGCGGCGCAACAGGTTCACCCCGCCGCTGCCCGCCACGATAGCCAAATCGGCAATGCCAAGAAACAGTCCGTGCTCTACCACGCCGGGGATCCGTTTCAGCCCGAAGGCGAGAACCTCGGGCTCACGGATTGCCCCGAAGGCGCAATCGACGATGAGATTGCCCTGATCGGTGACGAAAGGCGCATCCCCCTTGCCCGGTCTGAGCTTGATCTCGCCGTGGCAGCCCGTCTCGACGGCAATGGCCTCGATCAGGCGCATTGTCGCAAGCAAGCCGAAACGCACCACCTCAACGGGGAGCGGATAGGCCCCGAGCATCGTCACGACTTTGCTCTCATCTGCGATCACCACCATGCGGTCCGACGCAGTGGCCACGATCTTCTCGCGAAGCAGTGCGCCCCCGCCTCCTTTGATCAAACGCAGCTGGTCGTCGATCTCGTCGGCGCCATCCACTGTCAAATCAAGGCGCGGCGTTTCGTCCAGCGTGGTGAGCGGGATGCCGAGGCCTTCGGCCTGCACGCGAGTCAGCTCAGAGGTAGGAACGCAGACGACGCGCAAGCCTTGCGTCACCTTCTCGCCGAGCGCATCGACGAAGCGGGCGGCAGTCGAGCCGGAGCCAAGGCCGAGCTGCATACCGTCCTCGACGAGATCGAGGGCTGCGCGCGCTGCACTTTCCTTGAGATCCCCAGTCTTGAGCACGGGCTCTCCCCAGATCGGCGCTGAAAGTCAGCGATCACCCGCCGCTGCATACGCCGCCGCTTGCGCACTCGCAAGGCGCGTGTGACAGAAGCGCGATGCTAAAAGGAGCCAACATCGTCTTCGATCTCGACGGCACGCTCGTCGACA
>JBKOWI010000107.1:0-6594 GCA_046724315.1 Pseudomonadota bacterium | reverse complement strand
TCTTGCCGGATAGCGCGAACGGGGAGTCGAAGCTCGCGATCAAGCTCATCGCGCCCGACGGCGCCGTTGTCGCCCACTCCGACACGACGCTCGAGGTCGCCCCCGCGCCCACCGAGCAGGCCGCGGCCCCGGCCAGTGCTGACGCCACCCTTGCGGCAATCCAGGAGGACGTAGGCGTGGAGGACAGGATTACGCCGGAGCAGGCTGCCACCGCGCCGACTCAACATGTGGCGACAGCGCCGGCGGAAGAGTCAGCCGAACCTCAATCGGACAATGCAAATCAGACCGCGTCAACCCAGACCGAAGTAAAGGAGAGCGCCACAAATACGGTGCGGCCTTCGGCCTATGTCAATTTGCGGGACGGGCCTTCGAGGTCATCGCGCATCGTAGGCGTCGTGGCAAAAGGCGCCAAGCTTTCGCTGACGGAGCGCAAACGCGGCTGGCTGCACGTGACCGACCCTGCAAATTCGACGAACGGGTGGATCTACAGCGGCTATGTCGAGGGAGGGAAGAAGTCGCGGCCCCGCATGAGGCGAACCGTTCGCACCGAGCCTGCGCAGAAGCCCGCAGCATCATCAGCGTCATCATCATCATCGTTCTGGTCGAGTGTGGGACGGTGGTTGGGCGGCGCCTCGGCCGGAAGCTCCGCCAAGAGCCCCAACTGAGCTCGCAGATTTCTCTCTGCCCTACTCGCTTGTCCGCCGTCTCCGGCGCCAAACTCTCGCCCTACTAACCGCTCTCTCGCCACTGGTCGAAGCCCCCAAATGGCCCAGACATGGCCATGGGTAAATCGATTTATTGTCTTGTTTTTCCGTAGCTTAGCCCGCGCGCGCGTCAGCCGCGCAGACCGGCTCGAACCTTCGTCGGTCTCTTCCTCACACAAAAACCAAATCAGGAGACGGGCACACGATGTTCAGAGTGCGTTACATTGCTTTTTCGTTGGCCATTGTCGGAGTCGCGGCCTCATTGCCGACCGATCTTGCTCACGCGAGGGGCCAGGCCCTAAAGCGCCACATCCATTCCGCATCATTGGGGAGAAAGCCTGCGCGGTGGTGCGGATGGTGGATGAGGACCCAGAAGGGCGGCGGGCCCGAGATGAACCTCGCGCGCAATTGGGCCCGTTGGGGCAGCCCGTCAGGCCCGCGGGTCGGCGCAGTGGTGGTTTGGCCTCACCATGTCGGCCTCATTACCGGGCAAACTGCGAGCGGCGAGTGGATCGTGCGCTCGGGCAATGACGGTGGGCGGATACGCGAGCGGCCCCGCTCGGTGGCCGGCGCCGTGTTCCGCATCTAATAGCCCACAGAGAAGCCCCGGTTGCCGAGCCCGACCGGGGTTTTTAGCGTCAAACGATGAGGCTTAGTTCACGCGCGACTTGAGCGCGTCGATGCCCTGCTTGACGAGCTTGTCGGCAGTCTCGGGCGTGAGGCCCTTGGCAATGAGTGTCTGCGCGGCAATGACCGCGGCATCGGCAGCGGCATTGCGGACCTCGCGCAAGGCCTCGGCCTCGGCTCGCGCGATCTTGTCCTCGGCAAGTTTCATGCGCCGCTCGAAATGCTCTTTCATCGAACGGCGAGTCTCCTCGGCAAGAATTTCCGCCTCTTTGCCGGCGAGGCTGATGATCTCTTGCGCCTCTTTGGCGGCATCGCCCTCTTTTCGCTTGTAGTCGGCGAGTACCTTTTCGGCCTCCTCGCGCAGGTGCCTCGCTTCTTCAAGCTCCTTCTTGATCTGGGCAGCGCGATTGTCGAGCGCAGCGGCGATCTTCTTGTGCACGCCGAGATAGAGCACGAGGCCGACAAAAATGAAGAACGAGACGGCGACCCAGAATTCGGGCTCGAAGATGAATTCCATCGCTTACTCTTTCCGCGCGGCTGCCACCGCCTTGTCGATTTCCGCTTTTGGGGGCGCCGCGCCAATCAGCTGGCGCACTATATCGGCGGCGACGTCCGCCGCTACGGCGTTCACGTCCTTCATGGCCGACCTCTTGGCTGCCTCGATGCGCGCCTCTGCCTCTGCGCTCTTCTCGGCGAGATCCGCCTGGAGCTTCGCCCGCTGTTGCGCTGTCTCCTCGTTGAGCGCGGCGCGGCCTTCCTCGACGATGGCGTGCGCCTTCTGCTTCGCCTCGGCGAGAGCCTGCTCATAGGCGGCGATGGCTTCCTCGGTCTTGCGGCGAAGCCGATCGGCTTCCGCGAGATCATTGGCAATATGTGCTGCGCGTTTCTCGATCACGCCTCCGATACGCGGCAAGGCGACATACACCATCAGTAGATAGAGAGCGCCGAAGGTGATGAGAAGCCAGACGAGCTGAGGCCCCCAATCGAGCGGGTTGAGCTGTGGCATGATCGTCCTCGCGCGCGGCCGCGAACGGCGGCAGAGCTAGAACACGAACAGGATGATCAGTGCCACCACGAGGCCGAACAGGCCGGTGGCTTCCGCAAGGGCAAAGCCGAGCAGAAGATTGGCGAACTGCGTCGGCGCCGCCGACGGGTTGCGCAGCGCACCTTGGAGATAATTGCCGAAGATCGTGCCGATGCCCACGCCGGCGCCGACAAGCGCGATCGAGGCAAGCCCCGCGCCGATCAATTTTGCTGCTGATGGATCCATTTCTCTCTCCCTTTGAAACAATATTGCCGATTCAGTGAAGGCTAGTGATGCATGTGAAGCGCGTCGTTCAGATAGATGCAGGTCAAAATCGCGAACACGTAGGCCTGGAGGAACGCGACCAGGATCTCAAGCCCGGTGAACGCCACCATGAAGGCAAGCGGGGCCCAGCCGCCCAAGATGCCGAGCGCGACGACGAAGGCGCCGAACACTTTCAGCATGGTGTGGCCGGCCATCATGTTGGCGAACAACCGCACCGACAGCGACAGCGGGCGCGTCAGGTAGGAGATCACCTCGATGACCACGAGAAGCGGCAGCATGATCAAGGGCACGCCCTCGGGCACAAAGAATTTGAGGAACTTCGCTCCATGCTTGATGAAGCCGATCAGCGTCACGCCGAGGAAGATGAAGGCGGCGAGCGCGAAGGTGACGATGATGTGGCTCGTCACGGTGAACGAGTAGGGGACCATGCCGAGCATGTTCAGCACGAGCACAAACATGAACAGCGTGAACACGAACGGGAAATATTTCATGCCGTCGGTGCCGACATTGTCGCGCACCATGTTGGCCACAAATTCGTAGGAGAGCTCGGCGACCGACTGCACGCGCGAGGGCACTAGCGCGCGATTGCGCATGGCGTAAATGGTGAACAGCGTGATGATCGTGCCGGCGATCACCATGAACAGCGCGGAATTGGTGAAGGAAGCATCGAAGCCGAACAGCTCGAGCGGAATGATCCGTTTGATCTCGAACTGGTGCATGGGGTTGGGCAGGCCGCCTGCACCGGCCCCGCCATGCTCTGCCCCTTCTGCGGCGTATGCCTCGATCACCTCGAAACGCCTCTAATCGTCATCGTCATCCAAAACAGCGGGCGGTGCGTTGCCGGGACTCACCTCGGTCTGCATCGCCTTGGCGGTCCGCACTACGTTCAGTATCCCCGCGGCGGAGCCCAAGATCAAAAACACCACCATCAGGAACGGCGCCGAGCCGAACAGCCGGTCGAGCGCCCAACCGATGAAACCCCCCACGACCACGCCTGCGACCAGCTCGGTCGCGAGTCTTAGAGCCTTGCCGAGCGCGGCCCCCCGTGCCTCTGGCTCCGACTGTGGCGCCGCGGCGCGCTTTCCCTTGGCCTCCGCCAGTTGCTGCCCAAGCTTGTCGAGCCGCTGACGAATGCTTTCGGGGTCACGGCCGCTAGGTTCGCGACCGGACTTGTTGTCGGCTCCGGCCATTGGCACTGCTCAATTTCCGGGAGAGCCTTTGGACCGGCTGGTCCTTAAGCTTGGCCGGCACTTTAGTTTGCGATTTGCCCCTGTCAAGAAAGTCCGGGGCTTAAACAGACTGCAAGAAAGGGGGCTCGTCATTCCCGCGAAAGCGGGAATCCAGTAATCACCGCGTTCGGTTCACCAATAAGCGCAGGGGTCACTGGATTGCCCGGTCAAGCCAGGCAACGACAGAGAGGTCGATTAGGAGCGATTAACCCGCATCGCGCAGGCGCTCTGCTGTCTCGAGGTCGACCGAGACGAGCTGGCTCACGCCGCGCTCGGCCATGGTGACGCCGAACAGCCGGCTCATGCGCGCCATGGTGAGTGGGTGGTGGGTGATGATGAGGAAGCGCGTATCGGTCTCGTTGGCCATCTCTTCCATCAGCCGGCAGAAGCGTTCGACATTGGCATCGTCGAGCGGCGCGTCCACCTCGTCGAGCACGCAGATCGGCGAGGGGTTGGTGAGGAACACGGCGAAGATGAGCGCAAGCGCAGTCAACGCCTTCTCGCCCCCCGATAGCAGCGTTAGCGCCTGGAGCCGCTTGCCCGGCGGGCAGGCCATTATCTCGAGCCCAGATTCGAGCGGATCGTCGGAATCGACGAGCCTGAGCTCGGCGGTGCCGCCGCCGAACAGCGTCTTGAACAGGCGGCCGAAATGGCCGTTGACCGTATCGAAGGCTTCGAGCAGCCGCTTGCGGCCCTCGCGGTTCAAATTGGCGATGCCTTGGCGGAGCCGCGCAATAGCCTGCTCAACGTCGGCCTTCTCGCGCTCCATCTCTTCGAGCTTGGCGGAAAGCTCCGCCTCTTCCTCCTCGGCGGCAAGATTAACGCCGCCGAGCCTCTCGCGATCGCCTTTGAGCTTCAAGAGCCGAGCCTCGACTTCGGCGAGCGGCGGAATGTCTGCGCCGGGCTTGAGCCCCGCAAGCGAGAGGCAGGCCTCGGGCGTGCAATCGAGCTGCTCGCGAATGGTGCGTGCGCAGTCGCTCCGCCGCTCGCGCGCGCCTTCGAGCAACGCTTCGCAGCGTGCGCGGGCCTCGCGTGCAGCCGATAAGCGCTCCTGCACGTCGCGCAGTACCTTCTCACGCTGCTTAAGCGCAGTTTCAGCAACCGCGAGGTCATCGGCAGCCTTGCTCCGCTCCCGCTCAGCTGCGGCAATGGCATCGAGCAGCTTGGAACGGCGCTGCTCGATCTCGGCGGGTAGATTGGCGAGTGCTGCAAGATCGGCGCTCGTCTCCTCCTCGCGCGCGCGCAACGTCGCGATCTGATCGCAAGCATTGGCAATACGCTTCTGCCAAAGCTCCTCTTCGGCGGCGATGGCTTCCATGCGCTCCTGGCGAAGCCGCATTTCACGCTCGAAGCCTTCGAGCGCGGCTTCGGCGCGCGCCGCTCGCGAGCGCATTCCAGCAGCCCTTGTCTGTGCCGCGGCGAGCGCCGCCTCAAGCTCAGAGAAGGGGGCAAGGCTCGAGAGCTGCGCTTCGATACGCGAACTGTGCTGGCGCGCCTCGTCTTGCGCTGCGCGCGTGCGCGCGACGGCTTCGGCGAGCGCTCCGAGCTGCTTCGAATAGGCTTGCGCCGCGTGCTCGGCGGCTGCGATCGCATCGCGTGTGCGATCGAGCTCTGCATGGGCCTCCTTGGCCGCCTGGCGAAGCGACTTGGTCTTCTGCGCCGCGGCCTCCAATTTGCTCACGGCATCGGCAAGATCTGCTTCGGCAGACTTGGCGCGCTCCTCTGCCGCTGACCGCTCCGCCTTGAGGGCTTCGAGGCGGCTCCTCTCGACGAGGCGCGCTGCGGCAGCGCTGGCAGCTCCTGCCTTAACGCTGTAGCCGTCCCAGCGCCAGAGATCGCCCTCCATTGACACGAGCCTCTGGCCGGGTGCGAGCTTGGCCTGGAGATCGCGGCCCTCAACGGCCTCAACCACGCCGATCTGGGCAAGTCGGCGGGCAAGTACTCTGGGCGCCTTGACGAATTTGCTGAGCGGCGTTGCGCCCTCTGGCAGCTCGGGATCCGAGTGAGCAGATGTCGCGAGCCGCCAATGGGCGGGCGCCTTTTCGTCGCTTGCGGCGTCGAGATCATCGCCAAGCGCCACGCCGAGCGCCTGCTCGTAACCGGCCGTGACCTTGACCTCCTCGACGATTGGAGACCATTCGCCGCTTACCGGCGCAAGCAGCTTGATCAGCGTGGCAAGCTCGGTCTCGACTTCCTGGCTGACGAGCTTGGCCGAGGCGGCGAGCGCGCGGGCCTTTGCCTCTTGAAACCGCGCCTGCTCCTCCTCGGCCTCTGCCGCGGCAAGCTCGGTTTCAATGGCTTCGGCAGAGGCCGTGAGGCGGGCAAGCTCGGCTCTCAGTTCAACGAGTCCGCTATCGCTGTCGCTTTCGGCCTCGCGATGTCCAAGCTCCACGCCAATTTCGCCGGCTTGCGCGTCAAGCCGCGCGAGCCGCCCTTTGAGCTCGGTCTGCTCGGCCTCAAGTCGCTCACGCTCGGCGCGCGCTTTGGCCAGCGTGCTTGTGGCTTGGCTTAGGGCCGTTTCGGCTTCGGCAAGGGCCTCTGCGGCGCGGGAAGCGGCTTCACGCAGCTGTGGCTCCTCATGCGCGCGCGAGCTTGCGGCGGCGAGCTTGCGGCTTTCTTCGCCAAGCCGGCGCAACATTCCGTCGGCCTCGCCGATATGCTCCTCCTCGCGGGCGAGATCGCGCGAGGCTTGCGCGAGCCTCGTCTCGAGCTCCGCTTGGCGCGC
>JBKOWI010000047.1:0-8519 GCA_046724315.1 Pseudomonadota bacterium | reverse complement strand
ACCCGCGGCGAGTTCGGCGGCCTCGGCATCGAAGTCACCATGGAGAACGGCGTGGTCAAGGTCGTGTCCCCGATCGAGGATACGCCCGCCTCACGCGCTGGGCTTATGAGCGGCGATCTCATCACCCATCTCGACAAGGAGCAGATCCTCGGCCTCACATTGCAGGAGGCGGTCGAGAAAATGCGTGGTCCGGTCAACTCGCCGATTACGCTCACCATCGTGCGCAAGGGCGTCGATGACCCCTTCGACGTGAAGGTCGTGCGCGACGTGATTCATATCAATCCGGTCAAGTACGACGTCGAGGGCGATGACATCGGTTACATCCGCATCACCACCTTCAACGAGCAGACCACGGCCAATCTGCAGAAGGCCATCGACGACCTGAAGAAGCAGATCGGTCCCAAGCTCAAGGGCTATATCGTTGATCTCCGCAACAATCCGGGCGGTCTGCTCGATCAGGCCATCTCGGTCTCTGACACGTTCCTCGACCAGGGCGCCATCGTGCTGACCCGCGGGCGCAATCTCGAGGAGACCCAGCGGTCCAACGCCAGGCCGGGCGATCTCGCCGACGGCAAGCAGATCATCGTGCTGATCAACGGCGGATCGGCGTCTGCTTCGGAGATCGTGGCCGGCGCGCTGCAGGATCATCACCGGGCGACCATCATCGGCACGCGGTCGTTCGGCAAAGGTTCGGTGCAGACGATCATCCCGCTCGGCTCTAATGGCGCGCTGAGATTGACCACCGCGCGCTATTACACGCCATCGGGCCGCTCAATTCAGGCCAAGGGCATCGAGCCCGAGGCTGTGGTCGAGGAGGAGCTGCCCGACGATCTCAAGCAGAAGGCCGAAGCCCAAAGCACTCGCGGCGAGGCCAATCTGCGCGGTCACCTCAAGAGTGAGGACGAGGATGACAAGGCCAAGGCAGATCAGGAGGAGTCTGGAAGCTCATCCTACGTCTCGCCGGACAAAGCCAAAGACACGCAACTCAATTACGCGATCGATCTGTTGCATGGCATCAAGTCGGTCGACACGGAGGCGAAGAAGAAGGCCGAGGCCAACTAGACATAGGCCTCGGCTGACAAGGTCGGCTCGGGTACCGGCCATTGACAATGATAATGGCGGCCGGAGAGAGGAGGCTCCTACGACCGAGCCGGCGTGCGGGGAGGTAAGTTAAGATGAAGGCGCTGGCGGTAGCAGCTGGCATCGTGTTCTGGACGCTCGTCCTCGGTATCGCCTGGCTCGCCTTCTTTCCGGGCAGCGAGTCCGACGGACCTGTGGCTGTCCTTCAGATCGAGCCGATAACGGCACCCGGAGCGGGGGAAGGCGCGGAGGGCGCTGCATCCACATCTGGCTCTTCGGCAACGCCACCCTCACAGGCAAGCAAGGATCAATCGGCAGGCGAAAACATTCCGCCCACCGCTGCAACTCAGCCAGAGTCCTCAGGAACGCAAGCCTCCGGACCTAACGTGGACCTTCCGCCTGGCTTTGGGGTGGCCGGCGCTCCGCCTCAGCCCCAACCAAGCGGAGAGCCTGGATCCGCCCAAGATACGATGGCGCCTACGCCGCAGGCCGCACCCGCTTCGCCAGCGCCATCTGAGGCTCCCGAGCAACAGGCCTCGGCTCCTGCATCGCAAGAATCGCCGACAGAAAATACCGAGCAGAAGCAAGCAGCACTCGGGAATGAGTCCGCTCTCTCCAACACCGATAGCGTGAAGCCAGCAACGCCGCTGCCTGCGCCCCCCGCGAATGAAAGCGGGCCGGTTACGCTCCCCGAGGTGCCGGTTGCGGAATTGGTCGAACAGTCTCAATACGGACCGCTGCCCAAGGTTGCCACGGATGGTCGGCGTCCGATTGAGGTCTATGCGCGTCCGTCGTCTTATGCCGGTAGCGGGGCTGGAGGACCGCCGCGCGTTGCCGTGCTGCTCGTTGGCCTCGGCCTTCCCGACAGCCCGCCCGCCAGTGTGATCAAGGGATTGCCTGGTCCGGTAAGCATCGCTTACGGCGCCTATGGCCGATCCTTACAAGATGCGGTGAAGTATGCCCGCGCCGACGGCCATGAGGTGTTGCTGCAAATCCCGCTCGAGCCAAACGACTATCCAAAAGTTGATCCGGGTCCGCACACGCTGCTCACCACACTCCCGCCCGAGGAGAACATGAAGCGGCTGCAGTGGCTCATGTCCCGCTATGCGGGCTATGTAGGCGTCACCAATCAAATGGGCTCAAAGTTCGAGGCCGCGCAGGACTCGCTCACTCCCGTCCTCGAGGAGGTTAAGCGGCGTGGCCTTCTTTACATCGATGACGGCAGTGTACCGGGGTCGACCACGGGTCAAATTGGCAGCACGATAGGCCTCGATTTTGGCGTCGCCAGCGTTCAGATCGACGGCGCCGATGTCGCCAAACAACTCGCCAAGCTCGAAGCTACGGCCAAGGAGAAGGGCGCCGCGATTGGGGTGGCGAAGGTCAAGCTGGGCACCGCGAAGCAACTGGCAGATTGGGCAGCAAAGCTGCAGAGCAAGGGTATCGTGCTCGTGCCGGTAAGCGCTGTGGTGCGTTCTCAGCGACAAAGCTGATTTACTTCCGATGATCGATCGAGAGGCGCTGCCCTACCGGCCTTGCGTCGGCGTGATGCTGCTGAACAGCGATAACCACGTCTTTATCGGCCGGCGCACAGATCACCCGGAAGAGCCTGAAGGGCCCGGGACTTGGTGGCAAATGCCCCAGGGCGGTCTCAATCAAGGCGAGGATCCTGAGGACGCGGCGCGGCGCGAGCTCAAGGAGGAAACCGGCGTGCGCTCGGTGCGCATGCTCGCGCGGACGCGCGATTGGCTCACATACGACATTCCTGACGAGCTCCTCGGCATTGCGTGGGGCGGACGCTATCGCGGGCAGAAGCAGATTTGGTTTGCCGCGCGCTTCGAGGGTCCTGAGAGCGAAATCGATCTCAACCCGCGCGAAGGACATGAGCAGGAATTCGACGCGTGGCGCTGGGCTGTTCTCGCCGAGGTTCCTTCACTGGTCGTGCCGTTCAAGCGGGACGTCTATGAGCAGGTCGTTGCCGAACTAGGGCCTCTTGTCGGCTGAAAGTGCTGCCTCAGGCCCTTGCCCTTCGGTGAGAAGGGGCAGGCCGCAGGCGCCGTATAAAGCGCCGATAGAGCAGGACGCTCGCCGGCAAGAGCAAAAGATCACCGATCAGGGCAGCGACGAGGGTGAGCGCAGAGAGTTTGCCGAACAGCCGCAATGACGGCAGGTCCGACAGGACCGTGACACCGAGCCCAAAAGCCAAGATCAGCGACGTGAGAACAAGCGCAGGACCGATCAGGACGGTCGCGCGCTCCACGCCGATGGCAGGATCCTCTCCCGGCCGGTCCTCTAGCCGCAAACGATTGAGGTAGTGCACGGCTGCGTTGAGCGAGAGGCCGAAGGCCACGATCAGCGCGACGATGCTGGCAAATTGCAGCCCCTCACCTGAGGCGGCGAGCACGGCGCCGGCGGTGAAGACCGGGAACAGGGTCGGCAGCACGGTGACGATCGCCACCATGATCGAGCGGAAGGCGAGCCCCAAGAAAATGCATATGAACACGATCTCGGTGGTCAGGCCCGCATTCAATTTGCCGATCATCGTCGCGCTGTTGCGTGCAGCGATGGCTGATAGTCCTGTGACGACGATGCGGTAGTCGGGATGGGCGTCGCGCACGACGTTCAGCTTGCCGTCGAGCTTCACGATGACCGGCAAAAGATCGCTTACGTCAATGTCGGGAATGCGCCCGGTCACCACAACGGAATGATCGGGCTGATCGATGAAGCGCTTAGTCAGGTAGTCCGGCAGGATATCGACATATTCCTTGAGCCGCTCCGGTGTGTCTTCTTGCGTTTTCGCGAGCCAGCGGCGCAGGGTCTCGATCGACCAGACATTGCCGACGCCAGACTGCGTCTCGACGATAGAATGCACGTCGCCGATAACCTTGAGCACGTCCGGATCGTATAGCGACTTATCCTTGGGATAATCGACCATCACGTGGAGCGGATTGGCGCCCGTAAGCTTCGCATCGAGCTGCTCGCTTGCCGCCACCGCCTGCTCGCGATCCGGCACTTGGTCGGCAAGGCGATAACGTGGCGGCAGCGTTACATAGATCGCGCCGAAGCCGAGCACCACCAGGAGCCCGAGAGCAACGACGACGCGCGGATAGCTCACACCGAACTCGGCGATCTTGCCACAGAATGCCTTGAGCGCATTCATCGCCCGGTCGTGGCGTTTGAGCTTGGCGGCATAAGCTCTGGCGTTGCGCGGAATGAGCGTGCGAGTAAGCAACGGAACAAGCGTAATGCCGACGATGAAGGCGATGATGGTCGACAAGGCGCCGGCGATGCCGAAGGTCCTGATCAGAGCCGAATCCGAAAAAAGCAGCGCGATGAACGAGGCGGCCGCTGTAGCCGTGGCAAGCACGCAAGCCGGCCCGACCACGAGCACCGCATAACGGGCAGCCTTGATGCGGCGATCTCCCTCAAGCAGTCGGTTGCGCATCGCGACTGTGAGCTGCATAGAATCCGAGAAGCCTAACACCATGATCAATGGGATCATGACGTTGAGGAACAGGTTCAGCTTGAAGCCAAGCCAGCCGAATAGACCGAGCGACCAGATGATGGCGATCACGGGGGGCAGCGCGGCGATGAACATAAGCGAGAAGCGTCGGAAGAAAGCGTAGGCGATGACCGCACCGAACAGGAAACCGAGCACGTTGTATTTGAAGCGGTCGCGCTCGACCGCATTCCTGATCTCGAGCTGCATCACCGGCGCGCCCGAAAGCTGCATCTTGAGGTCGGTGCCCTTCAGCTCCTCCTCTGCCGTGTCGTGAATCTGCTGAACGACTGAGTTGAGGCCCTTCTCCTCGACGATCTGGCGATCGAGCGCGAGCAGGATGAGGGTGAGCGTTCCATCGTCGGAAAGGAGCTTGCCTTTGATGATCTCGTTATTGCGGACTTGGTCGATAAGCTTCGCGTAGTCCGCTCCGGTCGGCAGCTTGGCGGGAAACACGGGACCTGGGACCTTGCCGGGCTCCGGCGCCTCGCGCGCCGAGAACAGCGAGACCTCGCCCGCCATGCCCTCCACGAATTGGAGATTGATGATGAGTTCGCGGAGCGCCTGGATCGATCTCCGCTCGAGCAGCTTGTCCCCGCTCACTACGATGAGTACGTCGTACTCGCTTGATGGAAAGCGTTTGGAGATGGTCTCGTAATCGCGGAATTCTGGTGTGTCGGTGCGGAACAGCTCGGAAAGGGAGTCATCCACGCGCAGCTTGGTGTAGCCGAAGGCCGCGACCACGGTGATGATGGCGATGAGGACTGCGACGATGCGGGGATAGCGCAGAGCGGTAAGGCCAAGCCGCTCGATGCCGAAGCTTAGAGACCGGACGCGTTTCGGCTGGGTCTTTTGCTGCATAACCCTTGCCCGTCCCCCTCCTTCCCTCAGGGTGCGGCCCTTGGGAGAGCCTGTTTTATCGTTTGGACTCCTTATACCAAGAGTTGGACCATAGGCCCTAATGGCATCTGGATGAGGCTTTTTGGGGGAAGACCCGGGCGGGAGATCGGTTCCCGGCTCGCGGACGTCAGAGATTGAGGGTGGTCTGCACCTGGCGAAGCTGGTCGAGCTTCGTGCGTGCTTTGTCGCGGGCAATATCGTCCACGGCGTCAGTTACGTCCTCTTCGGTATCCTTGATCGCCTGGGCAAGCTGAGCCGAGTCCAACTCGACGAGGTCGATGGCTGTCTCCGCAAGCACGATCAGGCCCGCTGGGCTCACCTCGGCGAAGCCGCCGCGAACGAAATAGCGCTTATGCTCACCGCCAGGATAGCCGATGTCGAGCAGCCCGGGCCTGAGCGTCGTTAGAAGCGGCGCGTGATGGGCGAGCACGGTCATTTCGCCCTCTGCCCCGGGTACGACCACCTGCTCTACGTCGCCCGAGACGAGCAAGCGCTCAGGCGAGACGAGCTCGAATTTGAAGGCGTCAGGCATTCCTAGGCCGCCTCGGCGGCGAGCTTCTCGGCCTTGGCCACGGCCTCCTCGATGGTGCCGACCATGTAGAAGGCTGCCTCGGGCAAATGGTCGTAGTCCCCGTTGCACAGGCCCTTGAAGCCCTTGATGGTGTCGGCGAGATTCACGAACACGCCGGGAGAGCCGGTGAACACCTCAGCCACGTGAAAGGGCTGCGACAGGAAGCGCTCGATCTTGCGCGCGCGCGCCACCGTGATCTTGTCCTCTTCGGACAACTCATCCATGCCGAGAATGGCAATGATGTCCTGGAGCGCCTTGTAGCGCTGGAGGATCTCCTGCACGCGACGAGCAATGGTGTAGTGTTCCTCGCCGACGATGCGCGGGTCCAGCATGCGGGATGTCGAGTCGAGCGGATCAACCGCCGGGTAAATGCCCTTCTCGGCGATTCCGCGCGACAGCACCGTCGTGGCGTCGAGATGGGCAAACGATGTCGCAGGGGCTGGGTCGGTCAGGTCGTCGGCAGGCACGTAAATCGCCTGCACTGAGGTGATCGAGCCTTTCTGCGTCGTGGTGATGCGCTCCTGAAGCGCGCCCATGTCGGTCGCGAGCGTCGGCTGATAGCCCACGGCCGAGGGAATGCGGCCGAGCAGCGCTGACACCTCCGAGCCCGCTTGGGTGAAGCGGAAGATGTTGTCCACGAAGAACAGCACGTCCTGGCCCTGGTCGCGGAAATACTCGGCGACGGTCAGCCCTGAGAGGCCGACGCGGGCGCGGGCGCCCGGCGGCTCGTTCATCTGGCCGTAAACGAGCGCGCACTTGGAGCCTTTGGCGCTGCCGTCCTTGCGTGGGTCTTTGTTCACGCCGGAGTCAATCATCTCGTGATAAAGGTCGTTGCCTTCGCGCGTGCGTTCGCCGACGCCGGCGAACACCGAATAGCCGCCATGCGCCTTGGCGACGTTGTTGATGAGTTCCATGATCAGCACGGTCTTGCCCACGCCCGCGCCGCCGAACAGGCCGATCTTGCCGCCCTTGGCGTAAGGCGCGAGCAGGTCAACGACCTTGATGCCGGTGACCAGAATCTCGGCCTCGGTGGATTGATCCACATAGGAGGGAGCCGGCGCGTGAATCGGCCGCTTCTCGGCGGTCTTGATGGGGCCAGCTTCGTCCACGGCCTCGCCGACCACGTTCATGATGCGGCCCAAGGTCTCATCACCCACGGGCACGGCGATTGCCTCGCCGGTGTCCACCACTTCCTGGCCGCGCACCAACCCTTCGGTCGAGTCCATGGCCACGGTACGCACGGTGTTTTCGCCGAGATGCTGGGCCACTTCCAGCACGAGGCGGTTGCCGTGATTGTCGGTCTCGAGCGCGTTCAGGATCTCCGGCAGATGCTCATCGAATTGCACGTCGACCACGGCACCCATGACTTGGCGCACATGGCCCTTGGGTCCCGCGCCCTTGGCGATCCTCTTCTCTTGCTTCTTGGTCTCGGCGACCACAGGAGATTTGCGCGCCATCTCGGACTTCCTTCTCAGCTCATGCATCGTTTACTGCCTCTATCATAATGCTTCTGCGCCGGAGATGATCTCGATCAGTTCCTTGGTGATCATCGCCTGGCGGGTACGGTTGTAGTTAAGCGTCAGCCTGCCGATCATGTCGCCGGCATTGCGGGTGGCGTTATCCATGGCGCTCATGCGCGCGCCCTGCTCGGAAGCCGCATTCTCAAGCAGCGCCTTGAAGACCTGGACGGTGATGTTGAGCGGCAGCAGCTCTGTCAGGATCTCGGCCTCGTCGGGTTCGTATTCATAGACGGCGCCACCAAGCGCAGCCTCTTGCGGGGCAGCATCGGCCGGGATGGTCGCCGGAATGATTTGTTGCGCCGTCGGTATTTGGCTGATGACCGAGCGGAAGCGCGAGAAGAACAGCGTGCCGCTGTCAAACGCGTTTCCCTCATATAGCTCGAGGATCTTGTCCGAGACCCTCTCGGCGTGCTCGAAACCGAGTTGCCGCACGCCTTTGAACTCGATGGTCTCGATGATGAGCGGGGCGTAGAGCCGCTTCAGCTGGTCGTAGCCCTTCCGCCCAACGCACAAGATTTTCACCTGCTTGCCGTCGGCGAGCAGGCGGTTGATGTGCTCACGGGCGAGTCGCACGATGGCCGAATTGAAAGCGCCGCAAAGTCCGCGCTCGGCGGTACAGACCACAAGCAGGTGGACCTTGTCGTTGCCAGTGCCGACCATCAACGGAGGACCGCCCTCGCGGCCTTGCAACGCCGTGGCGAGGTTCGCAAGCACCGCCTCCATGCGCGCGGCATAAGGCCGGGCAGCCTCGGCAGCGCTTTGCGCGCGCCTCAGCTTCGCCGCGGCCACCATCTGCATGGCCTTGGTGATCTTCTGCGTCGCCTTGACAGAGGCAATGCGTTTGCGCAAGTCCTTCAGCGAAGGC
This sequence comes from Pseudomonadota bacterium, assembly GCA_046724315.1. Taxonomy (GTDB): domain Bacteria; phylum Pseudomonadota; class Alphaproteobacteria; order Rhizobiales; family Methyloligellaceae; genus Methyloceanibacter. The sequence goes on along the minus strand of JBKOWI010000047.1, from coordinate 87 downwards.
ATGGGTCACTCAGCGAAGGCCTTGGCGAATTTGTCGACCGCTGCCTTGAGGGCGTCACCGGTTTCCTTGGTGATCTCCCTCTTGTCG
>JBKOWI010000033.1:0-10378 GCA_046724315.1 Pseudomonadota bacterium | reverse complement strand
AGCGACATACACGAGCGTGAAGGTCTTAGCGCCCTTCGATGTCACCCTGAGCACTAGGCCGTGCGTCTTGCTGTCGTGGTAGCTGGTACGGCCCCTAGAGGACTTGATGGCCTGACAGAATTTATCGGTTAGCAGGACGGTCATTTTTCCCTCTTTTGTGAACCCCGGGGTTCATGGGAAGACGCTACCCTGCAACGGGCTGCGACAGTAGGCTACGGAGAGTGGCGGTTTCCCAAGGGATTAGTGACGCTCTTCGTAGCACGTCGTCGCGAGGAATTGCAATTACAGCGGTTGTAGTCCGCAGGCGCAATGATGCGCTCTTTATCGAGAAGGCCGGCATGGTCGCCGGCCGTCGCTGTGCGTGCCGCAGTCGCCATTCCTTTCCCCCCAGAATGCGGGCTGTCGAATGCCCTATTTATCCGCAATTTGAACGTGCTTCGAGCTGGACTGCAAGGGCCTTTGGGAAAGCATGAATTACTACTTCGAACGGCGATTCTCGCGGCGCTGCGTGACGCTTTGGTGACGCTTTGGACATTGCCCAACATCGCTCGCACGACGCTGGCCGGCCTTGTTTGGCAACGGGTTTCCGTGCAGACATTTGGCTCCCGTCCAAAGGAGGTCCCCCATGGCAACAAACTCCTTCCGCCGCGGTCTGGTGCTCGCGTTAGCTCTCGGCTTCCTGGCCACGCCCTTCCTGTGGGCTTCGGCTCAAGCCGCCAACATCACCGTGTTTGCTGCAGCGAGCCTCAAGAACGCGCTCGACGATGCGGCGAAGAAATACGAGGCGAAGACCGGCGACAAGATCGTGGTCAGCTATGCGGCCTCATCCGCGCTTGCCAAGCAGATCGAGCAAGGCGCGCCCGCCGACATCTTCTTCTCGGCGGACCTCGATTGGATGGACTACCTAGAGCAGAAGAAGCTCATCGACACAGCATCGCGGCATACGCTGCTCGGCAATACGCTTGTGCTGATCGCTCCGAAGGATTCGACCGTCTCGCTCACGGTCGGCAAGAACTTTCCACTGCTGCAGGCTCTCGGGCCGGACGGCAAGCTTGCGATGGCGAGCGTCGACACCGTGCCTGCCGGGAAGTACGGCAAAGCGGCTCTGACCTATTTCGGCGTGTGGGATCAGGTGGCGCCGCGCGTGGCCCAGGCGGAAAATGTGCGCGCTGCGCTCGCTTTCGTCGCGAGGGGCGAGACGCCACTCGGCATAGTCTATGGCACCGATGCGAGGTCGGAGCCAGCAGTCAAAGTCATCGGTACGTTTCCAGAGGATAGCCATCCCAAGATCCTCTATCCGATTGCACTGACTGCCTCGGCAAAGCCTGAGGCGCGCAAGTTTCTCGAATTCCTCAAGTCGTCGGAAGTCGCGCCCTCTTTCGAGGCGCAAGGCTTCTCGATCGAAGGCAAGGTCGGCTAGGGAGGTTCGCGCGGAATTCGGCGTCGGAACGAACGATGCGAGGCGCACCAGGCTCTTCGCTTGACATTATTTGGCCGCTGTCGCTCGGCTATTTACCGGCGGTCCGCTGCCGCTAATGCCCATTTGGGGGCGCGTCAAAACCCTGCCTTCATACGCAATTGGACAGGTTCAGTGACATGAGCATGAAGTCTAGTACCGCCGCAGGTGCGGCACTGTTCGCCTTCGCGTTACTGCTGGTACCGGCCATCGCCGGCACTATCACCGAACGCGAGAAGCGCGATTGCCCAAACGACTATCATAGATACTGCGGCGAATATGGACTCGGCAGTGAGGCGTTGCGAGCCTGCATGTCGCGCAACATCAAGAAGCTGTCGCGTGTCTGCGTCGCCGCGCTCGTCGATGCCGGCGAGCTGAGCCAAGCCCAGGCCGATAAGCTGCACGGAAAGACTGCGACCGTGGCGAAGAAGAAGACCACGGCAAAAAAGGTCACTGGAAAAAAGAAGGTCGCTGCCAAGAGCACGCACAAAACCACGAAGCAGGTCGTTCATAAGAGCAGCACCAAGAAGGTCGCCTCCAAGCGCACGACAAAGAAGAAGCGGCAGTAGATTTCACGTTTCCGCGGACGGGCGCGTCGGGAGGTTGTGCAAGCTAGAGCTTTGCCAGGACCCGTTCGGTGAGCGCCTCGCAGGCCTCACCGGCAAAGGGGAACGCGCCGCTCAGAGCGTCCTGCAAGGTGGGAGCGAGGGCCACCTGCAAGCGTCGCCGCGCCCGCAGGAGGCGGGTCTTCACGGTTTGCGCAGGAACCTGCAAAGCTTCGGCAGTTTCCTCGACGCTCAAACCTTCGACCTCGCGTAACATGAAGACGATCCGAAAGGCTTCCGGCAAATCAGCTATGGCCTGCTCGAGAAGCTTGGCCACCTGGCCTCGCGCGGCATCGGCTTCCGGTGACGAAGAAGCAGCAGGCCCTCCCATCAGATTCTCCCGATAGTCATCGAGCAAGGCGATGGAGTGTTCGCGCAACAGGCGGATTCTGCGTTGGGCCGATCGGCGCCTGCCAAGGGCCTCGTTCAACACGATGCGGGTCAGCCATGTACTCAGAGACGACACTCCAGCAAAACTGTCGATCGCGGCGAACCCCTTGAGATATCCTTCCTGGACGGCTTCCTCGGCATCCGCCCGGTCTTTCAGCACGCTCCACGCCGTTCGATAGAGACGTTGATTGTTGCGCCGGGTCACGACGCGCACCGCAAGAGAGTCGCGCTGGGCTATAAGCTTCGCGAGCTCGATATCGGTCAGAGTTTCATAGTCCAGCGCGACGCTTGTCATGCGTCTATTGCGAGGCCGAGGCGGATTGGAGCTGACTGGCGAGCTGCTCGGCGTGCTTTTGGTGCGCCTGGAATAACGCTAGGCCGCTCTGCAGCAACGCTTTGAGCTCGGCGTTCTGCGCGCTCGGAATGAGCGTGTCGCTGAGCGCGTTGTTGACCGTCTTGTGATAAGCCACCTCATTGTCGATGTAAGCCTTGTCGAACGCTGCCCCGTTCAGGCTCGCCAGCTTGTTACGGGTGGCGTCCGCCTCCTTCTTCAGGCTTTGGCTCGTCGGATTGTCTTCCGGCTTGACGTTGAGTTTCTTCACCAGCGCCAATGCTTGATTGTTCACCGTCGTATGATCTCCGACCATCTGTTGGGCAAAGGTGCGGACACCATCGTTTTTCGATTTTTGCAAGGCCTGCTTGGCGGCCTCGATATCGAGAAGGTTCGCCGTATAGACGATATGGGCAATTTGCGGATCGGTTGGTTTTGCGGCCTGCTCGGCCGCACTCGCAGCCATGGTGAGCAGACTAGCGGCCAAAAAGGCAGCAATAACGAGGATCTTCTGCATGACATGTCCTTTCGATCAGGCTCTTCGCTCGCAATTTCGTGCGACCGACAACGAGCCATTAGATGGCATGACACGCGCAGAGGTTCCCGCAATGCCGATGCAGCGCGGGCCAGACCGCACCCGGACGGGCGGCAGCCGTCAGGCTGCTGACTTCTTATACTTCGCCGCCTCTTCCGAGCCCTTTGTTGCGTCACCAGCCGTATAAGAATGCGCGCCGGCGCCGGCGAGCTTGCCTTTGTCCACGATCAGGTACTCGGTGCGGATCGGCTTCTTGGCGAAGTAGCTCTCGAGAATTTCGCGCGTGCCGGCGGCGTAGCGTGCCTGCGCGGAGAGCGAACTTCCCGAGATATGCGGTGTCATGCCGTGATGCGGCATGGTGCGCCACGGGTGCTCCTTGGGCGCGGGCTGGGGGAACCAGACGTCACCCGCGTAGCCTGCGAGCTGACCGCTCTCCAGCGCCCGGACAATCGCGTCGCGGTCGCAGATCTTGCCGCGCGCCGTGTTCACGATGTAGCTGCCGCGCTTCATCATGCCGATCAGCTTGTCGTTGAACATGCCCTCGGTCTCGGGGTGCAGCGGCGCGTTGATGGTCACCACATCGCACACCTCGACCAGCGACTCGACGTTGGGATGGAAGGTGAGACCAAGCTCCTTCTCGACCTTCTCAGGCAGGCGGTGTTTGTCGGTATAGTGGAGCTTCACATCGAAAGGCTTTAGCCGGCGGAGCGCCGCAAGGCCGATGCGGCCGGCGGCGACCGTGCCGACATTCATGCCTTCGAGGTCGTAGGAGCGCTCGACGCAGTCGGCGATATTCCAGCCGCCTCTGATCACCCAGCCATAGGACGGGATGTAGTTCCTGACCAGCGCCAGGATCATCATCACGATGTGCTCAGACACGCTGATCGAGTTGCAGTACGTCACCTCGGCGACGGTGACGCCCTTGTCCATGGCGGCCTGGAGGTCAGTGTGGTCCGAGCCGATGCCGGCTGTGATGACGAGCTTGAGTTTCTTCGCCTTGTCGAAGCGTCCCTTGGTCATGTAGGCGGGCCAGAACGGCTGTGAGATCACGACCTCGGCGTCAGGCAGCTCCTTCTCGAAGGTCGAATTCGAACCGTCCTTGTCGGAGGTCACGACCAGTGTATGACCGGCGTCCTCGAGGAACTTGCGAAGCCCGAGCTCACCGGACACGCTGCCCAGAAGCTCGCCCGGCTTGAAGTCGATCTTGCTCGGGGTCGGCGTGGTCATGCCGTCGGGATAGTGGTCGATCTTGGGAATCGAATCCCGGGCATATTCGGGCGGGTAGCCGTCGACCGGGTCGTCATAGAGAACACAGAGGACCTTTGCCATTACTGCCACTCCTCATTTGGGCCGATACGGCGCAAGCCATTGCTTCGCTCCCGCGGACGCGTTCGAGGGCAACGACAGGTCGCCATGTCGGTGTTGATGGATCGAGGCTTGCCGCTGATGCGTTCCGCCTCATCCTTCGGTTTCCTCTGCCAGCCGCCGCGGTAGGGAAATCGCGCTTCTTGGGGGCGGCCAGCGCAAAAGCCTCGCTCCACCCAACGGTCAAGATCAAGTAGGCACTCACGAACGGGCGATCGGTTCTGCCAATCGCGTGCGCGCGTGCACTAGACAAACGCGCAAAGGGCGGGAATCGTGCCAGCGACGGAGCAACGCGGTGTCAGTCAATCCACCGCAGGGGAGGTCACATTTGCGTTTACCGAAAACCCTGGTGGACGGGCATTTCCGCTTCCGCCGCGAGGTTCACGCCAAGGACCGCGGCCGCTACATCCAGCTCGCCGAGCTTGGCCAGACACCGACCGCAATGGTCATCGCCTGTTCAGATGCCCGTGTCGATGTCTCGGCCATCTTCGACGCCGAGCCCGGCGCCTTATTCATCTTGCGCAACGTGGCCAACCTCGTGCCGCCCTACGAGCCTGAGGGCAAATACCACGGAACAAGCGCCGCGATCGAATTCGCCGCACTCGCGCTGAAAGTTCCGCACATCATTGTGCTCGGGCATTCACATTGCGGCGGCGTCGCAGCGTACCGCCACAAGGTCAGGGAACACGTGCCGGAGCGAGGCTTCATCGGGCGCTGGCTGACGCTGCTCGACAATCTCAAGGTCTTGGAGACCGACGTGTTCGCCCACGGCGAAGAGGTGGCGTTCGAGCTTGCTGCGATCCGCTCTTCGCTTGCCAATCTCCGCACCTTCCCATTCATCAAGAAGCGAATGAATGAAGGCCTGCTCGCGTTGCACGGCCTGCATTTCGACATTGCCAGCGGCGAGCTGATTGAGCTCGACGAGGCAAGCGACAACTTCGCGGCCTTGAACGGGGCCTAGAGGCGCACGCGACAGAACTAGGCAGCCTTTTCCAACAGATTGCGGTTGATGATCGTCTCGGCGATCTGCACCGTGTTGAGCGCCGCACCTTTGCGCAGATTGTCGGACACAACCCAGAACGAGAGCCCGTTATCGAGCGTCTGGTCCTCCCTGATGCGCGAGACGAATGTCGCGTAGTCGCCGACGCATTCGATCGGCGTCACGTAGCCGCCAGGCTCCTGCTTGTCGACTACCAGCACGCCCGGCGCCTCGCGCAGAATTTTGCGCGCTTCTTCCGCCGTGATCGGCTCCTCGAATTCGACATTGACCGCCTCGGAGTGGCCGACGAACACCGGCACGCGGACGCAAGTTGCAGTCAGCTTGATCTTGGGATCGAGAATCTTCTTGGTCTCGGCCGACATCTTCCATTCCTCCTTGGTCGAGCCGTCGTCGAGGAAGACGTCGATGTGAGGAATGACGTTGAAGGCGATCTGCTTGGTGAATTTTTTGGGCTCAGGCGGCTCGGTGACGAAAATGCCCTTGGTTTGGTCCCACAGCTCGTCCATGGCCTCCTTACCGGCGCCGGAGACGGACTGATAGGTCGCGACCACCACGCGCTTGATCTTGGCGCGGTCGTGCAGAGGCTTCAGCACCACGACGAGCTGGGCGGTCGAGCAATTGGGATTGGCGACGATGTTCTTCTTGGTGAAACCTTCGACAGCGTCAGCATTGACTTCGGGCACCACTAGCGGAACGTCGGGGTCGTAGCGCCAGCAGGATGAGTTGTCGATGACGACGCAACCTTGCGCGCCGATCTGCGGCGACCAGTCCTTGGACACAGCAGAGCCCGCCGACATCAGCGCGAAATCGACGCCCCTGAAGTCGAATTGCTCGAGATCGCGGCATTTCAGCCGGTGATCGCCATAGGAGACCTCGACGCCCATCGAGCGACGCGAGGCGATGGCGAACACTTCATCGGCGGGGAATTCGCGCTCGGCCAGGATGTTGAGCATCTCGCGCCCGACATTGCCGGTCGCGCCGACCACGGCGACTTTGTAACCCATGACTTGCTCCTTGCTGCTTGGTGCCGTCTTTAAGGGCAAGCGGGGCGCGAAGTAAAGCCATCCTGGCGGATGTCACTTCGCGCGTTGTCTGCGCGCTGCCCTGCCGCTAGGAAACCGCTCGATCTAACGCGCATCTTAGGGACTCATGGCATTTTTTCGCGACCGGACGGTCAATCTGCTGAACCTGCACTATGGCATCCACGCCATCGCGCTTTCCGGCGGCGGCGCATTCTTTGCCGTGTATCTGCTTAAGTCAGGCCTTTCGATCCCGCTGGTGCTTGCCTCGCTTGCCCTGATCCTGGCCGGCCGCTTCATCATCAGGCCGGTACTCGTGCCGCTTGCGGCCAAATTCGGCCTGCGGGCCCTCGTTATCGCCGGCACCTGTCTTACCGCCCTGCAATACCCGCTGCTTGCCGAGGTGCATGGGCTCGGACCAGCGCTGCTCACACTCTGCGTGGTCGCTTCGCTTGGCGATACGCTTTACTGGTCGAGCTACCACGCCTATTACGCCGCGCTCGGCAATCACGAACATCGCGGCTCCGAGCTTGGCGCGCGCGAAGCGCTCGCGGCGCTGGTCGGGATCGTGAGCCCGCTCGTGACGGGTTGGGCGCTGGTGGCCTTTGGTCCCCGCATGGCCTTCGGTGTAACCGCCGTGGTGCTGCTGCTCGCCGCTTTGCCTTTGCTGTTGACGCCCGACGTCCCCGTCGCGCGACATTGTCCCGGTGCTTTCCGCGCCGCCATTCCCGGCATGAAGCTGTTCCTGGCCGACGGCTGGATCGCGGCTGGCTATTTCTTCGTCTGGCAGATCGCCCTGTTCTTGTCGCTCGGCGAAAGCTTCGTGGCGTTCGGCGGCGCGCTTGCGCTCGCGGCGCTGGTCGGCGCGGTTTCAGGCCTGTTGCTTGGCCGTCTGATCGATGCCGGGCATGGACAGAGAGCGGTCACTTACGCGATTGGCGTGCTCGCCTTCACCACGGTACTGCGCGCGCTGGCACCGGGCCACGCGCTTCTCGCCGTCGTCGCCAACGCGCTCGGCGCGCTCGTGGTCTGCCTCTACATCCCGACGATAATGACCGCCGTGTACAATCAAGCCAAGCGTTCGCCCTGCACCCTTAGGTTCCACGTCGCGACGGAAGGCGCCTGGGATGTCGGGGCGGCAAGTGGCTGTTTGCTCGCTGCGCTTCTCTCAGCGCTCGGCGTTCCGATTTCCGTGTCCCTCCTCCTGCCGCTAGTCGGCGCGGCGGCACTGTTCATGCTGTTGCGCAACTATTATGCGGGCCGTCCGTTGGTGACGGAGATCGCCGTCGCCGATCCGCTGGCACAGAACGCCATCGTCAATTTGGGCGAAAGCGCCGAGGGTTAACGTTCCCCCGTTAGCGGCGCAGATTATCGAGAGCGAAAGCGCCCGGGCCGGCGCCCGCCAGCACGAGGAACCCACCTGCGATAGTGATGTTTTTCATGAAGTTGATCATCTGGCCCATGTCGCCCGGCTGATAGTGGAAGAACCAGGCGGCGAGCACGCAGAAACCGGCGAGAGCGATCGCCGCATAGCGAGTAAAAAGCCCAAGCAGCACGTGAAGACCGCCGCCCACCTCAGTGACGATGACACGAGGAAGGAGGGTCCCTGGCACGCCCGCCGCGTTCATATGCTCTTCCGTGCCGGCATAGCCGAAGATCTTTCCGACGCCGGACTGGATGAACATGATGGAAAGAAGCACGCGGCCCACAAGCTTGAGATAGGGACCAGCAGAATCCATGGTTGTTCCTCTGTTTTAGCATGCGCATGTCGGGCTTCGGCCTTGCACCGTTGCCCGGCAATGCGCGCCTATTCTAGCCGGAGGCCGGCATGAAGCGAGCAGCCTTAAAGGAAGGTGACCGGGTTGGCTCCGCAGCGCCAGCGAAGGACGCAGACTTCGAGCAGTTCTGGCTCTTTTATCTGCGTGTTCATAGCAAACCAGTCACTCGTCGTCTGCATTTCATCGCCATTTCCTTCGTGTTTATTGGTCTCGCGGCGAGCCTTCTGTTCGGCGACCACGGGCTCATCCTGATCGTATGCATCATCGTTGCCGCCATCATCGCCGGCGCGACGCATCGTTTGGTCGAGCATACTCATCCTGCGGTGTTCACCCACCCGCTGTTGGCGCTGCTTTGCGGGTTCCTGATGTATTTCCTTTGGCTCGGCGGCAGGCTTAAGATCGAGCTCGACAAGGCAGGAGTGGAATAGCCGCGATGCCGATGACCGAGGAATCGTTCGACGAGTTCTGGCGGCATTATCTCCGCCACCATGCTGAAGGCGGCACTCGGCTTTTGCACGTGCTCGGCACAGGCGTCGGCGCGCTGTCGCTCATTGCGGGACTTGTCACCATCAACCCTCTGATCGCGCTGCTTGGCACGGGTGTGGGCTATCTGCTGGCATGGGCTGGGCATTTTTTGATCGAACGGAACCGGCCGGCGATGGTGTCGCATCCGACCTGGTCGTTCCAATGCGACATCCGCATGTTCAGGCTGTTTGTTACCGGGCAGCTTAGCCCAGAGCTGAAGCGCGCCGGCGTCGTGTAATCAGTCTGCCATCTTTGCCAAGAAAAACAGGAACGCTTTGATGAGGCCGATGACCACGGTCGCCGCCACGATCACGCTGGCGATCCCGAGGGCGACCCCGGCCAGAACCGCAAGGCCGTCCTTTTCTACGATCGCCAGCCCGAAAACGGCGATGCCGCAGGCGGGCAGCCAATTGGCGAAGGGGATCGGCAAAGTCAGGATTATCGCCAGGATGAGGATGGCGACGCCGACCAGTCTCTCACCCGTCCAGGACAGAAGCACGGTGAGCCGCGGCCGCAACAGACGCTCCACATGCTCGAGAAAGGGCAGCGCGCGATTTACCACCGCAACGAAGCCTTCGCGCGGGAAGGATTGAGAAGTTAGCCAGTCCGGAAACCAGGGCTTGTGCCGTCCGTAGGAGAGTTGCGCCGCGAGTAGGACGAGCGGGAGGCCGAGCACCGCCGACAGGAGCGGGATGTTGACCGGCACGAGGTTGGGCAGAGCGAAGATGAAAAGCAGCACGCCGAAGCCGCGGTCGTCCAGCGCGTCGCGCAGCGCGCCCAGGCTTATGCGGGGCTCGGTATGGCTCGAAAGGAAGTCGCGGAGCAGCTGGGACGTGCGCCGGCTGCTAGGCGCCGTCGCCGAGGAGCGCGATTGACCCTGTGGTGCGCTGATGTCGTCCATCACGCTGCTTCATGCTCCACGCCCCCGCGGAAACTATAGCCCTCGCTCATGAAGCTTGATTCAGCGGATTAGAACAAGCCGCTAATTGGCTTTGCCGGTCGAGAGCTCAGCCTTGAGCTCGGCACATTTCTTGGTGATGAAGCCGTTGACCAGCCGCACCACCTCCGGCCCGAGCACATTGGTCGAGTTGTCCAGCCCCGCGCCGGCATAGATCAGCGGATAGATGAGAAGCGGCGCAGATGCCGGTCCCCAATTGACCGTGGCCTCGGTCGCCTTGCTGTCCTTGAACTTCACCTTGGGCGACATGGTGACCTCGACCACGTAAGGCTCGCCTTTCTCCTTCTCGGCAAGCGTGCAGCGTACCTTCTGCTGCGGCATGACGATTTCGTATTCCGGCTCGCTCATGGCATTGGCCAGTGGTGCGCGCGGAAGCTCGAGCTTCGACTGGCATACCGCCTTGCCCCACGGCCACT
>JBKOWI010000075.1:0-8200 GCA_046724315.1 Pseudomonadota bacterium | reverse complement strand
GCCGGCTAATCAGATCACAAGCCGCTCCATGGGCCGGTCGGCAGACCACATCTTCTCGAGGTTATAGAACTCGCGAACCTCGGGCCGAAAGATGTGGACGATGACGTCGCCGGTGTCGATCAGCACCCAATCGCAATGGGGTTGGCCTTCCACGCGGGCCTTGCCATAGCCTTCATCTTTGAGCTTTTTGATGAGCTGATCTGCGACGGCCCCTACGTGCCGCTGCGAGCGCCCCGATGCGAGCACCATATGGTCGCCGATCGAGGTCTTTCCCCTCAAGTCGATGGTAACGACATCTTCAGCCTTTGCGGCGTCGAGCGTGTCGAGCACGACATCGAGGAGATCAGTCGGACCGGCGCGAAATGACGCAAGTCCGGAGGGAGGTGTACCGCGTCGGGCACCCTCTCTAGCTGAGCGCATGTTTAGGTGGTTGTCCTTCTGCCATTGCTCCTAGCGGAAGCGGTTTCGAGGATCCAGCCTCGCCTAAACGCACTCTTGGCGTCTTGGTTGCCGCTTCGCGCCATAAACATAGTATGGGCGTCGACGAGGTTTCAATAGCTAGTGTTTTTTGCACTTTTTGCTGTTCTTCTCATTCTCACCTTTCCCCTTTTGGCTCTTGGGCTTGGCGGCTCGGAGTGCAGTGGAAGAGAGGGGCGAGAGCTTGTGGCTGATGATGGTCCAAGCTGGCGGCGTAAGCTGCGCTAGGCCCGATGCGTCTGATTCGTCCACGTGAGATTCGGAGAATCGGTGTGCGGCTCTGCTCGCGCGCGCCTTGAGCCGGAAGGTCGGTCGGTCGAGCACGGCAATCGGCGTCAGCCTGAAGATTCGGTCCCAGGCGCGCCAGCGGTGAAAGTCGGCGAGATTGTCAGCTCCCATCAGCCAGACAAATTTCACCGTCGGGAAACGGCGCTTTAGCTCGGTGAGCACATCGATCGTATAGAGAGAGCCTTTCTGCCCAGCGAAGCCGGTGACCTCAACGCCGGGATGCTTACCAGCAAAATTCCTGGCGCTTCGCACGCGTTCGGCGAGGCCCGGCAGCTTGGAGCCGTTCTTCAGCGGATTGCCTGGGGTGACGAGCCACCACACCCGGTCGAGATCGAGCCGCTTCAGCGCCGCGAGGCTGATGTCGAGGTGAGCTTGATGCGGCGGGTTGAACGACCCTCCCAGGAGACCAACGCGCATGTTCGGCGCCGCCATGGGAAGCTGCGTGATCTGCCGCAGCCATGGGCGAGCCCTATCCGCCTTCGACTTGTTGCCCCGCTTTGAGGAGCCATTCAGCGCAACGCCCGCTTTCTTTGCCTTCTTGGCTTGCTTTTTTTCGATTCGCCTTACTTGCTTTGCCTGCTTTTTCTCGGCGCGCTTCAGCCGCTTCGCGAGCTTTGCAGGCTTCGCCTTGCTCGGTTTCGCTGGTTTTTCCCGCTTCTTCGATTTCGTCGGTTTTTGCTTAGGCAAGTTGGACCCCCGCAATCAATCTGCAAATACGACAACGCTCAAGGGCGCGTCTGGCCCGAGCCGCGCACGACATATTTGAAGGTCGTGAGCTGCTCCACCCCGACTGGACCGCGCGCATGAAACCGGCCGGTGGCGATGCCGATCTCTGCGCCCATGCCGAACTCGCCGCCATCCGCGAACTGGGTCGAAGCGTTGTGCAGCACAATTGCGCTGTCGACGCGGGCAAGGAATTTCTCTGCCTCGACGCGATCCTCAGTGATGATGGCCTCTGTGTGCTGCGAACCATAGCGAGCGATGTGATCGATCGCCTCATCGAGGCCATCGACCACTTTCACCGCAATAATGGCGTCGAGAAATTCCTTCGGCCAATCGTCCTCGCTCGCAGGTCTGACGCGCGTGTCGGCGCGTTGGGTCTCCGGGTCGCCCCTCACCTCGCAGCCCGCCTCGATCAGCATCTCGACAAGAGGGCCAAGGTGTGTGGGCGCGGCTCGCCGGTCCACGAGCAGCGTCTCCGCGGCGCCGCACACGCCGGTGCGCCGCATCTTGGCGTTGAGGACGATGCGCTTCGCCATGTCGAGATTGGCAGAATCCTGCACGTAGACGTGGCACACGCCTTCAAGATGCGCGAAAACTGGCACCCGCGCCTCGACCTGCACGCGGGCAACAAGGTCCTTGCCGCCGCGTGGCACGATCACATCGATGGCGCCGCCGAGCCCTCCCAGCATATAGCCGACCGCAGCGCGATCGGTGGTCGGCACGAGCTGGATAGAAGCCGCTGGAAGTCCAGCCGCGGTCACGGCCTCATTCAGGAGATTGGCGATAACAAGCGAGGTGAGGAAGCTCTCTGAGCCGCTCCTCAGGATCACGGCGTTGCCGGACTTGAGGCAGAGCGCGGCTGCGTCTGCCGTCACGTTGGGGCGCGACTCGTAGATGATGCCGATGACCCCGAGTGGCACGCGCACGCGCGAGATTTCGAGACCGTTCGGCCGCGTCCATTTCGCCATCGTCTGCCCCACGGGATCGGGAATCGCCGCGACCTCGCGCAGGCCGCGGGCCAAGGCTGCGATGCGGAGTCCGTCGAGCATCAGCCGGTCGAGGAAGGCGAGATCGCGGCCTTTGCTCCGCGCAGCCTCGAGGTCCTGGCGGTTCGCTTCGATGATCTGCTCGCTGCCGGCCTCGATTCGCGCGGCCATCCTTTCCAGCGCTTCGTTCTTCTGCGCCGTCGTGGCGAGCGCAAGCTCGCGCGCGGCCTCGCGGGCGAGGTGGCCCATATAGAGCATCATCGGCTCAATGCTCGCTTCCGGTCTGTCGGCGATCGCGCTCACTTCACGTCTTCCGTTGAAGGACCATGTCGTCCCGATGGATCAGCTCGGGACGGCCAAAATAGCCGAGAATATCCGCGATTTCACTGCTCTTGCGGCCGATGATGGCCTTCGCCTCATCATGGTCGTAAGCGGTGAGCCCGCGGCCGAGCTCGGCGCCCTCCCCGTTTCTGATCACTATCGCATCGCCGCGCTCGAAGCTCCCCTCGACGCGCGTGACGCCAGCCGGAAGCAGGCTCTTGCCAGAGGCGAGTGCCGCCGCCGCGCCCTTATCCACGATGAAGGCGCCCTTGGGCTCCAGCGTGCCTGCGATCCAGCGCTTGCGCGCCGTCACAGGGTCTGAGCGTGCCAGGAACCAGGTGCCGGTCCCTTTTTTGGCTAGCGCTTGCAGCGGGTTCAGTACTTTGCCGTTGGCGATGACCATATGCGTGCCGCCATGGACTGCGATTTTGGCCGCCTCGATCTTGGTCACCATGCCGCCCTTGGACAGCTCGGAGCCCACGTCGCCGGCCATGGCTTCGATCTCAGGCGTGATCTCTTGCACCTCTTCCAGCTTGCACGCATCGGGATTTGCGTCGGGCGGAGCGGTGTAGAAACCATCGACATCAGAAAGCAGCACGAGGCAATCGGCGCTCATCATCGAGGCGACGCGCGCGGCGAGCCTGTCGTTGTCGCCATAGCGGATCTCAGTCGTAGCGACGGTATCATTCTCGTTGACTACCGGTACCGCGCCGAGCTTGAGCAGCGTGGTCATGGTGTTCCTTGCATTGAGGTAGCGCCTGCGCTCCTCGGTGTCGCCGAGGGTGAGAAGGATTTGCGCCGCCACGAGGCCGCGGGCGCGGAAGGCATCCTCATAAGCATGAGCGAGGTCGATCTGGCCGACTGCTGCCGCAGCCTGGCTATCCTCGAGCTTGAGCGACCCTTTGGGCAGCTTAAGCGCGTTGCGGCCAAGCGCAATCGCTCCCGAGGAGACCACAATCACCTCCTTGCCAGTCTTGCGCAGCGCGGCGATATCGTTGGCAAGGGAGGCGAGCCAAGCGCCTCTCAGCATGCCCGTCGCTGCATCGACCAGGAGTGACGAGCCGATTTTGACGACGATGCGCTTCCCCTCGGTCCATTCCTGTCTCATGGCCGCCACCTTTGCGATGGCTCATCAGCAAGCGCCTCTTGCTTCTTTGCTGCGCGAATGGGCTTGATCTCTGCTGCCAGTGTGCGCAGCACTTGCGGCACGCCCTCGCCGGTCGCGGCAGAGACAATCAGCGGCTCGGCGCCAGCCACCTTTTTCAAAGCTCGCGCCTTTTTCTTGAGCTCGTCCTTGGGGACGGCGTCGGCCTTCGACAGCGCGACAACCTCCGGCTTGTCCTCGAGCCCCGCACCATAGGCCTCCACCTCGCCGCGGATGATCGCGTAGGCGTCAGCCACGTCGTCGAGCGTGGCATCGACGAGATGGAGCAGCACGGCAGTGCGCTCGACATGGCCGAGGAAGCGGTCGCCGATGCCAGCGCCCTCATGTGCGCCCTCGATCAGTCCAGGGATATCGGCGAGCACGAAATCGAAGCCGTCGATGCGCACCACGCCGAGGTTCGGGTGCAGCGTGGTGAAGGGATAGTCGGCGATCTTGGGCTTGGCCGCGCTCACGGCAGCGAGGAAGGTGGACTTGCCGGCGTTAGGAAGCCCGATGATGCCGGCGTCGGCAATGAGCTTCAGCCTAAGCCAGATATTGAGCTCCTCGCCGGGCTGCCCGGGCTTGGCGTGTCGCGGCGCCTGATTGGTCGAGGACTTGAAATGGGCATTGCCGAAGCCGCCATTGCCCCCGTGCAGCAGCACGATGCGATCGCCTGGATTGACCAGGTCTGCAATCAGAGTCTCGGCGTCCTCGTCGAGGATCTGCGTGCCTGGCGGCACCTTCAGCACAACGTCGGCGCCCTTGGCGCCTGAGCGGTTCTGGCCCATGCCGTGGCCACCCTTTTTGGCCTTGAAATGCTGCTTGTAGCGGTAGTCGAGCAGCGTGTTCAGGTTCGCTACGCACTCGACAATCACGTCGCCACCCCTGCCCCCGGCTCCGCCATCGGGGCCGCCAAACTCGACGAACTTCTCCCGCCGGAAGCTCACGCATCCGTTGCCGCCGTCGCCTGAGCGGACATAGACCTTGGCCTCGTCGAGGAACTGCATCGGGCAGGCATTAGCACTTGCGCCTTGCCAAATACACTACGAGGACTGCGAATATCGTGAGGGGACGCGAGCCGTTAGGCCTGGGCCTTGGCGAGCTCCGCCAGCGCTTTCTCGCGGTCGAGCCGGTAGGTCAGGCAATAGGCCTTTTCCCCGCGCGCCGCGCACTCTCTCACTTCTTTGCCGTCCCGCTCGAAGCCGGTCTTAGCAATCACGCGGGCGGAAGCCGGGTTGTTGCTGAAATGTCCGACGGTGAGATAGGCAAAATCATCAGTGGCGAAGGCGTATTGCACCAATGCGCGCACGGCCTCGGTGGCATAACCCATGCCCCAATAGGGCTTGCCGATCCAATAGCCGAGCTCGGCGTGATCCCGGCTGAAAGCGCGATAGCCGGTGCAGCCGATTAGAGTGCCCAACCGCTCGATCGCGAACACCACGCCTTCCTCCCCATCGAGCACGCTTGCGAGCCAATCGGCGGCCATGCGCTCGGTATAGGGATGCGGAATGGTGCCGGTCATGCTCGCCACTTCATAGTCGCCGGCGAGCAGACTGATTTGGCGCGCATCTGACGGGTCGGGTGCGCGCAACAGGAGTCTTGCGGTCCTGATGGTCACGACGTGAGGCTACACGCGAGCACGCTCGCGGGCGAGACCGGACCAAGGCAAATTGAAGGCAGAGCGCCTATTGTGGCTTCACCGACACATACACGCGACCCTTCTGCTTGGTCGCGTAGGTGACTTCGCCCTCGCGAAGCGCGAACAGTGTGTGGTCCTTGCCGATGCCCACGCCCTCGCCCGGATGCCATTTCGTGCCGCGCTGGCGAACGATGATATTGCCGGCGAGGACACGCTGGCCGCCCGACTTCTTGACCCCGAGCCTCCGCCCGATCGAGTCGCGACCATTACGCGACGAGCCGCCTGCTTTCTTGTGTGCCATGGGAGTGGTCCTTTACTTCTTCTTCGGCTTGGCTGCCGACTTCTTGGCAGGCGCCTTGGCCGCTTGCTTGGTTGCTGGCTTCTTGTTGGCGGGTTTGGCTTCAGCCTTCTTGGCCGCCGGTTTCTTCTCGGTCTCGGCTTCGCCCTTGGCTGCCTCCGGCTTCTTCTCCGCCTTTTTCGGCTCGGGCTTCGGCGCAGCCTTGGATGGTTTCTTGCCGTCGGTCAGGATCTCGGTGATGCGGAGCGCCGTCAGCGCCTGGCGATGGCCCTTCTTGCGCCGATAATTGGCGCGCCGTTTCTTCTTGAAGACCACGATCTTATCGCTGAGCTTGTGCTCGATCACCTCGGCGGCAACGAGCGCGCCGGCGATGGTCGGGCTGCCGGTCTTCGGACCGCCATCGCCGCCAAGCAGGATAACCTCCGACAACTCGATGATATCGCCGGGTTTTCCCGCGACCTTCTCGATCTCGATAACGTCGTTCGGCGCCACGCGATATTGCTTGCCGCCCGTGCGAATGACCGCGAACATGGTCCAAAATCCGTGTCTGTGGCTTGAAATGCGCTGGCTGGTCCGGAGGATGGCCGCCGCACCGCGCTAGCCGTTGATCAAGCGGCGCAATATAGATGCCGAGTCTTATAAGTCAATTGCCGGGCTGCCGCCCGTCGGTTGGCGGAGCCGGATTTTGCGTCGGTCGACAGACGCATGCAACGACGACGAGAAAGAATATTCATTTATTAATGAAAGAGATTCTTCTCGCTTCGCTGCTTGGGCTGGCAACCACCTCCTCAGCCATGATCGAGGTTGCGGTGGGTCTTTATGTCCCGATATCCAAACGACTGCTCGGCTGCATTCTCGCCTTTGCTTCGGGCGGACTGATAAGCGCTCTCGCGATCGAACTCGCCTTCAATAGGGCGGTCCAGCTTCACCATCTCGGCTTTAGCGTCGGCACCGCTTGGTTGCTCGTCGGCAGCGGCTTCGCCATCGGCGCGATCATCTATAGCGTGTTCTCTCGCTATCTCGAGCAAAATGGTGCTGCCGTCCGCTACCCAACGCGCTTTCGCGAATTCATCCAGAAGCGTCGCGAGCATGACGCCAAGGAGTTGATTGAGCTGCTCTCGCGCTGCGACTTGCTGCGCCATCTTCCGCCCCAAGAAATCGAAATTATTCTACCAAGTGTGCGCACCCGGCCGCTGGCAGCCGGCCAGGTTCTCTTCAACGCCGGTGACCCCGGCGACATCCTCTATATCGTCGCAAGAGGCGAGATCGAAATCCTGGAGGCTAACGGTTCCAACGGGGTTCCTCCTGACCAACCCATTGCCAGCTTACGAGAGGGCGAGGCCTTCGGCGAGATGGCGCTCCTCAGCGACAGTCCACGCACGGCACGGTCTGCGGGCGACGTCGAGCTGCTCGAGATTGACCGGAAGGACTTCGAGCGGCTGGTCGCTGAGGATCAGGTCCTAGCTCGCGCGGTGGAGCAGCTGAGCCACGATTGGGCACTCAACAATTTGAGCGCGGGCACGCCTGGCGCGGCAAGCTGGGCGGCGATCGCTAGCAGCAGCCTGGAACGCGTTACGCAACGGGAGGCCAATAGGCTTCTGACCGAGGGTGGGCACGGCTCCGGAATTCCCATCATTCTCGGTAATGTCCTCGACACTATCCCTGGCTGTTTGGTCATCGGTTCGACCTTTCACGGCTTTGGCACCCTCTCGCTAACCCTGATGTTGGGCATGTTTATCGGCGGCATCCCAGAGGCGGCGGCGAGCGCCGCCACACTACGTCGGGCTGGCTTTCGCCCCGCGGCGATCTTCGGCCTTTGGTCGACGGTTCTGGTGGCAGGCACGCTTGGCAGCGGCCGTCGGCAACGAGTTCATCGGCGGCTCGTTCCCGCTCCTCACCATATTTTCCGAAGCCGTAGCCGGCGGCGCCGTGCTCGCTCTGGTGACCCACGCCATGATCCCCGAGGCGATCGAGGAGGCAGGTTCGCTGATCGTCCTGCCAACCACGGCCGGCTTCCTCACCGCCCTGTACCTGGCACTCACCGAATATTCCGTCCGACAATGACGGCGCGCGGGCGAGATACTTAGTGGGCGGATTTGTAAACCGGCAAAGGTTGCCGCCAAGGAAGTGGCAAGCTACATGAGCGCACGGAGAGGTGCCAGAGAGGTCGAATGGGACGGTCTCGAAAACCGTTGTACGGGTAACCGTACCGTGGGTTCGAATCCCACCCTCTCCGCCAGCAATTAAGTTTTTGACAATATTGCCATTTACGGCTTCGGCGCGGTGCATTTCCTTCGTGTTTTCCGCGGCTTGCAGGCAAGCAT
>JBKOWI010000054.1:0-17688 GCA_046724315.1 Pseudomonadota bacterium | reverse complement strand
CGCTGGGGCTCGGCGTCATGGTGGCGGGGGGAGTGGTGACCGCTGGAGGAGTCGTGAGCGGGGGAATCGTGACGGCGGGAGGTGTGTAAGGGGCAGTCGGCCTAGTGGTCGTGGCCTCGTCGCTCTTCAGGCTGGCGCTTACCTTCTGCATATCGATAACCGTGATGGGTCCTCCCTCGCCATAGCCATAGCCGTGGAAGATGTGGGGCACAAAGCGATACCGATTGCGCTCCTGCGCCATCATGAAATAGCGCCGTCGATAGAACGACGGCTCGATCGCTGTGTAGGGCGGAATATCGAAGTACCAGTCCGCCTTAGGATAGTAGCCTGAGCGATAGGGATAAGGCGGATAGATTGGGACGATCTCGCCGGGCGGCGGGTAGAGCGCGCGGACCGCAACGCGCGGGCCAGACGCCGTGCTGATCACGAGCCCGCTTCTGACGGCATAGCCGGAATAGCCGCTAAAACTAACTCTGCACCAGCTGCCCGAGCAGGAGCCGACATTCACCTTGGCTCCCCCAGGAATGGTGAGAAGCAGCTCGGTGTTCGAGCTTGGACCTGCGCGCAACCCGAGATCGGTGGTGGTCGTACCGATGCGCGCCAGTGCGCCACCCGCGCTAAGCACGAGCGCCACAAACGCGAGTGCAATGCTGATTGATGATCGCATGCCCGCCCCCTGTTAGTCCCCTTGAGGACCATTCTGGCACAGAGAGCGGCAGGCGTCGATTGGACTCGTTCTACGATCCCACGCCAAACTCGCGCCGCGTTGCCGCAGCGGCCTTGCCGAACCAACCGGCGTCGGTGCCAGGCGCCACGACGTCCCAGCCAGCCGCCACCAGAGGCTTCGCGTATTCGCTATCATTGGCAAAAATCAGCCCCATCACCGACATTTCGCGGCATTTGCTCAAGACGAGCTTCATCGCGTCCTTCACTTCGGGAGCATGGATATCGAGGCGTCCGGTAAGCGCCACCGAAAGGTCGTTCGGCCCGAAGCAGACCATGTCGACGCCATCGAGCGCGAGGATTTCTTCAAGCTGGTCTAGCGCGCCCCGGGTCTCGATCTGCGGGCAGGCGATGGTCCAACTGTTGGCGGTGGTGAAGTAGTCGCCCTCATGGTCGAGCCGCGCGCGGTAAGGACCCCAGCTGCGCAAACCCCGCGGGGGATATTTCACAGCTTTTACGAAGGTTTCGGCGTCTTCGACCGTCTCGATCATCGGGCACATGATTGCTTGCGCGCCGGCGTCGAGAGCGCGTCCGATCAAGCCAAAGTCGTTCTCCGCGACGCGCACGATGGCCGGCAGGCCAGCCGCGCGTGCCGCGATAAGGCAGGAGAGCAGAGCCTCGTTGCCGCCAAGCCCGTGCTGCTGATCGATGGTGATGCAGTCGAAGCCCGCCTCCCCGATCAGTTCGATAACGAAGGGATTATTCAGGGTGAGCCAGGCGTTGAAC
The DNA here is from genome assembly GCA_046724315.1 of Pseudomonadota bacterium. Classification (GTDB taxonomy): domain Bacteria; phylum Pseudomonadota; class Alphaproteobacteria; order Rhizobiales; family Methyloligellaceae; genus Methyloceanibacter. The sequence goes on along the minus strand of JBKOWI010000054.1, from coordinate 16,239 downwards.
AGGGTGCGGCGCTCCTTGGCCGCTTTGCGGAAGCGATCCTCGCGCATGTGAGATCGCTCAGCTCTTAGCTTCGGCTTCGATCTGACTGATCGCGACGCCCATCAGGTCAACTATTTTGCTACGAATCTGATGGTCGGATTTCTGGACGCCCTTGGCATCGAAATCCCGCCTGATCTTGCGGAAAACGTCGTCATCGCCGGGAATCTCGAGGTCCGCCTTGATCACCTCTTTCGCATAGGCCTGGGCTTCCTCGCCGCTTAATCCGAGTTGTTCCGCAGCCCATAGACCAAGCATCTTATTCCGCCGGGCCGTCGCCCTGAACTTCAGCTCCTGGTCATGGGCGAATTTCCGCTCATAGCCCTTCTCGCGATCCTCGAAAGTTGTCATCTGCCCTCCTCAAGGGACCCCTCTTCGATTAGAGGGGAAAACCCGCAGAAATTATGGGGGGAAACCAATTCTCTGATCCCGAGGCATAGCGCCCAGGCCCCTCAAAATCAACAAATCCACGGGAGAAATGGCCTGCGCCCTAGCGGCCGTTGTATGCCCCTTGTCCTTACGCTAAGGTCGAGCCACGACCCCTTGATCGATTCCGACGATGGCGATCTGCAAGTTGCGCGCGGCCTGGGTGACCCTCTCTCCGCGTGCTAGGCGTTTCTCGGCAGTGTGAGCCATCCGTGAGCGAGGAACCAACCATGAACCGCCGGCGGCGCATTTACGAAGGCAAGGCCAAGATTCTCTACGAGGGCCCCGAACCCGGTACGCTCGTCCAGCACTTCAAGGACGACGCCACGGCCTTCAACAACAAGAAGCACGACAAGATCGAGGGCAAAGGCGTCCTCAACAACCGCATCTCCGAATATGTCTTTCAGAAGCTGGGCGAGGTCGGCGTGCCGACCCACTTCATCAAGCGTCTCAACATGCGCGAGCAGTTGATCCGCGAAGTTGAAATTATTCCGCTCGAGGTCGTGGTCCGTAACGTAGCCGCGGGCTCGCTTTCGACCCGCCTCGGCCTGGACGAAGGGAATGCCCTGCCCCGCTCGATCGTCGAGTTCTATTACAAGAACGACAAGCTCGGAGACCCCATGGTCACCGAGGAGCACATCACCGCCTTCGGCTGGGCTACGCCGCAAGAGATCGATGACATCATGTCGCTCGCGCTCAGGATCAACGACTTCCTATCAGGCCTGTTTCTCGGCGTCGGCATCAAGCTGGTCGACTTCAAATGCGAGTTCGGCAGGCTGTGGGAGAACGAGACCATGCGCATCGTGCTCGCCGACGAGATCTCGCCCGATTGCTCGCGGCTGTGGGACATCGAGACGCAGAACAAGCTCGACAAGGACCGCTTCCGCCGCGACATGGGTGGCCTGGTCGAGGCCTACCAGGAGGTGGCGCGGCGGCTTGGGCTGCATGTCGACAGTGCGGTCAGGACACGCACGGGCCCCGTGCTGGTGCGCTCGAAATAGAGCTCGGGGCGATGAAGGCGCGCATCACCATCACGCTGAAGCAGGGCGTGCTTGACCCACAGGGCAAGGCCATCGCCGGAGCGCTACATGCGCTCGGCTTCGGCTCGGTTGGCAATGTGCGGCAGGGTAAATATATCGAGGTCGAGGTGGCGGAAAGCGATCCGGAACGGGCCCGCGCGGAGGTCGAGCGCATGTGCGAGCAGCTCCTCGCCAATACCATCATCGAGAACTACGCCTATGAGCTCGAGGCGGCTTAGGCCAGGGTCGGTATCCTTTCGTTATTGAACACGGGTCACGTCCGCGTAGACGGGCATCTGGTAATCCAAGTCGGTGGTGCTGGATGGCCCGGTCACGGGCGATGACGAGTCGGAAATTGGAAGCATGAAAGCGAGCGTCATCGTTTTTCCCGGATCGAATTGCGACCGCGACGCTGCCGTCGCGCTAGAAGCGGCGACGGGTGCTTCACCGGCGATGGTCTGGCACGGCGACAGTGAGCTTCCAGAAAGCGACCTGATCGTGCTGCCGGGCGGCTTCTCTTATGGCGACTACCTCCGCTCCGGCGCCGTGGCCGCGCATTCGCCGGTGATGCGCGAGGTCATTGCCCGCGCCCGCGCGGGTACGCCTGTGCTCGGCATCTGCAACGGCTTTCAGGTGTTGACCGAGGCGGGGCTGTTGCCCGGTGTGCTGATGCGCAATTCGACGCTCAAGTTCATCTGCAAGGACGTGCATCTCCGCGTGGAGCGGAATGACTCGATCTATACGCACCGCTACCAGCGCGGCGAGGTGGTGCGGTTCCCGATCGCGCATAAGGACGGCAGCTATTTCGCCGACGACCAGACACTGCAAAGGCTGGAAGGCGAAGGGCTCGTGGCCTTCCGCTACTCAGATCCGTCTGGCGCGATCACGCCTGACGCCAATCCCAACGGCTCGCGCAACAATATTGCCGGCATTTACAATCCATCCGGGACAGTGCTCGGGCTGATGCCCCACCCTGAGCGCCTCGCCGATGCCCCTCTCGGCGGCACCGACGGCGCCAAGATGTTTCTCTCGCTCGTGGAGACGCTGCATTGAACCTCGTGGCGCTCGCGATGCGAAAGCAGGAGGGGCTCACGCCCGATATCATTGCCGAGCACGGGCTATCGCCCGACGAATATCAGCGCCTTGTCGCGGCGCTGGGGCGCGAGCCGCGGCTGACCGAGCTTGGCATCTTCTCCGTAATGTGGTCGGAGCACTGCTCCTACAAATCCTCCAAGGTGTGGCTCAAGAAGCTTCCCACGGAAGGCCCTCAGGTCATCCAGGGGCCCGGGGAGAACGCCGGCGTGGTCGACCTCGGGGACGGTCAGGCTGCCGTGTTCAAGATGGAAAGCCACAACCACCCCTCCTACATCGAGCCTTATCAAGGCGCGGCGACCGGCGTCGGCGGCATCATGCGCGACGTGTTCACCATGGGCGCGCGGCCCATCGCCAATATGAATGCGCTCAGGTTCGGCGCCCCTAACCACCCCAAGACCCGCCATCTCGTTGCTGGCGTGGTGTCCGGCATTGGCGACTACGGCAACTGCATGGGCGTGCCGACGGTCGGCGGCGAGACCAATTTCGATCCCCGCTACAACGACAACATCCTCGTCAACGCTATGACCGTGGGGCTGGTCGATGCAAACCGCATCTTCAAGTCCGCGGCCAAGGGCATCGGCCATTCCGTCGTCTATGTGGGCTCAAAGACCGGGCGCGACGGGATTCATGGCGCCACGATGGCTTCGGCAGAGTTCGACGAAGCCTCGCAGGAGAAGCGCCCGACCGTGCAGGTCGGCGATCCCTTCACCGAGAAGCTCCTGCTCGAAGCCTGCCTTGAATTGATGGCCGAGGACGCGATCGTCGCCATCCAGGACATGGGCGCGGCAGGGCTCACCTCCTCTTCGGTCGAGATGGCCGACAAAGGCGGCGTCGGCATCGAGCTCGAGCTCGACCGCGTCCCGACCCGCGAAGAAGGCATGACGGCCTACGAGATGATGCTGTCCGAGAGCCAGGAGCGCATGCTCATGGTGCTGAAGCCAGGCGCCGAGCCCCTCGCTGAGCGCGTGTTCCGGAAATGGGGGCTCGACTTTGCCGTGATCGGCTACACCACGGACACTGGGCGGCTCGTGGTGCGCCATCGGGGCGCGCTGGAGGCCGATATTCCGCTCGCGGCGCTCGCGCACGAGGCGCCTGTCTACGAGCGCCCCGGGACCAAGCCGGCGGGGCCCGCGCTTATCGCGCCGCAGGAGGTGCCAGCGCCGAGTAGCATTCTCGACACGCTCGAATCCATGATGGGCTCCCCTCACCTATCCTCGCGGCGCTGGATTTGGGAGCAGTACGACCACATGGTCATGGCCGACACGATGCAGCGGCCGGGTGGCGATGCGGCCGTGGTGCGCGTCCATGGCACGAACAAGGGCCTTGCCATCTCCTGCGACGTGACGCCCCGCTATTGCGCGGCAGACCCTTATGAAGGTGCCAAGCAGGCCGTGGCCGAATGCTGGCGTAATCTCTCTGCGGTAGGCGCAGACCCCCTCGCCATCACCGACTGCATGAATTTCGGCAATCCCGAGCGGCCTGAGATCATGGGCGAGTTCGCAGCCGCCGTTGAGGGCATGGCCGAAGCTTGCGCCGCGCTCGCCTTCCCCGTCGTTTCGGGGAATGTCTCGCTTTATAACGAGACGAATGGCGTGGCCATTCCGCCGACGCCCGCGATCGGCGGCATCGGGCTCATCCCCAATATCGATGCCATGGCCACCATCGCCTTGAAACGCTCTGGCGATATCTTGATGCTGCTCGGCGCGGAGACTGGCCATCTCGGCCAGTCGCTTTACATGCAAATCATGCTGAACCGCAGCGATGGCGCGCCTCCGCCCGTCGACCTCGACGCCGAGAAGCGCGCCGGAGATTGCGTCAGAGGCCTGATCAGAAGCGGTGACGTTTCGGCCGTGCATGACGTCTCTGACGGCGGGCTACTCGTCGCCATCGCCGAGATGGCGCTTGCCGGCAACCTTGGTGTCGAGCTCGACGATCTGCCGGCTCCCTTGCCCGCTCATGGCTTGTGGTTTGGCGAAGACCAGGCCCGCTTCGTGGTCGCAGCCTCTCCGGAGAAGGCCGACGCGATCCATAAGGCCGCTGCAATGGCAAAGGTGCCTGTCAGGCTACTCGGCAAGGTCGGAAGCGACTCAATCAAGCTTCAAAGCGAAGCGCCTCTGCCGATTGCCTCGCTTAGAGCTGCGCATGAGAGCTGGATGCCGCGGTTCATGGCGCATAACTAGCTCGCGGCAGGTGAGTGAACGATGGGCATGGCGGCTGAGGATATCGCGCGGATGATCAAGGAGAGCTTTCCCGATGCCGAGGTCCGCATTGAGGACCTTGCCGGCGATGGTAATCACTATGCCGCGACCGTGATCTCCGAAGCCTTCCGCGGCAAGTCGCGAGTTCAGCAGCACCAGATGGTCTATGACGCGCTTAAGGGCAACATGGGCGGCGTTCTGCACGCGCTTGCGCTTAAGACCGCGACACCATAACTACGCATGAGCGTAGGAAAGGATCGAACGATGAGCGCACAGGACGTTCAGGACTGGATCGTCAAACAGGTCGCCGGCAACGACGTGGTGCTGTTTATGAAAGGCACCAAAGCCATGCCGCAATGCGGCTTCTCCATGCAGGTGGCACAGATCCTCCAGCATCTTGGCGTCGACTTCAAAGACATCAACGTGCTCGAGGACATGAGCGTACGCGAGGGCGTTAAGGCTTACTCGAACTGGCCCACCATTCCGCAGCTCTACGTCAAGGGCGAGTTCATCGGCGGGTGCGATATCGTGCGCGAGATGTTTCAGGCGGGAGAGCTGCAGGAGCTCCTGACTGCCAAAGGCGTCGCCCATAACAAGCAGACGCTGACAGCATAAGCTCCCCCGCCGAGTTCCCCGCTTCGGAATGACGCGCGGATAACTGCCGTAAATCTGCCGCGAGCCCTATACACTTCACTACCCGAATTCGGTGTGGAGGAGGGCATGCCATGATCAGGTGGGAGATCAAGGGGCGCGAGTTCGGCAACTGCAATTGCGATTATGGCTGCCCTTGCCAGTTCAACGCTTTGCCAACTCACGGCCACTGCCGGGGTTTGGCTGTCTTCGACATTGAGCAGGGCTTTCACGGCACGACGCGGCTCGACGGGCTGAGATGCGCAGGCATCTTCCGCTGGCCGGGTCCTATCCATGAGGGCAAGGGCGAAGGCCTCCATATCATCGACCGGCGCGCCACGCCCGAGCAGCGCGAGGCTCTGCTACGCATCTTGCGCGGCGAGGACACCGAGCCTGGCGCCACGGTTTACCAAGTGTTCGCCTCGACCTGTGACACTTTCCACGACCCGATCGTCGCCGACATCGATTTCGAGCTCGACATCGACGGTCGGCGGGCGCGCGCCAAGGTCGAGGGATTCGTCGAGATGCACGGCGAGCCGATCCTGAACCCCATCACCGGCGCGGAGCACCGCGTGCGCATTGTGCAGCCGAACGGCTTCGAGTTTGCCGAGGCGGAGATCGGCCGCGGCTGGGCCAAGATCACGGCGCCGATCAGCTTCACGCTGGAAGATACCTACGGGCAGTTTGCGCGCATTCACTTTTGTCAGAGCGGCATGGTGCGCTGAGCTCATGCCCAAGACAGCCATAGAGGCGATGTTGGAGCGTGAGAGCGCGGTCGTCCTCGCCGCACTCGTCCTCCTCATTTTACTCGCCTGGTATGCCGTTTTGGCTGGCGCCGGGACCGGCATGGATCCTGTTTTCATGAGCGGCTTGTGGCTCTCGAGCGCCGCCGCGCCTGCCGTAGGCTCGGGCTGGACGCCGGGCTATTGGGCCATCGCCTACTTCATGTGGACGGCGATGATGGTGGCGATGATGCTGCCGAGCGCCTCCCCTATGGTGCTGCTCTATGCGCGCGTCGTGCGGCAGGCCGAAACCCAGGGACGCGGCCAGAAAGCATCGGCTTCAATTGCTGCCTTTGCCGGCGGTTATATTGCCTTATGGAGTGTCTTCAGCCTTTTGGCGGTTGCCGCGCAGTGGATGCTCGAGCGCACCGGAGCGTTGTCGGTCTTGATGAACTCACGCAGCCTATCGTTGTCAGGCGCGCTCCTTATTGCCGCTGGTATCTATCAGCTGACGCCATTCAAGACCGCGTGCCTTGAACAGTGCCGCGCACCAGCGGTCTTCATCGCCGCGCATTGGCGCCGCGGGGCTCTTGGCGGCTGGCGGATGGGGCTCGAGCACGGCCTCTACTGCCTCGGCTGCTGTGCCGTCCTGATGCTGCTCCTCTTCGTCGGAGGCATCATGAATCTGGTGTGGATTGCCGGGCTCACGCTGTTCATCGCGCTCGAGAAGCTTGCACCGTTCGGAGCGACAGCGGCGCGAGCCGCAGCGGCCCTGCTTATCGCAGGCGGAGCCGCCCTTATCGTTTTCGGCTGATTAGCGCGAGTAGAACTCGATGACGAGGTTGGGCTCCATGATGGTGGGATAAGGCACGTCGGAGAGCGTGGGTATGCGCGCGAGCTTCGCCGTCATCTTGTTGTGGTCGACCTCGATATAGTCGGGCACTTGGCGCTCCGGGCTCTGTGACGATTCGAGCACCATGCCGGCGTCCTTGGCCTTGTCCCTTACTTCGATCACGTCGCCCTCGCGGCAGCGATAGCTCGGGATGTTTACGCGCCTGCCGTTGACGCGCACATGGCCGTGGCTCACGAATTGCCGGGCCGCGAACACGGTCGGGACGAATTTCGCGCGATAGACGATTGCGTCGAGCCGCCGCTCCAAGAGCCCGATCAGCTTCTCCGAGGTGTCGCCCCTGAGCCTGGCCGCCTCGCGATAGATCGCTTTGAACTGCTTCTCGGTGATGTTGCCGTAATAGCCCTTCAGCTTCTGCTTGGCGCGGAGCTGCTGGCCATAGTCGGAGAGCTTGCCGCGGCGGCGCTGACCGTGCTCGCCCGGACCGTATTCGCGCTTGTTATAAGGGCTCTTGGGACGGCCCCAGATATTCTCGCCGAGCCTCCGGTCGATCTTGTGCTTGGCGTGAATGCGTTTGGTCATGCCTTTACAACTCCAAAGTCAAATAAGCTCGCCGCGGGCTTCATTCCCGCGCCTTGCGATAAACCCTTCCTGGGTGAAGATGATGACCCAACGAGGTCGACACGGCGCAGCCGAAATCCAAAGACTCCAGGGCTTCGCCCGCGCTCTGTTACACGCGAATAAAGGAAAGTGTCAATTGGCGCCGGAAGCCGCCGGGGCAGGCTGTGAGGCCTGCGTCGCCGGCTTTGCGACTGGTGCAGGAGGGGGTTGTACCGCCTGTGCTGCGGGTTTTGCGGTCTCCCCCGCAGCGGATGCGGGTGCCGAGGCTTTGGCCGCTTGGACATAGGCGTTGATCGCGTTCGTCACCTTCTGCTTCTGCTCAGGGGGGCAATCGGGTCGCTTCGGCGTAACGATTTGGGTCGGCGGATCGTCTGTCCCCGTCTTGGCCGCTTGCCCGGCCGAGGACTTTGCGGCCGCACCAGCTGCGCCAGCTTCGGGAACTCGCTGGGACGGCGGTATGTCTTCCGCCTCCTCCTGCGTTGTCACCTTAACGCTGCCGGTGAAATACGACACCGCGAACATGTGCAGCGCATTGATGAGGAGGAGCTGATCTTGGCTCCAAACTTTCCTTGCCTCCTCGCCCTTCATCAAGGTCTGATAGTTGGCTCGCTCCAGCTCCGGAAGATCACAGACCTCAGCATAAGCCGAGCGCGTCGCCACCCGGATCACCCGCCGTGCGTCCTCGGTCGGAATGACAAACTTGTTGGGATCGGATTTGTCTACCTTGGCCTGCTTCCCGTCAGGGCCCGGCGCCTCGTCGGGGATGATCGAGAAGGCATAGGTCATGAGCACGCGCACGGCACTGTCGCTCAAGCCTCCTTTCTGCTCGCCACCAGCCGCGGCGACGGGAGGCTTGGTCCGCTGGCCGAGCTCCTCGGCAACGGGCCTTACGCCATCATTGTCGGCAGCTTTGAGAGGCGCGCCTGCCAGCAGCGTCAACACCGCGGCGGCCGCTGGCCCGCTCCAATGAATCCACGACTTTTGCATGAACTACCCCTCTCCTCCCGTGGCGGAAGCTAGCCATCCTCACGGGTCATCGCAATAGGAGAAACGGGGCGGAACTATGACACCTTGTTTCGGCTAGCGCGCTGACGTCGCGAGAGCGCGGCCACGATCCCCCGCCATGTGCGCACGTCTTGCTCGGATGCGCCCATGCGATGGAACATGTTGCGAATATTGCGCACCATGGAAGGGCGCTTCTCGGCGGGATAAAGGAAGCCGACACGGTCGAGCTCGGTTTCAAGATGCGCAAACAAAGCAAACAGCTCTGCGCGTGTTGCCGGCCGCGTGTCGGTAAACGCGATACCCTCCTGTGCTGGCCCGTCGAATTCCGTGGTACGTCCAAGTTGCGGCGTGAGGCTTACCGCCTTGAGCCACTCATAGCCGAATAACAGCACGGCCTGAGGCAGGCTCAACGAAGCGAACCCGGGACTGACCGGCGCGGTAAGGATCGCATCGGCAAGCGCTATCGTGTCGTTGTCAAGACCACTCCGCTCCGGTCCGAACAGAACACCGGTCCGCTCACCCCGCTGCCCCCGCAATTTGAGATCCGACGCGGCGCTTTCGGGAGAGAACACCGCCTTGACCATCTCGCGCGGCCGCGCCGTCGTCGCGAGCACGAAATTGAGCTCACCGATCGCTGCCTCGACACTCGGATAAACCCGAACACCCTCGACGACAAACGCGGCTCCTGCCGCCGCCGCATGCGCCTTGTCATTGGGCCAGCCGTCGCGGGGAGCGACTAGTCTGAGATCGGCAAGCCCGAAGTTCGCCATGGCCCGCGCGGCAAAGCCGATATTCTCGCCAAGCTGCGGCTTGACCAGAACGATTGCCGGCGCCGGCGGCGCGCCGGCTGATGCAGAATTGGGCAGCGCAGCCTCGGCAGGCGCGCGCTTTTTGCGCTCAACCCTTGCTTTCACCATGGAAGCACGATGCTATAGAGGGGCGGTCACCTGCAATGGGGCGGGAGCCGTCTTTCGCGCGATCACGCAAGACTTCTCGTCCGCGCTGGAGATTTCGGACGTGAACAAGATCAAGGTGAAGAACCCGGTCGCAGACCTCTCCGGGGACGAGATGACGTTGGTCATCTGGCAGATGATCAAGGAGAAGCTGATCGAGCCCTATCTCGATCTACCGCTGCTCACCTTCGATCTCTCCATCCAAAACCGCGACGCGACTCACGACCAGGTCACCATCGATGCCGCCCATGCGATTCAGGCCTGCGGCGTCGGCGTCAAATGCGCGACCATCACTCCCGACGAGGCACGAGTTAAAGAGTTCGGGCTGAAGAAGATGTGGAAGTCGCCGAACGGCACCATCCGCAACATCCTAGGTGGAGTGATCTTCCGCGAACCGATCATCTGCAAGAACGTGCCGCGGCTCGTGCCCGGATGGACCAAGCCGATCGTCATCGGCCGCCACGCCTTTGGCGATGTCTACCGGGCGACGGACTTCCGCGTGCCGGGCAAGGGCAAGCTCACTATCAGCTTCGTCGGGGAGGACGGAACAGAGATCGAGCACGAGGTTCACGAGTTCAAAGGCAGCGGCGTCGCGCTTGCCATGTTCAATCTCGACGATTCGATCCGCGACTTCGCGCGTGCCACTTTCAACTACGCGCTTGCCCGGAACATGCCGGTCTACCTCTCCACCAAGAACACCATCCTCAAAGCCTATGACGGCCGCTTCAAGGACATCTTCGCCGAGATCTTCGCTGCCGAGTTCAAGCCGGAGTTCGACAGGCGCGGGCTGACCTATGAGCACCGCCTGATCGACGACATGGTCGCTTCATGCCTGAAATGGTCTGGAGGCTATGTCTGGGCGTGCAAGAACTACGATGGCGATGTGCAGTCGGACACCGTGGCGCAAGGGTTCGGCTCGCTCGGCCTGATGACCAGCGTACTGATGACGCCCGACGGTAAGACGGTTCTCGCCGAGGCGGCCCATGGCACGGTCACCCGACACTACCGCCAGCATCAGCAGGGACGCGCCACCTCGACCAATGCCACCGCGTCGATCTTCGCCTGGACCGGCGCGCTCAAGCATCGCGCCAAGCTCGATGACAATGCCGAGCTTCTGCGCTTCGCCGAGACGCTCGAAGAGGTGGTGGTGGGCACGATCGAATCTGGCTTCATGACCAAGGACCTCGCCCTTCTCGTTGGCGCCGATCAAAGCTGGCTTTCGACGAGCGGCTTTCTCGACAAGATTGACCACAATCTCCGCAAGGCCATGGCCGGTCGTGCCGCGGCTTAGCTGGTTGTGCTTGCCTTGCGCTTGCGGCCTTGGCGTCTCGTCGGCTCATTGGCCAACGCCCGCGCCTCAGCCATCTTGCGAATGTGCTGCATGATCTCGGGATGACGGCGCTTTAGCCGGGCCAGCGACGTGCTGTCGAGGACATAAACGCGGCAGCGCGTTTTGGCGACGACATCATGCTTATGTCGCCGATGTTCGAGCAGCGCCATCTCGCCGAAGAAGTCGCCTTCCTTCAGAAGCGCATGCTGCCCTGGGCTGATCTCGACGACCGCCTCGCCGCTGGCAATGATGAACATCGCATCGCCAGCGTCGCTCGCGCGCACTATGGGCACGCCGGGCATAAAGGTCCAGGTGTAGAGCACCTTGGTGATCTCGGCGATCTCGCTGTAATCCATGGAGCCGAACAGCGGCACGCGGGCAATCATGCCCCAGGGTGACCACGAACTGATGGCGGGTCGATTCCTGGCTGAAACCGGTGGCGATGATGGCAACGGGGAGCGCGATCATGCCGACACCGAGAAGCATCACCACCCCGCCGAGCATCTTGCCCAGAGGCGTTACCGGCACGACGTCACCATAACCGACGGTGGTCAGCGTGGCGAGCGCTCACCAGGCGGCTTGCGGAATCGAGCCGAACTTGTTCGGCTGCATATGGCGTTCGATCAGATACATGCCGGACGACGCGAACAGCAGCAATATCAGAATGACGAGAAGCGCGCCGAGTAGCGCCCGGTATTCATCGGCAACGACCCGGGCCGAGCGTCTGCAGCGCCGGCGAGTAGCGGACGAGCATGAGGAGGCGGAAGAGCCGGAACACCCGAAGCAGGCGCAAATCCAACGGATACAGCCAGTGCAAATACCAGGGCAGAAACGCGGCAGCCTTGCCTGCCAGCGCGGTAGCCGGCTCAGCATCGGGATCTCGACGGCGCTCCATATCCTCAAGGCGTATTCGACGGTGAACACGATCACCGAGAACGCGTTGAATGCAGCGAATTCCCAGCAATACCGCCCGGCGAGCTCGGCAACCGTATCCGCGGCGAACGCGATGGCGTTGAGGAAGATCAGGACGATGATGAAGCCGTTGACGCGACCCATCGGATGGGCATCGCCGCCGACCTCGAGCACATCATGAACTTCGCGCCGCAAGCGCCGATAGGCGGTTGTCGCGCGCATGCTCAGGCGTGCCCGGCGCGGCGCTTGGCCTCTGTGCTTTCCGACGCGGTGCTCGCGGCTGGCGCGCCGGCTTGAGCCGCGACCCGCGCGGCAATCGCTTCGAGCGCCTGATCGGCGCGCGACCCGTCGGGCCCGCCAGCCTGGGCAAGGTCCGGCCGGCCGCCGCCGCCCTTGCCGCCGAGCGCCTCGGCGCCGATGCGGGCAAGCTCAACGGCGTCGTAGGTCGGGCTTAGGTCACTGGTGACACCAACGACGAGGGCAGCCTTGCCCTCTTCGCTCACGCCGACGATGGCGGCGATGCCGGAGCCGAGTTGTCGCTTGGCTTCGTCGATAAGACCACGCAGGTCCTTCGGCGCGACGCCCTTCACGGTGCGGGCAAGAAGTTTGATTCCGCCGATCTGGCGCATGGCCGAAGTGCCACCGTCGCCGCCGGCGCCGGCTCCGCCGGCAAGCGCAAGCTCGCGCTTGGCGTCGGCGAGCTGGCGCTCGAGCTTGCGTCGCTCGTCGATGATGGCGGCAAGCCGCGTGATCACCTCGTCTGGCGAAACCTTGAGCAGCTCCGCAGCCTCGCGCACGCGCTCGTCCTGGGTGGCGAGGTAGGCGCGCGCGGCCTCACCCGTGAGTGCCTCGATGCGGCGCACGCCCGCGGCGACCGCGCTCTCGCTCACGATCTTGAGGAGCCCAATATCGCCGGTGCGCCGCACATGCGTGCCGCCGCAAAGCTCGATGGAACAAGCATGCTCCGCTCGCGTGCTCTTATCGCTCTTGCCCATGCTGACGACACGGACCTCTTCGCCATATTTCTCGCCGAACAGGGCGAGCGCCCCTTGGGATATGGCAGCCTCCGGCGTCATCAGATGGGTCTCCACCGGCTCGTTCTGCAGGATCATGGCGTTCACCATGTCCTCGACTGCACGGATCTCCTCGTGAGTCATTGGTTTCGGATGGGAGAAGTCGAACCGCAAGCGTCCGGGCTCGACGAGCGAGCCCTTCTGCGCCACGTGCGTGCCGAGCACCTGCCGGAGCGCCTCGTGGAGCAAATGTGTCGCCGAGTGGTGCGCGCGAGTCGCGGTGCGGCGCGCATGGTCGACTTCGAGGGTCACCTCGTCGCCGACCTTGAGGCTGCCCTTTTCGAGCGTGCCTGAATGCAGAAAGAGGCCATGCAGCTTCTTCTGCGTGTCCTCCACGCTGAACACGGTGTTTTTGCCGAGCGTAAGCCAACCGCGGTCGCCTATCTGGCCGCCAGACTCGGCATAGAACGGGGTCTGATTGATGATCACGGTCCCGCGCTCACCTTCCTTGAGCGCCTTCAAGCGTGCGCCATCCTTGATCAGGGCGACGATCTCGCCGGATGCCGTTTCGGTCTCGTAGCCAAGGAACTCGGTGGCGCCCAGCTCCTCTTTGAGCTCGAACCATAGTCTTTCGGTCGCAGCCTCGCCGGAGCCCGCCCAAGACTTCCGGGCTTCTGCGCGTTGGCGCTCCATGGCTGTGGCAAAGCCGCTTGCATCGACGCCGATGCCGCGCGCTTTCAAGGCGTCCTCGGTGAGGTCGTAAGGAAAGCCATAGGTGTCATAGAGCTTGAAAGCGACTTCGCCTGGCAGAGTATCGCCGGGCCTCAAATTCCGCGTCTCCTCTTCGAGCAGCTTGAGGCCGCGCCCGAGCGTCTCGCGAAAGCGTGTCTCTTCGAGCTTCAGCGTCTCCTCGATCAAGCTCTGACCGCGCTCGAGCTCGTGAAAGGCGCGGCCCATCTGATCGATCAGCGCGGGCACGAGCCGATAGAGCAGAGGCTCTTTCGCTCCAAGAATGTGAGCATGCCGCATGGCGCGGCGCATGATGCGGCGAAGCACGTAGCCCCTGCCCTCGTTCGACGGCAGCACGCCGTCGGCGATGAGGAAGGACGACGCGCGCAGATGATCGGCCATGATGCGGTGGCTTGGCGCATGGTCGCCTTCCGCGGGAACACCGGTGAGCTCGACCGAGGCCGCGATCAGCGCGCGGAACAGGTCGATCGCGTAATTGTCATGGGTGCCCTGTAACACCGCGGCAATACGTTCGAGTCCCATGCCGGTGTCGATCGAGGGACGCGGCAACGCCACGCGCTCGCCGCCCGGGAGCTGCTCGAATTGCATGAAGACGAGATTCCAGATCTCGACAAAGCGATCACCCTCGGCGTCCGCGCTGCCGGGCGGTCCGCCTCTGACGGTAGGGCCATGGTCGTAGAAGATTTCCGAGCTTGGCCCGCAGGGGCCGGTATCGCCCATCGACCAGAAATTGTCAGAGCCCGCGATCCTGATGATCTTCTCGTCGGGGAAGCCAGAAATTTTGCGCCACAGCGCGGCCGCCTCGTCGTCGTCTTCATAGACGGTGATGAGCAGGCGCTTCTTGTCGATGCCGAAATCGCGGGTGAGCAGCTCCCAGGCGAGCGGGATCGCGCGCTCCTTGAAATAGTCGCCAAAGGAGAAATTGCCGAGCATCTCGAAGAAGGTGTGGTGGCGCGCGGTGTAACCGACATTGTCGAGGTCGTTGTGCTTGCCGCCGGCGCGCACGCATTTCTGCGACGAGGCCGCGCGCAGAAACTTCGCCTTCTCCTGGCCGGTGAAGATGTTCTTGAACGGGACCATGCCGGCATTGGTGAACATCAGGGTCGGATCGTGACGCGGCACGAGCGGACTCGAAGCGACGATCTCGTGGTCGCTCTTGGCGAAGAAATCGAGGAAGGCGGCACGGATGTCGTTGGTGCTGGTATGGCCCAGAGCCGTGTGACTGACGCTTCCAGACGCAATCTTACGCTTGGCGCCCGTGTCTTTGACGCTAGCGCCTTTCGCGCTCGGGTGTTTGGCGGAGGTCATTGGCTGCTTGACGGGGGACCTTGTCTTCGAGGGGACCGGCGCTGGCGGAGCCTACCATTCAGAGAGGCCCAAAATGCCGTTCGGCCCCTTCTTAGAAGAGAAGAGGCCTTGCGGTCCCGCGTCAGACATAAGGTCAGGAAAGGAGACTGGCAAGCACGCGCTTTGCCCGCTTGCTCCAGGCTCGGCGCGCCTGCACTTTAGCGGCGGCCCCTTCGTGCGGCGCCACCCGAGAGCGGGGTAACGGAGCCATCGCCTTCGGTGACGCTGGTTCCACTCTCGGGAGCCCCGCCCTCGCCAGTGTCGGCGCCGCCATCGAGGATCTGACCCGCGACAAGGCCTGCATTTTGGCGGATCGCTCGCTCGATTCGCTCCGCGGTCTCCGGATGCTCCTTCAAATAGGCCTTGGCGTTCTCTCTGCCCTGGCCGATGCGCTCCGAATCGAATGAGAACCAGGCGCCAGACTTCTCGACGATGCCGGCCTTTACCCCGAGATCGACGAGCTCGCCGGTCTTAGAGATCCCTTCGCCGTACATGATGTCGAACTCGATGGTCTTGAACGGCGGCGCCACCTTGTTCTTCACCACCTTGACGCGGGTCTGATTGCCGACCACTTCCTCGCGCTCCTTGATGGCGCCGATTCTCCTGATGTCGAGCCTTACGGAGGCGTAGAACTTGAGCGCGTTGCCGCCGCTCGTGGTCTCTGGGCTCCCGAACATCACCCCGATCTTCATGCGGATCTGGTTGATGAAGATCACCATGCAGCGCGATTTGGAGATCGAGGCGGTAAGCTTACGCAAGGCCTGGCTCATCAGCCGAGCCTGCAAACCCGGCAGCTGCTCGCCCATCTCGCCCTCGAGCTCGGCCTTCGGCGTCAGCGCCGCGACCGAATCAATGACCAGCACGTCGATCGCGCCAGACCGCACCAGGGTATCGGCGATCTCGAGCGCCTGCTCGCCAGTATCGGGCTGCGATATCAGGAGTTGCTCAAGGTCGACGCCGAGCTTGCGTGCATAGACCGTGTCGAGCGCATGCTCGGCGTCGATAAAGCTACAAATGCCGCCGCGCTTCTGCGCCTCGGCGACGACGTGCAACGCAAGCGTGGTCTTGCCAGAGGACTCAGGACCATAAATCTCGATGACGCGGCCACGCGGCAGGCCGCCGATGCCAAGCGCGATATCGAGCCCGAGCGAGCCCGTGGAGATTGCCTCGACCTCGACCGCCTTCTCGTTCTGGCCGAGCCGCATGATGGAGCCCTTGCCGAAGCCGCGCTCGATCTGGGAGATCGCAGCCTCAAGCGCCTTCTCTCTATCCATCTCAGCTCCTTCAACGAGGCGCAGCGCGACATTCAACATGGAGAGTCTCCCTTATTTC
>JBKOWI010000029.1:0-2716 GCA_046724315.1 Pseudomonadota bacterium | reverse complement strand
GTCGAGCAGATCGCTGGCATCGAAGACTTCGAGATTGCGGTGGCGGCCTACTGGGCGGCGGTCGCGCGCTGGCCAAGGGCGCGGATCACGCTACGCCCGAGCGCGCGGATAGTTTTGAAGAACTGGACAGGCGAGTGATGCGCACCCGTTCTCAGCGCACTCGCTCTCGCTGGCTGCGCTTCAACGCTGTCCCTGTTGCTAGGAGCAGCGCAGTGATGCCGGTTAGGAGTAGCTTTTTCATCTCTAGTCTCGATGGTTGCCGCTGACACCGCGCCCCCCATCCGGCGCGGCATGCACTGCAATCACCCGGTATTAGTAGCAGCCGGTTCGGGCGCAGACACGTTCCAACATCTGTCGATTGCGCAATTGTGACTTGGTGTATTGCGGCGTTCTAGCGGGACGGGCTCGCGGTTGGCCATACGGTTGTGTCCATGTTGACGGATGGCCTAGAACGCCGCAGCCATAGTTTCCGCATTCCCTTTGCGCTTGCGCCGGTGTCGTCACAGCCAGGATGGCCAAGGCAAATATTACGTTGCGCATTTTCAATCACCCTCTTGGCTCCGCAAGCCTTACCAGTGTCTCCTATACATCGAGGCGTTGATGCCATTCCGGCATTGCCGGAAATTGTCCCAGTGCGGGGTGCCACCACCACGGATGCCCTGTTGGCCCATTAACGCACGCTGATGTCGTAGTGAACCTCCCAGGCAAATCCGCCGGGAAAGAGAACGAGTAAATCTAGTGTATCGTCGCCTACGTATTGATCCGCCGACTTGTAATTGATTTGTACGCCGCGCACGTTATGCTCATTGCACTTGAAGCGGATATTTTCTTTTGGGTAGCCGGGCAAATTGGTTGCAGTTGTAGTCTCGGCCGTGCCGTGTTCCGGTTTCTTGGTGATACGGACTTCAACTTCACCACCAGAGTCGCAGTCAGGGGTGAGGTAGGTGAAGAAACCGATCCGTTGATCTTTACTAGAAGCAACGACACGTGTGGCTTGCTCTTTTCGCAGCCCTTCGGTAGTCAGAATACGGTTGCCTTCCTCTCGGCGCTGCTCGGGTGATTTATCTTGGGGAAATGCAGACGACGAAAGACCTGGGGACCCCCTCTTTGATGCGCATTTTGATTCCAGCGCAACGATTTTAGCCGACAATCCCAAAGTCGAGAACCTCACGACACGTGATGGCGTCTTGATAATCGACTGATCGAACACTTCTGTGATCTCGAAGGTTCCGGTTTCAATCGCGCTCTGCAGTTGCCGAGGCTCAAGATCGAAGGATTTCTCAATCAAGTCCTTCTGTAACTTTAGAGTAGTGAGGTCGATCAGGCTGTCACCTATCTTAGCTCGGATCATCGGCGGAGTGCGACTTTCCTTCGCGGTGAGTTCCTGGTGGTACATGAACCGTATGCTCGACGAGGAAGAGGGGCTACAGGCAAGGCCAACAGTTCTAGCAGTTTGCTGAAAAAGCTCGCCAGAGCGAAGGGGGTGGTGATTCACTTTCCCGGAGTGATTCTGCGGGAGGGTGAGGATGCGCGGACGGTTCCAGGATCAGGGCGGCCTTTTCTCGTACATCCGGCCGGAGGAGCGGATTCCGGCGGATCATCCGCTGCGCGAGATACGCAAGCTCGTTCGCGAGGTCTTGAAGGAGCTGAGCCATAACTTTGGCAAACTCTATTCGCATGAGGGCCGGCCATCGATCCCGCCTGAGCAATTGCTGAGTGCCCTGCTCTTGCAAGTGTTCTATGGCCTCCGCTCGGAGCGCCAGCTGATGGAGCAGCTCAACTACAATCTCCTGTTTCGCTGGTTCGTGGGACTATCGCCCGATGATCCAGTCTGGGATGCGACCAGCTTCACCAAAAACCGGGACCGGCTTCAGCGCGGCGATGTGTTCCGGAAGTTCATGGAAAGGCTTTTGAATCACCCAAAGGTCAAGCCGTTGCTGTCGGACGAGCATTTCTCGGTCGACGGCACGCTCATCGAGGCCTGGGCCTCGCACAAGAGCTTCCAGCCCAAAGACGGCTCGGATGACGGCGACGGCTCGAACTTTCACGGCCAGCGGCGCAAGAACGACACGCATCAAAGCACAAGCGACCCGCAGGCCAAGCTCTATCGCAAGGCGGCCGGGCGCGAGGCCAAGCTCTGCTATATGGGTCATGCGGTCATGGAGAACCGCAATGGTCTTGCTGTTGACGGCACCGTCACGCAGGCCAGCGGCACCGCCGAGCGGCGTGCCTCCGAGGCGATGCTCAAGAAGAAAGCCAAACGATCGCGACGAAGAATCACGGTCGGCGAGGACAAAGCCTACGACACCAGCGATCACGTTGCGGCGCTGCGCGAGATGAACATCACACCGCATGTTGCGCAGAACGACAGCCTGACCAAGACCGGCAAGCATCGCAGCAGCGCAATCGATGGGCGCACGACCCGCCACATCGGTTACCGCATCTCGCAGTCGTGCCGCGCGATGAGCGAGTGCATCTTCGGCTGGGGCAAGCAGCACGGCACCATGCGCAAGACCAAGCACCGCGGTATTGCCGTCGTGGGTGCCGATTTCCTGCTCAATCTCATCGCCTACAATCTCGTGCGCATCCCCAAGCTCATCGCCGCTTGAGGCTGGAGCCTGTCCGAAAACCCCAAATCGCACCCAAAGCCCGTCGGAAAATCCAACAAAACAACAAGAACAGCTTCAATCTTCAATGTTTTTCAGCAGACTGCTAG
>JBKOWI010000086.1:0-2025 GCA_046724315.1 Pseudomonadota bacterium | reverse complement strand
CGTCGCATGGGACCGCAGCGCGACTGTGACCGATGAGGGCATGCACAAACTGCCTTTAGGAAACGGTTCCGCTGAACGGGTGATGGTGAAATATCCCTCGAAGGGTGGCTACGCGCCCGGCGATACCTGGGAGCTCTACCTCGGCGCCGACCATCGGGTTGAGGAATTTATTTACCACGGCGGTGGAGAAGGCACACAGCAAAGGCCCAAGCTTTTGATCGCGACCTGGGCGGGATACAAAACGGCTGGGCCTCTCCTTATCTCAACAGATCACCGGGGCACGGCGGACGGCAAGCCGTTGCAAATTACCCTTTCCAATGTCTCCGTCAAGCTGACGGGATCAGACAGCTGGGTGAACGCGCAATAGAAAATGGCGGCTGGTTCGGATAAGTGTTAGCGTTCCTACGAACGAGCTTCCCCGCAACGACGGTGATGTGCGGCGATGTGAAATCATCGATTTGACAGCGGCGTCCGCTCATCAGCACTAAGCCAACGTTGATCGGAGCAGCAATCCACTACCGCGCTTGACCCTGAGCGCCCACGGGCTGGTGAACCAGGGAAGCCGCGTCTCAACATGCGGTCACTTGGTCCCGATCTCTTTTACCGAGCCGCTGTAACCGATAATAACCGGAGGCCCTGAACAGAGGAGAAGAAAGTCATGAATTGGTTTGTCTGGCATATTGCGCGCTTGAGTTTCTTCGACCGTATCGGCAAGGGGATCGGGCTCGTAAGTCTCGTTTGCCTGTCGTTGATCGCGTTCTCACAAGTGGCACTCCGTGCCGGCGAGAGCGCGATTCTCACGCCTGCGCCGGCCGTTGACCAACCGATGGCGCCTGGCAAGACGCAGATCGCCGTTCTGTCGGGCGGCTGCTTCTGGGCCGTCCAGGGTGTCTTTCAGCATGTTAAGGGGGTCGAGCAGGTCTGGTCCGGCTATGCTGGCGGCGATAAGTCGTCGGCTACCTATGAACAGGTTAGCACTGGCACAACGGGGCACGCTGAGTCGGTCGAGATTGCCTTTGATCCGGCACAAATCTCCTATGGCCAGATTCTACGCATCTTCTTTTCCGTGGCGCACGATCCGACTGAAGTTAATCATCAGGGCCCGGACGTGGGTCCCCAATACCGTTCAGTGATCTTTTTCGTCGATGCCGATCAACGGCGGATCGCCCAAGCCTACATTGCGCAACTCGAGAAGGCCGGCGTTTTCAGTCAAGCCATCACCACCCAAACTGAGGCCTTCAAGGGCTTTTTCACGGCTGAGTCCCATCATCAGAACTATCTGGTCAATCACCCGACCGAGCCTTACATCGTAACCAATGATCTGCCCAAGATCGTCAATTTGAAGCGGCTGTTTCCCGACCTTTACCGGGACGACCCTGTCTTAACCACGGCCCTTGCGCCAGCCTGAGCACGCTGCGGTTCTTGGAGGCCGCACGCCGCGCCGTCTGAACCGGTGCACGGCGTGGGAAGCAATCTCGATCTGATTAAAGCGAATGACACGGCTCAGGCTTCCGAACGCCGGCGTTTGGGCCTATTTCGCTGCTGTGACGATCTGCGGCCATTCGGCATTTGCACCCGGGCGATCAGTGTGTAGTGGCCGCAGCGGCGTGGCAGCGATCTCCTTCTCCAGAGTCGAGTTGCGTTCCTCGAGCTCCGTCAGCGCCTCGCGCATCGAGGCATGCAGCAGGCCCTGTTTGACGGCAGCGATGATGTTCTGAATCTCCCCCTTGACCCGAACCAGATCCGTCTCGGCACCTTTGCTAGGCTGGCCGCGTTCTGCATTGAAACGGTTGGCGCGCGGCTCGGGGTCGCACTCAAGCTGCGAGCTCGAGCTCAAGCGGGTCTGAGGTGGCTTATGTTTCTCGAACAATATGATGCTCGCGCGATCAGCGAAAAGCGGGGCCGCCCCAGGCTCGGCGTGTGTGGGATAGCACGACGCTGCACAAGGGCAGGCACTTACGAGCCAATGTAGTTGACGGAGTAGGGTTCGACCCTGTCTTGCTCCGCGGGGTCGTTGCGCGCCAC
>JBKOWI010000172.1:0-4905 GCA_046724315.1 Pseudomonadota bacterium | reverse complement strand
TCGAGCGCGGGCTCCTCGCTGAAGTTTCTGCTGATCGCGAGAGGCGAGGCTGACGTTTATCCGCGCTTCGGTCCCACCATGGAGTGGGACATCGCCGCCGGCCAGGCCGTGCTCGAAGCAGCGGGCGGTATCGTAGTCGATACCGAGGGCGCGCCCCTCCGCTATGGCAAGGTTGGAGCTCGATTGCGTAATCCAAGCTTCATCGCCTGGGGCCACCGGGAGTGATGAGCGGCGTTCTGCCCTCACCCGGTTAACCGCCCCGTAACCCAGCCACGGTTTGGTAAGGGTTTAGGCGAATTATCGAGGTCGCAGCCTCACGCGAGCCGGTGGCCACCCGGCTCGGCACCAAAGGCCAAGCCATGTCTCTCAGACCTTCTTGCAGCGTCTTCCTCGCGGCGGGACTGCTCGCCGTCGCTAGCGGCACGGCGTCGGCAGACGACACGAGCATATCTGCCGCTCAGATCCGGCTCGCCCAGGCAGACGGACCGATGGTGATCACGCCGCAGCCCGGTCCTAACCGGTCCCAAGCGATCAACCCCTCTTCGCCACCTCCTTCGGGACAAGCGGGCTCGATGTCGCCTGATTCGGGCGGTCCCGGTAGGCCTTACGAGCCTGCGCCCGCTGCGGGCGGCAGTTCTTATGTGACGGCACCGCCGACTCAGGACAGCAGCTTCTCAATGGATGAGATCAAGGACGCGGGGCACCACTTCTTCGGCCGCGTCTCGTACGACCTCGCCAAAGTGATCGAATACGCGTTCCAGCGCGCCGGCAGGCCCAATGGCTATATCCTCGGCGAGGAAGCCGGCGGCGCCTTCATTGCCGGCCTGCGCTATGGCGAAGGCACGCTCTATACCAAGGACGCCGGCGTGCATAAGGTCTATTGGCAAGGTCCATCAGTCGGCTACGACTTCGGAGCGGACGGTTCCAAGACCATGGTCCTCGTCTACGACCTGCAAAGCCCCGGCGAAATCTTCAACACTTTCGGCGGCATAGATGGCTCTGCCTATTTCATCGGCGGAGTGGGCATCACCTTCCTTAGCCGTGACCATGTGACCCTCGCTCCGATCAGCTCGGGCATTGGATTGAGGCTGGGGGCCAATCTGGGCTATCTGAAATATACTCAGCAGCCCACCTGGAATCCGTTCTAGTTTGGCGCTAAGGAAGCCTAGCTGAGACCCTTTTTACGTGGAAAGTGCCGAATTGGCGCCACCTTTCCGCTTGAGTCTTGCCTGAAGGGCAACGGTTGACGGCGCTTGGCGCCCGAAACCCAGGAGCGCTGGTTTCGATGATCGAATGGTTTATGTTCGGGGCGCTGGGCTTCTTCTTGGGATGCCTGCTGGCCCTCATACTCGCGCCGGCCTTCTGGAACCGCGCCGTCAAGCTCACCACGCGCCGGCTGGAAGCCACCATGCCGATGTCGCTCAACGATATCCAGGCCGACAAGGACCAGCTCCGCGCCGAGTTCGCCATAGAGCTTCGCAAGGTCGAGGTTGCGCTCGATAAGGCCAAAGAGAAAGCAATTCGCGAGCTGATCGAGGCAAACAAACGCCGCGTCGAGATCGCCGTGCTCAATAATGATCTCGCCGGGGCGAAGTCGAAACTCCAGGAGAACGAGAATGCGAACCGCGTGCTGCAGCAGACCATCAAGCGGCGCCTTCCCGATCTCGACAGCCGATTGAAGTCAGCGAAGAAAGCGCTCGCCGAGCTCGAAGCGGTAAACGCCGAGCTGCGCACCACCGTCGCCTCGCAGTCCGATGCGCTCAAGACGGCGCGCACGACTTTGCACAATCAGCGCGCGGATATCGAGCGCTTGCGCGTCGCTTTGGAGAGCGGAAGCGGCGTGGCGGTGCGAGGGCTTGGTAAGGCCGACGCCGCCCGTGCGGTCGCCGAGAGCCAGCGCTTGGCCGCTGAGATGTCAAAGATCCAGGAGGAGCTCCAGCGCGCGAGGACAGGCGCACAGGAGAACTCTCTGCTCCGCCGCGAGCTTACGAGGCTCGCCTCGCAAATCCTCACCGTGGCTCGCGCGCAAGGTCCCGATCCGGCGCCACAGCAGCGCATGGCGATGACCCAAGTCTATACCGAGCTCGCCGCCGTCGAGGAGCCGCAAGAGCCCGAGCCTGTTCGGCACGAAGCGCATGCCGCACATCCCGGAAACGGGATCGTACGCGAGCCGGAAATGCCCGAGCCTGGCCATGACGTCGACAGCCTGGCCGCGGGAATGCCGGCCGCCGCCGCCGGTGCCGTGGAGGAGTCCTCCTCTCCCGAGCAGGCGAGCGAAGAGGAAGTCGCTGAGCCGAAGGGGCCGCTTGCAAAGCGCTTTGCCGCTCGTAGAGAAAGACGGCGCGGGCGCAAGAGCGGAACGAAGAGCGCAAGCCTCAGCGACAGGCTGAAGGGCCTTGTCGTTGCCGATCAATCCTGAGCGGCTGACGTCAGGTCTGCAAAAATTCCCGCGAATGATTTTTTAGCTTGAGCGCCGTCAGGCGATTGGTGAAGCACGCTCCGGTATCGATGCCGATGCGGTTGGAGCGCGTCACCGGCGCCTTTCCCGGCGTATGTCCATGCACCACGATCTTGCCGAACGGCTCGGTGCAATCGAGGAACGGCTCCCTGATCCAGATGAGATCTTCTTCTTGTTGCGCGGCGAGCGGCACGCCGGGTTTCACGCCGGCATGGACGAAGAGATAATCGCCGAACGAGACACTGAGCTTCAGATTCTTGAAGAATTCGAGATGCGCCTCAGGAAGCGCTTCGGCGAATGCCAGGCGCCATGCCTCCAGGTAGGCACGAAATCGCATCAAGCGCTCGGTGTCGACGCCGTAGGAGCGCATGGTCGCCTCGCCGCCATTCATAAGCCAATGCTCGAGCCGCCAGGGTTCTTCCAGAAAATCGAGCAGCATCGCTTCGTGATTGCCTTTGAGAAAGTGGATCTCAAATCCTACTGGCAATCCGTCGAGTAACCGTTCAACGACGGCGCGGCTGTCAGGCCCGCGATCCACATAGTCGCCGAGAAAAACGAGCGTCGCCTCGTCGGCAGGGCCGCTCGCCTGCGCATCGTCGCCGATCCGGCGCAACATGTCGTCGAGCAGATCGGCCCTACCGTGGATATCTCCCACGGCATAGAGAAGCTGGCCTTCAGGGAGAGACGGATAGTTCTCGCGCGACAAGGACGTCAGTGACATGGCGACGCAATCTAATGCAATCGAACACAATTCGGCGCCGGAATATCCAGGCAAAATTGCTGGAAGATATCGTATGGAATTGAAATGAAATTCTCGCCTTCGAGCGAGGCTCAGCTGTTCTCGGACTTGCCGGACAGCTCGCGATAGAGACTCGAGGGCAGGCCGAACACCGTGGTCACGCAGTTGGTCCTGAGCCCGATGAACAGGACCATCTCTCCGTTGCGGAGCTGGTCATCCGCGGTGATGACATAGAGCTTCTCGATGTTGAGTGGCGGCAGGCCCTTGAGAAGAGCGGCACGCTGTTCGAACGCTTCGAGATCCTCGCCCGCGAGGTAGTCGTATTTGGCGTGCACCTGCTTGATCGCCGCGGTGATCTCGCTTTCGGGCTTGCAGGCAACCGGGGGCGAAGGAGACCAATCGTCGTTGTAGTAGGTCGTGCCATAGGCTTGCACGAGCGGTCCGAGCCGCTCCGAATAGGCTTTGAATGCCGCAAAGCCCAGGAGCGCTAGGGCGAGCGCAAGCCCGACTGCAAGTCGTGACCGAGGTGACACGGTCAGGTCCTCCGCTGTCGACGCTTAGTATAGACCCGCCCCGGCGATCTAAATAACGGAATCCGTCTCGCAGACCACGGTATCCTGGTGCCCGCATTCAGGGAGCTTGTAGCCGATGAGGGCTCCAGTCCTGAGATCGACGATGGGAGCCGGGCAACCGACACGCCACACCCTCCAGGGCGTATTCCTGTGGGCCTGATCCCACTCGGTTGCAAGCGTGACCCCCGCCCGCGCGCATTGCTCGGCGACGGTGAAATTGGGATTGAGTGGCGGGGTCGGATCGTCGGTGGGATTGATCTTCACCCCCTCAGCCGGGTCATAAAGCTGAACCTCATTGCGCCGGCAGACCATCATGGAATTTGGCGTGTCCCATTTGAGGTTTTCCCAGTGGGTGAAGGCCGAGTTCTGATCTGGTGCGCCTGCGCTGATGGTCCTGCAGACGATGAGAACGAGGACGGGAGGAATTTGCACGCCCATGGCTTAAGCCCTCCCCTCGAGCGTGACACCCATGCAGGGTGCAACCCAACTCGCGATGGCTTTGAGTTTGTGGGGTGGGGCCGTAGGCGGCTGCTTCTTCTCTTGGGCGGTAGCTTGAGCGGAGAGGAGCAGGCTCGCTGTAAGGGCCAGCGTTAGCGCGGTTAGCATCGTTAAGGGCCTCCTAATGGAGTTTCTAATCAACACCACTTGGTCCCAGGCGGAGTCCTTACTCCGGTCCGGAAATTTGCCCTTGACGCATCCTCCATGTTGCAACGCGAAATATGACGCCTAATTCCAATCGCTCCGACACCCCTTCGAGACTTAGGTCTTGGCGCGAAAGGGGCCGCTAAGCTTATGCGGTTAGGCTCATTTTTCCGTTCCAATCGCAATTGACGAGGCTGGCGACTCTACCGACAGAAGAACCAGCCATTTCGCAACTGCAATGTTGCACCGCAAAATACCGATTCGCAAGTCGCACTTAGAGTAGTCCCGCCGATCTCTGCTCGCTAGAGCAGCGCGGCAACACTCCCCAGAGTTTTGGCGGACGCGCCGTCATCTGCTCGGCGATTTGCTCAGTTTGACGGCAAAATTGGAACATGGTTGGCCTTTAGGCAGCTTGCGAGGAATGCGCTGACAGGCTGCCCAAGCCCGTAAAGACTACCCTGAGGCGTTCCGCCGCAGGGCTTGTATGCCTCCGA
>JBKOWI010000156.1:0-29425 GCA_046724315.1 Pseudomonadota bacterium | reverse complement strand
ATCCAGGAGCGTCTTATGCTCTGCCCGGAATAGTGAAATTTTTAGTGATTGTACGGGAACGCACAAAAATCCGGGGGGTTTGCCCGTAACAATAACCTCGCAAGGCGAGGCCAGTGCGTTGCGACTAGCCTGAAATAAGGTCGCCAAAAAGGGCAAAAGAAATTGGAGGAGGAAATGTTATGCAACATCTCCCCGAGCAAGCGCTATTCCTGGGGCGAGCCCTAAAGGAATGCCTCGACTGTTCTCTGCAACCGTTGCCTGATGAGCTGAACATCCTGCTTGAGATGCTAGACGGAGCCGAACGGCGGCGACGTATCCAAGCAACGCTTAATACCAGGCCGATAGTGAAACTCGATCTTCCCGCCGACGTACACTGGATACCGGCAGATGAGATTTCGCAAGCTGCGCCGGACTGGGACGGCCACACACGACATTTTGGGTCGCTGCGCAGAGCCATTGATTTCGTGATGCAGGAGCTGACCATCGCTGCTCGGGCTAATGTAAGGATCACGACGCAAGACGGCAATCTGACGATCGAGCAGATTGAAAGGCTGCAGTAAGGGCGACCGTTACCTTAGGGCGGTCGGGTAAATCGCGCTGATCGGCGCAGGCGTCTCGCCCCATTTCTCCAAGAGCGCGTGTTCGCGCTCGTAAGCAGCGGCGAGGTCAAGCCATAATTTGGCGAATTGTTCTAGTGTTGCGCGGGCCGGTGCGGTTCGCGCGAACTCTGCTTCGCGCCAACATTCAACCGCACGCAATCGACAGTCGTGGGGATTGCCTGTCATTGCTCCCATTTGTTGCGCACGCCTGAGATGATCGACCAGATTGCTCGCCCTTTGTTGGCGATCCGCCCGCGCCAGCAGCGCTTTCCAGCTCCATCCTGTGGGCTCCGCGAGTGAGAGACTCCTGGGGCGCATCCTTCGTCCTTCACATACGCCGGCAAAAAACTCGATTCCGGCTTTAATGATTGCTGATCATGCGTCTCTGGCAGTTCAAATCAGGTGGGGGAGGCTGGCCTTGAGCGGCTCGTCGGCGGGCGGCATGTCGTAGAGCCTGAGCTCGTCGGGTTTCACCCACAGAAGCTCCTGGTTCTCTTGCGCGGCGATGTCGCCCTCCCAACGTTTGCAGAGATAAAGCGGCATCAGCAGGTGGAACTCAGGATATGCGTGGCTCGCAAAGGTGAGAGGCACAAGATCGGCTCTTGCGATCTCGATGCCAAGCTCCTCCATGAGCTCACGGATCAACGCCGTCTCGGGATCTTCGCCCGGGTCGACTTTGCCGCCCGGGAATTCCCACAGTCCTGCGAGCGGGCGCCCGGGAGGGCGCTTTGCAAGCAGCACTTTGCCCTCTTCGTTGAGTAGCGCGACTGCGGCGACAAGGATGATGGGGCGCGTCCTTCCCTCATTCATATCCGCACCCCGAAAGTCGCGACCTCATCAAGACCGGTAATCGGCATTGATGGCGATGTAGTCCTTCGTTAGATCGCAGGTGAAAACCGTTGCCGTACCCCGGCCGATGCCGACATCGGCGCGGATCGAGATTTCAGCATTCTTCATATAGGCGGCGCCTTGGGCCTCGCGATAGGCCGCTGCCACTTCGCCCTCCGTCGCAACCAGGATATCGCCGAGCCAGATGGCCATGCGGTCGCGATTGGCGGCCTCGCCGGCCTTGCCGACCGCCGCGACGATGCGGCCCCAATTCGGGTCCTCGCCGGCGATCGCCGTCTTCACCAAGGGTGAGTTGGCGATCGACTGGGCAATGCGTCGCGCAGCCTCGTCGCTCTCTGCGCCCGTCACGCGGACGGTCACGAACTTGGTCAGGCCCTCACCGTCCTTCACCACTTGTAGTGCAAGCTCGCGCATGACCTGGGCGAGCGCCAACCGGAAGGCGGTAACTCGTGGGTCCTCCGCCACAGCAATGCGCGGAGTGCCGCGACTTGCCGCTGCGCCTGTGGCGAAGACGAGCAGCGTGTCGCTGGTAGACGTGTCGCTGTCGATGGTGATTGCATTGAAGCTTTGCTCGAGCCCTGGATCGAGACAGCCGCGCAGCGCAACCGGCTCGATCGTTGCGTCAGTGAAGATAAAAGCGAGCATGGTCGCCATGTCGGGCGCGATCATGCCGGCGCCTTTGGCGATGCCGTTGATGGTGACCTCGACCCCGTCGATCTCGCTCTTGCGCGTGGCAAGCTTCGGATAGGTGTCGGTGGTCATGATGGCGCGCGCGGCCTGCTCGAAGGCATTTGGCTTTGCCTCGCGCGCGAGATCGCCGAGGAGACCGGTGAATTTCGTCGTATCGAGCGGCTCGCCGATCACGCCCGTCGAAGCGACATAGACATCGGCCTCGAGACAATCGGCCGCGCGGGCTGCGGCCTCCACCGTGCGCTCCACCGCCTCGCGGCCGCGCCGGCCGGTGAATGCGTTCGCGTTTCCCGAATTAACGACGAGTGCGCGCGCCATGCCATGACCAAGATGCTGCCGGCACCAATCGACCGGAGCCGACGCGGTCTTGGACTTCGTCAGAACACCGGCGACGGAGGTGCCCGGGTCGAGCAATGCGAAGAGCAAATCGGTGCGTCCGGGATAGCGGATGCCGGCAGCGGCGGTTGCAATGCGCACCCCCTCAATGGGCGGAAGCTCAGCAAGGCGCTTAGGCGCGAAAGGCGAAATTTTCCCCACGGCGTCTAAGCCAAGCGGTCACTGCTTTCCGCCGGCATCCCCCTGGCCTTGGTCTTGCGGCAGTTCCGGCAACTCCTCGCCATTGAGCACGCCGCTATCCATCGACTTCTTGAGGTCGGGATCGACCACCTCGATCTTCGCAGCGCCGCGCAGGCCGGTCACAACCTCTTGCGCCTTTTGCTGCACGAGCTGAGCCATGATCGCTTCCTTGACCTGATCGAAACTCGGCAGTGGCTGGTCGCGCTTCTCCTCGACCTTGATGATGTGCCAGCCGAATTGAGTCTGCACCGGATCGGAGATCTGGCCGACCTCGAGCGCAAAGGCGGCATCCTCGAACGGCTTCAGCATGGTGCCACGGGTGAAGAAGCCGAGATCGCCGCCTTCGGAGTTCGCGTCCTTCGATTTCTCCCTGGCGACCGTGGCGAAGTCCTCGCCCTTCTTCAGCCGCTCCTCAATCTCCTTGGCCTCGGCCTCGGTCTCGACCAGGATGTGGCGAGCGTGGATCTCCTGCTCGGGTTTCATCTGGCCGATCTTCTCGTCATAGATCTTCTTGGCGGCGTCTTCCGTCACGGCATTGGCGATGCCGGCGTCGAAGAACGCATCACGCAACGCGCGTCGCTCGTGATATTTGACCCGGTCAGGGAAAGTGGCGGCCTTGTCGAGGCTGTCCTTCTGGCCGGCCTCGGCCATCAGCTCGTTCTCGATGACATATTGGAGGAGGATCTTCCGGCGATCAGCGGGCGTATAGCTCGCGAGCCGCGAGCCGACTTCGGTTGCGGCAAAATCGAGGTCGGATTGCTTGATATCGTTGCCATTAACGCGGGCTACAACCACGTCGTCGGCCGCGGCGGGCAGTGAAACAAACCCCATCATGGCTGCCGCGAGCAGCGGGACTGACCAAGTTTTCACGAGAATATCCTCATCTTCGGCTCGCCCATGTTGCCCCGGTTCGAAGAGTCGGCGAGCGGGTTGGGTTCCGGGGCCGCGTTTTAGACCCGAGGCGGGCAGGTTGCCAAGCGCCGAAACTGCGCCACTGCGTTTTGCGGAAAGCCGATGACCCGCACACACATGGCGACCTTATTTGCGATTTGCGATCTTTCCATTGATTGTGACAGTAGATTTCGATAATTCTCGACATATGGACTTAACTCGTGCCACGGAGGCGCTTGGCGCGCTGGCTCAAGAGAGTCGGCTCAAGGTGTTCCGACTGCTCGTTCGCACGGGTCCTTCCGGCATGGCTGCGGGCGACATCGCGCGGAAGCTCACCGTGCCCCACAACACCATGTCTTCGCATCTTGCCGTGCTCGCGCGTGCGCGGCTCATCTCGTCACGCAAGGACGGCCGCTCGGTGATCTATGCCGTCAATCTCGAAGGGACGCGGGAGCTGCTCGCGTTCCTGATCGAGGATTGCTGCCGCGGCAAGCCTCACCTCTGTGCTTCACTGATCGAGTCCACGCTCGTCGAGTGCTGCCAACCATAAGAGCAAAAAAAGGAGGAGCCCAATGAAGCCCGACGCTGTGAAATCTCTGAACGTCCTCTTCCTCTGCACCGGCAATTCGGCACGCTCGATCATGGCCGAGTGCATCCTGAATCGCCTGGGAGCCGGCAAGTTTCGCGGCTATAGCGCCGGCAGCCATCCCACAGGCAGGGTCAACCCGCTCGCGCTCAACCTGCTGCGCAAGTCGAACTACGACGTCTCCCATCTCAATTCGAAGTCTTGGGACGAGTTCGCGGCTCCTGGCGCGCCGAAGCTCGATTTTGTGTTCACAGTGTGCGACGACGCCGCCAACGAGGTTTGTCCCATTTGTCCGGGCCAGCCGATGACTGCGCATTGGGGCTTGTCCGACCCGGCGAAAGCACAAGGAACCGAGGCCGAGCGTGGTCTCGCTTTCGCCGATACGATGCGGATGCTAACCCAGCGCATCGGAATCTTCGTGAGCCTGCCGTTCGAGAAGCTGAGCAAGCTCGCTCTTCAAAAAGAGCTCGACAGAATCGGGCGTACCAAAAGCGCAATCTCCAAGGAACCGGCATAGAGCCCGTGCAATCGCAGAGTCTTGCGCGACGGCTGACTGCTGAAGGGCTGGGCACCGGGCTCCTGCTCGCGGCCATCGTCGGCTCCGGCATCATGGGCGAGCGGCTGTCGGGCGGCAATGCCGCGCTCGCGCTGTTCTGCAACTCGACGGACCGGGGCCATCCTCATCGTGCTGATCGGCGCGATGGGTCCGGTGTCCGGCGCGCATTTCAATCCGCTTGTCACGCTCGCCTTCCTGCTGCGGCGTGAGATTGAGCGGCACACTGCGCTCGCCTATATCGTCGTGCAGATTGCCGGCGCCGTGCTGGGGACTTGGGCGGTGCATTTGATGTTCGGCGTGGCGCCATTCGAAGTTGCCACCAAGGCAAGATCGGAGTCTGCACTCTGGTTCGCCGAGGCAGTAGCCACCTTCTCTCATTCTCACGATGTTCGGGGCGCTACGCTGGCGCGCCGAAATGGTGCCAACGATGGTTGGCCTCTATATCGCTGCGGCCTACTGGTTCACCGCATCCACGAGCTTTGCCAATCCGGCCGTGACTATTGCGCGCGCGCTCACCGACACATTCACCGGCATCGCGCCGTCGTCAGTGCGCGTTCATTGCCGCGCAAACGAGTGGCGCGCTTGTGGGGCTCGTGCTTTCGGTGTGGCTCTTTGGCCAGCCCGTCACGCGGGGCGAACAAACATGACGGCCGCCGCGGCAGGTCGCGTTGACAAGGGTTTGGCTGCCTCTTATGTCTCGAAGTGCTTTTGTTTCCCTGGCATTTTTTCGACGCTTTCGGCCGGTTTGATGGGAAATCTCGCCGGTGAGCGTCCTGCCATAAGAGGCTCATGAATCATGCTTTCACTTGGCGCCATCGCCAGCAAGGTCTTCGGCTCGCTCAACGACCGGAAACTCAAGAAATACGGACCCGTGGTCGCGCAGATCAATGCGCTGGAGCCCGAGGTCGCCGGGCTGACCGACGATGAGTTGCGTGGCCGCACCGCGGCCTTCCGCGCTCGCGTCGAGGCCGGCGCCGAGCTCGACGATCTAATCCCGGAGGCCTTCGTCACTGTGCGCGAGGCCGCCAAGCGTACGCTCGGCCAGCGTCATTTCGACGTGCAGCTGATTGGCGGCATGGTGCTGCACGAGGGCCGCATCGCCGAGATGAAGACCGGCGAAGGCAAGACGCTGGTCGCCACCATGCCTGTCTATCTCAATGCCCTCGCCGGACGCGGCGTGCATGTCGTTACCGTCAACGACTATCTCGCCAAGCGCGACGCGGCGTGGATGGGCGTGATCTATAAGTTCTTGGGACTATCCGTCGGCTGCATCGTGCACGAGCTGAACGACGATCAGCGGCGCGAGCAATATGCCTGCGACGTCACCTACGGCACCAACAACGAGTTCGGTTTCGATTATCTCCGCGACAACATGAAATACGCGGCTTCGGAGATGGTGCAGCGCGGCCACTACTACGCCATCGTCGATGAGGTCGACTCGATCCTGATCGACGAGGCGCGCACGCCGCTCATCATTTCGGGCCCGCTCGACGACCGCTCCGAACTCTACAACACCATCGACAAATTCATTCCGGAACTGGTCGCCGGCGATTTTGAGCTCGACGAGAAGACACGCGTTGTCACCCTGACCGAGGCCGGCAACGAGCGAGTCGAGCAACTCCTGATGAAGGCCGACCTGCTCAAGGGCGACTCGCTCTACGACATCGAGAACGTCACCGTAGTGCACCACGTGCAACAGGCGCTCCGCGCGCACAAGCTGTTCCAGCGCGACCGCGACTATATCGTGAAGAACGACGAGGTCATCATCATCGACGAGTTCACCGGCCGCATGATGCAAGGCCGCCGCTACTCCGAAGGCCTGCACCAGGCGCTCGAGGCCAAGGAGCACGTGAGCATCCAGCCCGAGAACCAGACTCTCGCCACCATCACCTTTCAGAACTATTTCCGACTCTACCAGAAGCTCGCCGGCATGACCGGCACGGCCGTGACCGAGGCGGACGAGTTCATGGAGACTTACGGCCTCGACGTGGTCGAGGTTCCGACCAACATGGACATGATCCGCGCCGACGAGGACGACGAGGTCTATCGCACCGCGCAGGAGAAGTACCGGGCGATCATCAATCTGATCAAGGATGCGCGGAAGCGCGGCCAGCCGATGCTGGTCGGCACCGTGTCGATCGAGAAATCGGAGATCCTGTCGGGTCTGCTCAAGAAGGAGAAGGTTCCGCATCAGGTGCTGAACGCCCGTTATCACGAGCAGGAGGCGCATATCATTGCGCAGGCCGGCGTGCCCGGCGCCATCACCATTGCCACCAACATGGCGGGACGCGGCACCGACATCCAGCTCGGCGGCAACCCCGACATGCTGACCGAGGATTGGCTCACCGCCGAGAAGGAGAAGGGCAAGGAGCCGGCGCCGGAGGAGATCGCCGCCAAGCGCAAGGACATTATGGCGGAAGTCGCCGAGCGCAAAAAGACGGCGCTCGAGGCCGGCGGTCTCTACGTGGTCGGCACCGAACGCCACGAGAGCCGGCGCATCGACAATCAGCTGCGCGGCCGTTCCGGCCGGCAAGGCGATCCCGGCCGCTCCCGCTTCTTCCTCTCGCTCGAAGACGACCTCATGCGCATTTTCGGCTCGCAGCGCATGGACGGCATGCTTCAGGCGCTCGGCCTGAAAGAGGACGAGGCCATCGTCCATCCCTGGATCAATAAGGCGCTTGAGAAGGCGCAGGCCAAGGTCGAGGCGCGCAACTTCGACATCCGCAAGAACTTGCTCAAATACGACAACGTGATGAACGATCAGCGCAAGGCGATCTTCGATCAGCGGCGCGAGCTCCTGAGCGACGCGGACCTGTCGGAGACAATCGCCGACATGCGCCGGCAAGTGATCGACGATTTGGTTGCTGATGCCATCCCCGAGAAGTCCTACGCCGAGCAGTGGGACGTCGAGACTCTGACCCAGGCGATGAAGGACGTCTTCGGCCTCGATCTGCCGCTTGCCGAGTGGGCCGCCGAGGAGGGCATCGGCGAGGCAGAGTTCCACGAGCGCCTGATTAAGGCGGCGGACGAGAAGGCAGCCAACAAGGCCGCCAATTTCGGGCCGCAGGTAATGCGCCAGATCGAGCGGGCAGTGCTGCTCCAGACCCTCGACAATCTGTGGCGCGAGCATCTCGTGACACTCGAGCATCTCCGCCAGGTGATCGGTTTGCGCGGCTACGGCCAGCGCGATCCGCTGAACGAATACAAGAACGAGGCCTTCACGCTGTTCGAGCACATGCTGGCACGGCTTAGAGAGGCCGTCACAGGCCA
Organism: Pseudomonadota bacterium; assembly: GCA_046724315.1. Taxonomy (GTDB): domain Bacteria; phylum Pseudomonadota; class Alphaproteobacteria; order Rhizobiales; family Methyloligellaceae; genus Methyloceanibacter. Next base: position 21,408 of record JBKOWI010000156.1, on the reverse strand, counting down.
GCTCATGCATGTCGAGCTTGCGCGGCCCGACGAGGCGCCGCCGCTCGAGCCCACCGAGCTTCCGCCCATGGAAGTGCACCACTTCGATCCCACCACCGGCGAGGATGAGTTTGCGCTCGAGACGGCAAATGCCGGCAGCAATGGCAGGGGCGGCGCGGCGAAGCCGGCGCGGTCGCGCAAGGCCGGTGCAGCCGCCGCGGCGGTCGATCCCGCCGATCCAGCGACGTGGGGCAAGGTGCAGCGGAACGCGCTTTGCCCGTGCGGCTCAGGCAAGAAATACAAGCACTGTCACGGCGCCTTTTAGCTGAGACTCGGCGCCGGATCCGCCGGCGCTTTAAATCAATGTCCGGAGGAATCGTCGGCCTCGGTGGAATCGTCAGGCGAAACACCGTCCGGCGCGGCGTCGTGGCTCTGCTTGAGATCGTCGATCCCTTGCTGGATCGACTGCATCTGGTCGTAGTCTTCTTGTGTCGCGCCGCCAGTATAAGGGTCTGAGCCGATCGTCACCGTGTCGGTGTCGCCGCTATTGTAGCCGGAATCATAGTCGCCGGCGGACGCGCTCGCGAGCGAGAGAGCGAGAAGCCCAATCGTGACGGCCCCAATCGCAATGAAAGATGCCTTGTGCATTTATTCCCCCCTGTGAGCCCTAAGCCGGGTCAACCCGGCAGCGCATTTTACACGAGTCTGCTTGCCGCAGAACAAGCTGCGATCTCCAGTTAAGAATTGCCGGCGACTTCCGGCGGGCAGCGCTCCTCGATCGCACCGCCTGCGCTTGCAGCCGTCCCAGGCTCGAACACGTAGTGGCCGTTGCATACGCTGACGACAGGCGGGACGCGACTCGCCTCGAACATGTCATAGCCTTTCTTGAGGTCGGCCCAGAAGCTTTCCCATTTGTCGCCCCTTCGCGCCGCGAGATTGAGCTCGGTCATGCGGAAGGGAAACACATGGACCGGAATCCGCCCCTGCCCGCGCTCAAGCGCCGCCGTCACGAACTGCCACAGCTCGCCGATGACAGGATCGGTCACGGCGTAGCAGCCGACCGAGGCGCAGCCGCCATGCACCATGAGGAATGATCCGGTCCGCCCATGGGCCCGGTCGTAGGCATTGGGGAAGCCGAGACTGAACGAGCGATACATGCGGCTGTTTGGATTGAGCTGCTCGGAGGCGACCGTGTAGAAGCCCTCCGGCGCCTGCTTGTCGCCCTCTTTCAGCTTTGGCCCGAGCCGCCCCGACCACAGGCAGATCGGATAGGTCGCAAAGCGCACGAAGTGCCCATCCTTCTCGACCCAAAGCTCAAGCTCAGAGTCGAGCTTGAAGATGCGTAAATAGATCGGCACGCCGAGGCTGACGCCTTTCGCCGCGAGCCTCTCGTCGAGGCGGGCGAGGTCTGGGGTGCCCGGCAGCGGCTGGCCCGAGCGATAGTGGCTCTGGTTTTCCCATCGGGTCCAATTGATGCGCAGACCATCGAGCAGCGCGCGCCCGTCGGGCGAGAGCAGATACCAGCCGCCGACCGCGAGAATGACGAGAAGGACCAGGGCGCGCATGTGTCAGTGATCACAAGTCAGAACTCGGAAGTCAGAAATCAGAATACACGAGCCGGTGCCCGTCCTGATTTCTGATTTCTGATTTCAGATTTCTGATTCAGTTACTTCGCTGAGGGCGTGGCATGGCCGAGCGTAAACGCCTGGTAGGCGGGCTTGGACGGCCCGAAGCTCAACCCAAGCACGCTGCCGAGCGGCTTCGTGAGCGACGCCGACATGTCCTTTTTCGCCGGACTCTTCGCCTCTTGTTGCGCCGGCGCACGCGAAATCGGCAGTCTCTGCCAAGCGGGACACGCGCTACTCGGATCGGGGCGCGCGCTGCGATCGACGAAAGCGGCGTTGATCAAATAGTGCTTCTCGCATACCGCAACCCGTGGCGGCAGATGCGCGACCTCGAAATAGTCGTAGCCTTCTTTCAGGTTCTTCCAGAAGTCGTACCACTCCGAGTTTTTGTGGGCCGTCATGTTGGCTGCCGTCATACGGAACGGATAGGCCTGGATCTGGAACGCCTGTTGGCCGCCTTGCAGCGCCTGATAGGCGAGGATGAAGATCTCCTCGACCACGCCGTCGGTCATGGCGTAACAGCCGGCTGATGTGCAGTCGCCGTGCACCATGATGTCCTGCCCGGTGCGGCCGTAGGCGCGGTCATAAGCGTTGGGGAAGCCCATATTGAACGAGAGGTGATATTTGCTGTTCGGGTTCATCTGTTCCTGCGAGACGAGATAGAACCCTTCAGGCGCCTGGCGGTCGCCTTGGCTCACCTTGGGGCCAAGCCCGCCGGAATAGCTGCAGATCGGATAGGTCTTGAACAGATAGAAGCGCCCGTCATCCTTGGCCTTCCACACTTCAAGCTCGGACTCGGCCTTGAAGATGCGGAGCAGGACGGGCGCGTCCTCCTTCATGCCCTTTTGGGCAAGAAGGGCCCGCGTCTGCGGCGAAAGCGGCTTCATATAGGAGGGAGCGAACTCGCCGCAGCCTGCCAGCGCGGCAACCATAAGGCCCACGCTCGCGGCGACAATTGCCGTGACTAGACTTGAACGAAGCATACGCAGTGCCCCTTGCGCACCTCGGCCAAGATCGAACTTGAGAGGTTAAGGCGAAGTTAGCGCTTCTGGTGGCGCTCTCCCCTCCTGCCACCCCCGATTTTTGCCGGCATTATAAGCCCGCTGGTCCACCAATTGGACTCAAAAAATGGCGCTTTTTTGGGCCGAACATCAGGCCGGGCGGCCAATCGACAGGAATTTCTCTCGTCTTTCCCGGCGGATCTCTGAGGGGCTCATATCGTCGTAATCGGCCAGCGCCTTGACGATGACATCCCCGGTTGCCCGCACCACCTCGACACCATCTCTGTGAGCGCCGCCAACCGGCTCGGGGATGATGCCATCGACCACGCCAAGCTTGAGCAGGTCCTGCGCCGTGATCTTCATATTAGTGGCGGCGTCCTGGGCTCGCGTCGAATCGCGCCACAGGATCGAGGCAGCGGCTTCGGGCGAGGCGACCGTGTAGATGGCGTGCTCGAGCATATAGATACGGTTGGCCGTGGCGATGGCGACCGCCCCGCCCGATCCTCCCTCTCCGATGATCACCGAGATGATGGGCACGCCGAGGCTCAAGCAGCAGTCGGTCGAGCGGGCGATGGCTTCAGCTTGGCCGCGCTCCTCGGCGCCGATGCCGGGATAAGCGCCGGCGGTATCAACCAGGCTCACCACCGGCAGCGAGAAGCGGTCGGCCATGTCCATGAGTCGCACCGCCTTGCGATAGCCCTCAGGCCTCGCCATGCCGAAATTGTGCCTGATGCGGCCCTCGGTGTCGGAGCCCTTCTCGTGCCCAAGTACCATGACCGAACGGCCGGACAGCCTACCGATGCCGCCTAGAATGGCCTGGTCCTCGGCAAAGGAGCGGTCGCCCGAAAGCGGGGTGAAGTCCTGCACGAGGCCGTCGATGTAATGGCGGAAGTGCGGGCGATCTGGGTGGCGAGCGACTTGCGTCTTCTGCCACGGCGTAAGCTCGGCGTAGGTCTCCTCCAGGGCCTCCCTGGCCTTGGCCTCGAGCTTGGCAAGCTCCTCCTCGATCGACACCGAACGCTGCTCAGCGGCAAGCGCCTTCAGCTCGGCAACCTTGCTTTCAAGCTCGGCGATCGGTTTTTCAAAATCGAGATAGGTACGCATTCAGTCTCAATCTGCCTTCGAGCACGCCTGCTCCGCAAATTCGGAGCCAATGAGGCGGCGGCAACTGAGTTGTAAGTGGCCTTGGCGCGAGGGCCTGTCAACCAGAGACGCTAGAAGCTGTAATTTAGCTGCGCTTGGTTAAATGCGCCTGAGCGAGCGGATGATGCTCTTCGACGAGCCTTCTCAGCCGCTCCTCGATGACATGGGTGTAGATCTGCGTCGTCGAAATGTCGGCGTGGCCGAGGAGCTGCTGCACCGTGCGAAGATCGGCGCCACGCTCGAGGAGATGGCTGGCAAAAGCGTGACGTAGCACGTGCGGCGAGACGCGCGCGGGCTCGATGCCGGCAGCGATCGCAAGCGCTTTGAGCTCCTGGCCGAAGCGCTGGCGGGTCAGGTGCTGTCCTTCCGACGACGGAAAGAGCCAAGGCGACTTCGTCCTTCCATTCGCCTCGTCTTCCTCGACCGCGGCGATGTGCGCGGCGAGCGCGTTGCGCGCGGCGTCGTTCAGGGGAACGAGGCGCTCTCGCCCGCCTTTGCCCTTGATCGTAAGCACGCGATCATCGGCGACGAGCACTCCGCGCGGCAGGGAGATCAGCTCCGAGACGCGCAAGCCCGTAGCGTAGAGCGTCTCGAGCAGGCCGTAGAGTCTGAGCGCCCGGCGCCGCGCTGCGCCATCGACCGCCCGGTCGCTCGCGCCTGCCGCCGTATCGAGCAGTGTCTCGACCTCGGCGAAGGAGAGGATCTTGGGCAGCGGACGCGGCAGGCGCGGACTGTCGATGGCAGAGCACGGATCATCTTTGCGCAAGCCCTCGGTCAGCAGAAAGCGGAAGAACTGGCGTATTGCGGAAAGCTTGCGCGCGCGCGAGGTTGGCGCGAGCCCCTTGCGCGCAAGGCCTGCGAGGAATGCGCGCAAGTTCTCGGGCGTTGCTGTCCGCGCCGTCTTGCCCTTGGCAGCAAGAAGCGCGAGGAACTCCGAGAGGTCCCGCGTATAGGCCTCGACGGTGTGGGCGGCAGCGCCGCGCTCGGCGGTGAGCATGTCGAGAAAAAGGGCAAGCTCGGTAGAGCCCTTCCCGCGCGATGATCCTCTGGCGCGGCTCAAGGCGTTACGCCTTTGCAGGTCAACCGCGGTACTTTATTGGGTGCGGTTAGGCGCTCCCGCGGGCGCCGCGCCCGCCGCGGTGTTGCCGGCATCTGCACTCGGCGCAGGCGTGGACGCGGTTTGGTCCTCCATGCGTCCCTTGACGTTACGCAGCGCCTTGGAGATTTCCTTCGGCTCAGGCTGGAAGTATTCGGCGAGCACATAGAGGCTTCCCGTGATGACACCGGCGATCACCCCCAGAATCATCAGGAAACGAAACAGTGTCGGCATCGAAGCGCTCGGGTCCCTAGCCGTCTTGTAGTGGCGAACAGGGCCTTATTATGACCCAAAAAGCTGGCGAACGCCTTAACCTCGTTAGCATCATGGACGATTCGACAGGGCGCCGCCAGCATGGGAAATTGCGCCGGCCAGCGAGTCGCGGGGCCTCTCAGCCCGAAGCGGGCGGCAATTCTCCACTTTGCCAAGAGAAATGAGTCTAGGACTGACCGAGCACAGGAAAGAGGACCGTGAGCAGCGGTTGGCGGAGATCCGCGACGCCCTTGGCTCGCGCAGCATCGTGCTGATCGGGCTCATGGGTGCCGGTAAGACCGCCGTGGGCCGCAGGCTCGCGGCGTGGCTCGACCTACCCTTCATCGATGCCGATGCAGAGATTGAAGCGGCCGCCGGAGCCACCATCAGCGAGATCTTCGCCGAGCACGGCGAGGGCTATTTCCGTCAGGGCGAGCGCAGGGTGATCGCGCGGCTGCTCAACGGCGGTCCGCAAGTGCTTGCAACCGGAGGCGGCGCCTATATGAACGCCGATACCAGGGAAAACATTAGGGCGCACGGCCTCTCGGTCTGGCTCAAGGCCGAGCTTAAGGTCTTGCTCAAGCGCGTGCACCGGCGCGACAACCGGCCTTTGCTTGCCGGCGACGACCACGAGAGGGTGATGAAGAAGTTGATGGCTGAGCGCTACCCCATCTATGCCGAGGCCGACGTGACCGTCGAGAGCCGCGACGTGCCTCATGATGTGATCGTGGGCGCGGTGGTCGAGGCGCTCGCGGACAAGCTCGGTTGCGCGAAGATGCCGGCCAAAGAGCAGAGCCGGAAGAAGGTGTGACGATGCGCGACGGCGCAACCGCCTTGGCCTCCGGCCAAAGCGAGACAACGATCGAAGTAGCGCTTCCCGAGCGAAGCTACCCTGTCATCATCGGCGAGGATCTTATCGCCTCGGCCGGGCGACGCATCACGGCTGCAGTGCCGGACGCGCGCTGCGCGGTGGTGAGCGATCGGAACGTTGCCGCCCTCTATCTCACCCCTCTCAAGGCAAGCCTCGATCAGCATGGACTTTTTCTCGGTGAAGCGGTGGTGAGCCCGGGCGAAGCAAGCAAGAGCTTTTCGGTGCTCGCACCGCTGTGCGAGAGCCTGCTCGCCCTCGGCGTGGAGCGCGGCGACTGCATCATCTCGCTTGGTGGCGGTGTGGTCGGCGACCTCGCGGGTTTTGCTGGAAGCATCTTGCGGCGCGGCGTCCGCGTGGTGCAGATGCCGACCAGCCTTCTTGCCCAGGTCGATTCCGCGATCGGCGGCAAGACCGGCATCGACACGAGACTGGGCAAGAACCTGATCGGCACATTCCATCAGCCGAGCCTCGTGCTTGCCGATATATCTGTGCTCTCGACACTGAGTCCCCGCGAGTTTCGCGCTGGCTATGCCGAGGTGGTTAAATACGGGCTGCTCGGCGATGCCGCGTTCTTCGCCTGGCTCGAGCAGGACTCGGCCGAGGTCTTCTCAGGTCAAGGCGGAAAACGCCGTTATGCGGTTGAGACGAGCGCCCGTGCCAAGGCCAAGATTGTCCAGGAGGACGAACGCGAGACGAGCGGTACGCGGGCGCTGCTCAATCTCGGTCATACTTTCGGCCACGCGCTCGAGGCCTATGCCGGCTATTCGGACCGCCTCCTGCATGGAGAGGCAATCGCCATCGGCATGCGGCTTGCCTTTACCTTTTCGGTCGAGCTCGGCCTTTGCCCTAAAGACGACGCGGAACGGGTCGAGCGGCATCTAGCCGCCATCGGGTTACCCACCAAGATCGCTGCCGTTCCTGGTGCGAAACCGACGCCAGAGGAGTTGTTGCGGTTGATGGCTCAGGACAAGAAGGTGAAAGGCAGCAAGCTCGCTCTCGTGCTGGTGCACGGCATCGGCGCGGCGTTCGTCGAACGCGAGGTACGGCTGTCCCGTCTCACCGAGTTCCTCGCTGAGGAGTGCAATAGACGATGACACTAGGCTTGGGAATTACGCTTGGGGCAATCCTGGGTCTCCTCCTCGCCTCGGCCTTCTTCTCTGGCTCGGAGACGGCGCTGACCGCGGCCTCCGCCGCCAAGATGCACGCGCTTGAGCAGGACGGCAACCGGCGCGCGCGCATCGTGAATTATCTGCTCACCGTGCGCGAGCGTTTCATTGGCGCCATCTTGCTCGGCAACACGCTCGCCAATATCGCGGCTTCCGCGCTCGCCACCAGCCTGTTCCTGAGCCTGTTCGGAGAGGAAGGCGTCGCCTACGCCACCATCGTGATGACGGTGATCGTGGTGTTGTTCGCCGAGGTGCTTCCCAAGACTTACGCCATCCTCCACGCCGACCGCGCGGCGTTGCTCCTTGCTCCCGCGGTGCGTTTTGTCGTTGCGGTGTTGGCGCCGGTCGTCAGCGCCATGCAGTTCCTCGTGCGGCATACGTTGCGCCTGTTCGGAGTCTCGATCAGCGACGAGGTCGAGGTGCTCTCGGCGCATGAGGAGCTCCGAGGCACCATCGAGCTCATCCACAAGGAAGGCGGCGTGGTGAAACTCGACCGCGATATGCTTGGCGGCGTGCTTGATCTCCGCGAGCTCACGGTCTCCGACATCATGGTGCATCGGACCAACACGGACGCGATCGACGCCGAGCTGCCCACCGAGAAGATCATCGACCTTGCCTTGAAAAGCTCCCATACGCGCCTGCCGCTTTGGCGCGGCGAGCGCGAGGAGATTGTCGGCATCCTCCACGCCAAGACGCTGCTCAGGGCTCTGCGCGACTCGAAAGGCGATGTGAGCAAGATCGATATCATGGCGCTCGCCACCCCGCCGTGGTTCGTGCCCGACACCACCACGCTCAAGGACCAGCTCAATGTCTTCCTCAAACGCAAGGCTCATTTCGCCATCGTGGTTGACGAATATGGGGAGGTAATGGGCCTCGTGACGCTCGAGGACATTATCGAGGAGATCGTCGGTGACATCACCGACGAGACCGACATCGCCTCGATCGCCGCACGGCCGCAAGCCGACGGCTCGGTGATCGTGGAAGGCTCAGTGCCGTTGCGCGATCTCAACCGCCTGATGGATTGGGATCTGCCCGACGAGGAAGCGACCACAGTGGCGGGCCTCGTGCTGCACGAGGCCCAGACCATCCCCGAAGCGGGGCAGTCCTTCACCTTCCATGACTATCGCTTCGAGGTGCTGAGGCGCCAGCGGAACCGCCTCACCAGCATCCGCGTGACCCCCCCGCCGGATACGCGCCGGGTAAAGGCGCCCGAGAGCAAGGCCTCATAGCGGCCGTGACCGCTCCTCCGGGGCAAGCGCCGTGATGGCGAGCGCGTGGACCTTGCCTCCAAGCTCATCTGCCAACACTTCATTGACCATGCGGTGGCGTTCGAGCCGCGTCTTGCCTGCGAAGCTCTGCGATACCACTTTGATGGTGAAATGACTCTCGCCGGTTCCGGGCGAGCTCGCGTGGCCCGCATGGCGATGGGAGTCGTTGACGACTTCGAGGGTTTCCGGCGCGAAGGCTTGTTGCAGCTTCTTGGTTATCCGCTCTTCGACGAGCATTACCGCCGTTTCCTCGATTCTTAACCGACCATCATATCCTAGTCATAGGTTCGAGGGCCATTCTTGTTGTGTCAGCCGCCGCGACTCATAATGCTTCCGAGATGAAGCTCGACTCGAAGTTCTTCGACCGCCTGCGCGTCAAACCCGACGAGAACCGCCTGTTGCGCGACACTTGTCCGGTTTGCGAGTGGGAGGGCTGCACCGAGCCCGGCCTTTACCCAGCGCCCAAGGGCCGCGGGCAGGAGGGCCAGTACCACCGCTACTGCCTCGACCATGTGCGCGCCTACAACAAGTCCTACAACTATTTCGCCGGGCTTCCCGACGAAGAGGTGATCAAGCACCAAAAGGATGACACCATCGGTCATCGTCCAACCTGGTTCATCGGCGTCAACCCGTGGGCGGCGCGCGGGCGAGGCGCGAGAAACGGCGCGCGGGCTGGCGGCTTCCCGCATCGCTTCACCACCTATGATCCGTTCGGGCTGTTCGCCGAGCGCGCCGGCTCTCAGGCTACGCCGGACGGGAAGCCAGAACGCCAACTAAGGCGCGCCGAGCGGAAATGCCTGCGCCAGCTCAACCTCGAGGACAATGCCACCAAGGCCGACATAAAGGCGAGATTCAAGGAATTGGTTAAGCGGCTGCACCCCGATCACAACAAGGGCGACCGCCGCTCAGAGGACAAGTTGCGCGAAGTCATTCAAGCCTATAACTATCTGAGGCAGGCAGGGCTTGCGTAGGTCGCTGGCAGCCCTCTCCGACACCCCAGGCTACCGCATCTTGCGAGCCCATTTGAAACGCGACGAAACAGGCTTCCACTGCCCATGACACTTGAAACTGCCCGTAACGGCGCCGGCCTGCCGGACATGCAGGTTTCCGTGCGCCAGGTTTTCGGCATCGATACCAACCTCGAAGTGCCGGCCTATTCGCGTCCTGACGAGCATGTGCCGGACATCGATCCGGATTATTTGTTCAACCGGGAGGTGACGCTCGCGGTCCTCGCCGGCTTCAAGCACAACCGCCGCGTGATGATCCAGGGCTATCACGGCACCGGCAAATCGACCCACATCGAGCAAGTGGCGGCGCGGCTGAACTGGCCGTGCATGCGCATCAATCTCGACAGCCATGTGAGCCGCATCGATCTCGTCGGCAAGGATGCCATCGTGCTGCGCGACGGTCAGCAGGTGACGGAATTTCGCGAGGGCATTCTGCCCTACGCGCTGCAGTCGAACACCGCGCTCTGCTTCGACGAGTACGACGCGGGCCGCCCCGACGTGATGTTCGTGATCCAGCGGGTTTTGGAAGTCTCGGGCAAGCTCACGCTACTCGACCAGTCCAAGGTGATTAGACCGCATCCCGCATTTCGCCTGTTCTCGACTACCAACACCATCGGGCTTGGCGACACGAGCGGCCTCTATCACGGCACCCAGCAGATCAACCAGGGCCAGATGGACCGCTGGTCGATCGTAGTCACGCTGAACTATCTGCCGCACGACGACGAGGTGAATATCGTCCTCGCCAAGGCCAAGTCGTGGAATACCGAGGCCGGGCGCAAGACGGTCGGAGCCATGGTGCGTGTCGCGGAGCTTACGCGGAATGCCTTCATGAATGGCGATCTCTCCACGGTGATGAGCCCCCGCACGGTGATCACCTGGGCGGAGAATGCCGAGATCTTCGGCGATATCGGCACGGCCTTTGCGCTCTCATTCCTCAACAAATGCGATGAGCTCGAGCGCGGGCTGATCGCCGAGTTCTATCAGCGCTGCTTTGGCGAAGACCTGCCGCAGTCGACCGCCAATGTGGCATTGAGCTAGTGATGTCGCTCACCAGGCGCAAAGAGGCGCCGCTCGATCCGTTCAAACGCGCCCTGACGCTCGCCACCCGTTCGATCGCCGCCGACAGCGCGGTCGAGGTCGTGTTCTCCAGCGAACCTCCCGGGCTTAACGGCAAGACCGCGCGGCTGCCTGAGCCGTCGCGCATTCCGAGCAAGGCCGAGATCGCGGTGATCCGCGGCCATGCCGATGCCGCGGCGCTATCGGTCGCGTGTCACGATCCCAAGCTGCATGAGCGATTGGCGCCCCCCGGCGGAGAGGCGCGTCAAGTGTTCGAGGCGATCGAGCAGGCGCGTGTCGAGGCGATCGGCGCTCAACGCATGCAAGGCGTCGCCGCCAATCTCGCCGCCCGCATCGAGCAACGCTATGAGCGAAGCCGCTTCGCCGAGGTGGCCGAGCGCTCTGAAGCCCCGCTGCCCGACGCGCTTGGGCTTCTCGTGCGCGAGATGCTCACCGGCCAGATACCTCCAGCCAAGGCTCGCGCCATCGTCAATCTCTGGCGCCCCTGGATCGGGGGCCGGGCGCGTTCGCTGCTCGAACGCATGCCCGAGATGCTCTCTGACCAGGAGGCTTTCGGCCGGCTCACCAGAGATCTCCTCGCCGCGCTCAACCTCGCCGACCAGTTCGATCAGCAGCAAAACGAGGATCAGCAATCGAGCGAGAGCGAGAGTGACCCCAACGCCGCCGACACCGAGGACGAGAATGCCGAAGGCGAGCAGCGGGCCGATCTATCCGACGCTCGCTCGGAACGCGACGCGAACAGCGAGCGGGCGCTCGACGACAGGGAGGACGGCTCGACTGACCGGCTCGACCGCGACGCCGACGCCTCGGAGCTTCCGCGCCGTTCCGAGCCGTGGCGTCCCAACCTGTCGGTTCTCGAGAATCCGGAGGCCTTCGGCTATAAGGTTTTCACTCGCTCCTATGACGAGACCGTCAACGCCGAGGAGCTGTGCGATCCCGACGAGCTCGAACGCTTGCGTTCCTTTCTCGATAAGCAGCTCCAGGCGCTACACGGCGCGGTGGCGCGGCTCGCCAACCGGCTGCAGCGGAGACTCCTCGCGCAGCAAAATCGCGGCTGGGACTTCGACCTCGACGAGGGCATGATTGACGCAGCGCGGCTTGCCCGCGTGATCGTGGATCCCATGCATCCGCTGACCTACAAGCGGGAGCGCGACACCGAGTTTCGCGACACGGTGGTCACGCTGCTCCTCGACAATTCGGGTTCCATGCGCGGTCGCCCGATCATGGTCGCGGCCTGTTGCGCCGATATTCTCGCCCGCACGCTCGAGCGCTGCGGCGTGAAGGTCGAGATCCTCGGCTTCACTACGCGGGCCTGGAAAGGAGGACATTCGCGCGAAGAGTGGCTGAACGCGCTCAAGCCTCCTCTTCCTGGGCGGCTCAACGATCTGCGTCACATTATCTACAAGGCGGCCGATGCGCCGTGGCGGCGTTCTCGCCGCAATCTCGGGCTGATGATGCGCGAGGGCCTGCTCAAGGAGAATATCGACGGCGAGGCGCTCACCTGGGCACATAACCGCCTGCTCGCCCGACCAGAGCAGCGGCGCATCCTGATGATGATCTCCGACGGGGCGCCGGTCGACGATTCCACACTGTCGGTCAACTCCGGGGCATATTTAGAGCGTCATCTTCGTCAGGTGATCGAAGAGATCGAGACGCGCTCCTCAGTGGAGCTGCTCGCAATCGGCATTGGCCATGATGTCACCCGCTATTACCGGCGCGCCGTCACGGTCACCGACGCAGAGGAGCTTGCCGGCGTGATGACCGAGAAACTTGCCGAGCTGTTCGACGAGGACCTCGCCTGGCGGCAGCTTCATCGCGCCGTGCCTTCGGCGGCGCGGGCTAAGCGGCGGAAGCTACATTAGCGTGGGGAGCATCGCCCGCACAGCCTGGCGCAGCTCTGCGATCCTGGTCGTTGCGATCACATGCGCTGCCGTTCCGGCGCTGGCCGACAAGCCGCAGATTGCCCTGGAAAAATCGATCCCGGTCAAGGTCACCGCTATCCCCATCGACTTCGATCGCGACAATCCGGCCCGCAAAGAGTTCGATAAGCTCATCTACCGGGGCGGCCTCAACCTCTTCGCCAATTCAAGCTTTTTCGGCGGGTACTCGGCGATAGCGCTCGATCCTTCGGGAACCTTTCTTCTCGCCATCTCCGATTCGGGCACCTGGCTTCGGGCGAAACTCGATTATGACGGGCGGACGCTCAAAGGGTTGAGCGGTGTCACACTCGGCCCGCTGCTCGGCCGGGACAGCAAGCCGCTTCTCGACGACCAGGAGCGCGATTCCGAAGGCATGACGCTGATCGAAGGCGACCCTTCCAAGGGGACCGCTTATGTATCATTCGAACGTCACCACCGGATCGATCGCTATCCCTTCGAAGGCGACCGCTTCGGACCACCAATTGGCTCCGTGCCCCTCCCCGCCAGCACAAAGCGCATGTCGAGGAATAGCGGTCTCGAGGCAATCGTTCTGATGCATGGTGGTCGCCTCAAGGGCACGCTCGTCGCCTTTGCGGAGAGCCTGACCGACAAGAATGGCAACCTTCAGGGCTGGCTGCTCGGGGGCTCGAAGCCTGGGTCGATCGCAGTGAAGCGGATCGGGGGATTCGATATCACCGATGCCGCCGAGCTTCCCGACGGCGGTCTTATCCTTCTTGAGCGGAGATTCCGCTACAGCGAAGGCGTCAAGATGCGCCTACGCCGGGTAGCGGCGAGCGAGATCAAACCGGGTGCGGTGATTCAGGGAGAGGTCCTCCTCGAGGCGACCGACGCGTTGAACATCGACAACATGGAGGCCGTTGCCGTCCACCGCAGAGTGTCGGGCGAAACCGTCATCACGATCATGTCTGACGACAATTTCAGCGGGCTACAGCGCACGCTGATCATGCAGTTCGCGCTGCCGGGCGGCGAGCCAATCGCCGCCGGCGCGCCTGCGAATTAGGAGGCGGCCTCGGGTTGGGCGGCGCTCGCCTTGGCAATGTCGCGCTTGAGACGCCTTGCCTTCAGCGACAGCTCGTCGTCACCTGCCTTCAGCAGATAGGCATCCAGGCCGCCGCGGTGCTCGACCGAACGCAAGGCATGCGCGCTGACGGTGAGGCGCACGCGCTTCTTCAAGGCGTCGCTCTGCAGTGTCACATTGCACAAATTCGGCAGAAACCGGCGCTTGGTACGACGCTTGGCATGGCTTACATTGTTGCCGGTGAGCACGGCTTTGCCGGTGAGCTCGCAACGACGGGCCATGGTCGAAATCCTTCTATCAAGATAATGCGAAGACTGGTCGCCGCCTGCCCAATGTCATACAGGCGTCGCGACCAGCGGGGCGAGATATACGGGCATGATAATTGGGGGTCAAGCGCCCCTTGCCAAACCTCATAATTGACGAAATCTACGAATAACTCGAAATTTGCGGGCGGAGTGTTTCGGCCACTCCCGCGAGGGATACAGAGCCCATGTGGGCAGCACGACACGCTTTGAGCTTTGTGGCCGTCGTCGCGCTGACTTCGGGACTTGGCGGCAATTTTCCCCCCGATAGCGCCTTTGCCGAGAACGCGCTGTCGTCTGCGAGCCGCATTGAGGCCGTCTATCGCGTCGATCTAGGCAGCTTCAACCTCGGCAATTTCCGTCTCACCGCGGTCTTTCATGGCGATGGTTACGAGATGCGTGGCGAGGGACGCTTCACCATTCTCCAAGGCCTGATCTATGAGTGGCGGGGGGTGACGGCGAGCAGCGGGCGGGTGACAAGGGCAGGCCCTGAGCCAGCCATGTATGCGCTGAGCTACTCCGACGGCGGCAAGAAGACCGAGCAGCTCCGAATGACCTTCGGCAGTCACGCGGTCACTGAGGTTCAGATCTTTCCGGACAAGATGCGCAATCCGCGCGACATACCGGTCACCAGGGAGCAGCTCGAGGGGGTGCTCGATCCGATGAGCGGCGCGTTCTTGACCGCGCATTCGGAAAATCCCAACGGCGATCTGAATGTCTGCAACCAGACCTTGCCGGTATTTGACGGCAAGCAGCGCTTCGATCTCGTGCTCACGCCGAAACGCGCTGTCTCCGTGAGGTCAACTACACCCAGCGGCTATAGCGGGCCGGCAGTGATCTGTCAGGTGAAGTTCATCCCCATTGCCGGTTACCAGCCTGACAACCCCGGTATCCAGCTCATGTCGCAGACGAACGAGATCGAGGTTTGGCTCATTCCCGTGCGGGGGACCATCATGTATGTGCCCTACCGGATTGTGTTGCCGACGCCGGTAGGATATGGCACGGCCCTGGTGACCTCGATCCAGGTTGCAGGCTCATCCCGCGCCAGCGCCGAGCCGTAGCCGTTTGCCCTTTTCAGCGACCGGAAAGCCTCGAGGGTTAACGCACAGGCCCATAATCCCAATATGTTGTAGGGAACAGATGCCGAAAATTAACGCTCCCCTGATTCGTCCGCCCTTCGTTCCCTTGGTTTTCCGAGGCGCTTGAGAAAGCAGAGAAAGCGAAAGCCCAGATTTAGTGGTCATGGCCACGCCGAAGTGCGCCGGCCGAGTCGACTGAAATAACGAGCACGAGCCCCTGATTCCCTTCGGAACGAAATCCGAATGTGCAGAGTCAGCGATTCGGACGAGATTCGTTCCCCCCGTGTTCCGAGTTTTTCGCGGATTGGACGATGAGAAAGTCAAGAGATGAGCCGGTCCTTCTCCTCTAATTCCACAAATGGCCATCGCGGGCGCGGCGTCACCGCCGTGCTCGGACCGACCAACACCGGCAAGACCCATCTCGCCATCGAACGCATGCTCGCGCATGACGTCGGCATCATCGGTTTGCCGCTCAGGCTTCTCGCGCGCGAGGTCTACGACAAGGTCGTCGCCCGCGTCGATGCGGCGAAGGTGGCGCTGATCACCGGCGAGGAGAAGATCAAGCCGCCCTCGCCGCGCTTCTATGTCTGCACCGTGGAGGCGATGCCGCTCGAACTCGAGGCGGATTTCGTCGCGGTCGATGAGGTCCAACTTGCCGCCGACGGCGAGCGCGGGCATGTCTTCACCGACCGCCTGTTCCACGCACGCGGCTTGAGCGAGACGCTGCTGCTCGGCGCCGCTACCATGCGCGATGCGATCCGCGAGCTACTGCCTGGCGCCAATCTTGTGTCGCGTGCGCGCCTGTCTGAGCTCACCTATGCCGGCGACAAGAAGATCACCCGGCTTCCTCGCCGCTCGGCCATAGTCGGTTTCTCGGCGAACGACGTCTACGCCATTGCCGAGTTGGTGCGGCGTCAGCGCGGCGGCGCCGCCGTGGTGCTCGGCGCGCTCAGCCCGCGCACCCGCAATGCGCAAGTCGCGCTTTACCAGAACGGCGACGTCGACTTCTTGGTGGCGACTGACGCCATTGGCATGGGACTCAATCTCGACCTCGACCATGTCGCGTTCGCCGGCATCCGCAAATTCGACGGCCAGTCCCATCGCAATCTAACGCCTGCCGAGATTGGGCAAATTGCGGGTCGTGCCGGCCGGCACATGAATGACGGAACTTTCGGGGTGACCGGACAAGTCGCACCGTTCGATTCCGACCTCGTTGATCGGCTCGAGAACCATTCCTTCGACCAGGTGGGCTACCTGCAGTGGCGTAATCGCAAGCTCGATTTCTCGTCGATCGAGCGCTTGCGGGAGAGCTTGCGCGAGGCGCCCGACTATCCGCGGCTCGTCCGCGCCCGCATGGTCGATGATGTGATTGCGCTGGAGAATGTGAGCCGCGATCCAGCCGTGCGTGACAGGGCGAAAGGGCCGGCAACGGTCGGACTGTTGTGGGAGATGTGCCAGATTCCCGACTACCGTAAAATCTCAGCGGCAAGCCACGCCGAGCTGGTCACCACGCTCTACGGCTATGTGACGAGCGACGAGGGGAAGATTCCGGCCGACTGGTTCGCTCATCAGGTGGCGCTCGCCGATCGCACCGACGGTGATCTCGACACGCTGTCGAGCCGGCTTGCCCAGATCCGCACCTGGACGTTCGTATCGCATCAGGCGCAATGGCTCGATGACCCGGAGCATTGGCAGGGCCGCACGCGGGCCATCGAGGACACTCTGTCCGACGCACTGCATGAGCGGCTCACCCAGCGCTTCGTCGATCGGCGCACCAGCGTTTTGATGCGCCGGCTGCGCGACAAGGAGGAGATGGCGGCGGAGATCGGTTCTGACGGCGGGATCCTGGTGGAGAACCACTATGTCGGGCGCCTCGATGGTTTCCGCTTCACGCCCGACGCCTCCGGCGACGGTATCCACGGTAGGGCGGCGCGCCATGCCGCAGCCAAGGTGCTTGCGCGCGAGCTTGCCGCCCGCTCCGAAGCGCTTTCCGAGGCGCCAGACGAAGCAATTACGCTCGAGCCGAATGGCCGGATCGTTTGGGAAGGCTCGGAGATTGCGCGCCTTGAGCGGGGGGGGACGGCGCTCAAGCCTCGCATTCAGCTAATGGCGGACGAGCACCTGCCGGCGGCGGAGCGCGAGCGCGTGCTCAAGCGCCTCGAGGCAAGGCTCGCGGCGGAGCTCGATTCGATGCTCAAGCCACTGATTGCTCTTAGCGAGGCCTCCGACCTCTCGGGACTTGCCCGCGGCCTGGCTTACCAGCTCACCGAGAATCTTGGCGTGCTTCGCCGCGAGGGCGCCTCGAATGAGATTAAAGCACTCGACCAGGCTGCCCGTGCCCAGCTCAGAAGCTACGGCGTGCGCTTCGGCGCCTTCAACGTCTACATCCCGGCGCTGCTCAAGCCGGCCGCGGCGGATTTGCTGCGTCTACTCTGGGCGCTCTTTGCCGGCCGGGATCATGGTATTGACTGCGAGGCGTTGCCGGCACGGCCGCAACATGGCTTGACCTCGGTCGCGGCAGGCAACGGCCTGCCCGAGCCTTATTGGCGCGCTGCGGGCTTCCACGTCGCGGGCGGACGCGCGGTGCGCATCGATATGCTCGAGAGGTTGTCTGACCTGATCCGCGCTCGCGTCTCGTTCAGACCTGCCGAAGGCGGCCCGGAAGCCCCGCCGGGTGCAACAGGCGACGGCGGCTTCCGCGTGGTTCCTGAGTTGATGAGCGTCGTTGGCTGCTCCGGTGAGGAATTCGCCTCTATCTTGAAGGCGCTCGGATTCAGGCGCGAGCGGCACAAGATTGTGCCTGCGTCTGTTCCGGCGGCGATTTCGCTTCCTGAAGCGGAAGCGAGCGGCGGGCAAGCTGCCGAAGCGGCGGACCCGGCGATCGAGCGGTTCGATGAGGTTTGGCGTCCCGGGAAACGCAAGGAGATGCATCGCGTTAAGGGGGCGGCGCGCAAGCCGCAGCGTCAACATCGCGAGCGCGCAGCCGTGAGTAAGCCCGAGCAACGCCGCCCGACGAGCCACGCCAAGCCCGAGCGCAGTAAGTCCGTCGAGCATTCGCCCTTTGCGGCGCTTGCGGCGCTTAAAGGCCGTCTCACCGTTCGCCAGCCGGAGGGAAGTTGACAGCAGCGATGTCGGAGCAGCGGCTCGACAAATGGCTGTGGTGCGCAAGGCTGGTGAAGACGCGTTCAGGAGCCGCGCGTGCCGTCGCCGAGGGCAAGGTTCGCATCAACGGCGAGCGTATCCTGAAACCGAGCCGGCTCGTCCATGAAGGCGATGTGGTGACGACCACTGCGTCGGGAAGGCTGTTCGTCGTGCGGGTTCTCGCCTGGACTGCTCGGCGCGGTCCTGCGAGCCTGGCACGTACGCTCTACGAGGACCTGACGCCGAAGAGGGCGCCTTCGCTAGAGTCTCGTCTCCCGGCGAAGGGGCCACAGCCCACCAAGCTGGATCGACGTCGCCTCGATGCGCTGCACAGTCTGAGTTCAAAGCACTGAGCGGCCGGGCTGGGGTTTATCGCGAGGCAATCTCCTTCCAGGGATGAAAAGACGGGCAATATCGTTCTCTCTCGCCTGCTCGTCGCAAACTGGTGCCTCGCCTTGTGCTGATGGCCCGATTGTTATAGGGAGGCCCTTCCTCGGACGACTCGGACGGCCATTTGAGGGCTGAGATCTGGGCTGGGTTGGCCCCGAAAACGTGTGGAATCGATGACTTACGTCGTCACCGAAGTTTGCATCAAGTGTAAGTACACCGATTGCGTCGAAGTGTGCCCCGTGGACTGTTTCTACGAGGGCGAGAACATGCTCGTTATCCACCCCGATGAGTGCATCGACTGCGGCGTGTGCGAGCCGGAGTGCCCGGTCGACGCGATCAAGCCCGATACCGAGCCAAATCTCGACAAATGGTTGGAATTAAACCGGCAATATTCGGAGAGCTGGCCGAACATTACGACCAAGAAGGCGGCCCCGCCGGATGCCGACGCATTTGTGGCCGAGCCAGACAAATTCAGGAAGTATTTCAGCCAAAATCCGGGCGAAGGCGACTGAAATCAACGAGTTAAGCGGTTAACCCTTTTGCCAAAATGTCGCATGTTGCGGCGCCCAAAAGGCAGTCCTGCCGGATTCGACAGCTTCCAGATTTGCTAAGATTGTGTTATCTTCCTGACGAAATGGCGCAGACTGTCGGCGCATTAAGCTCCACGAGAGGCGTCCCTGTTCGGGCGCGCTTTTTTTTCTGACTCAGGGGAGGTGGCGCGATCAGGCCCTCTGATCGATGGCTAACCTCGTGCCCTGTACCCGAGAGGCGCCCGAGAGCCACGGAACCAAGCCGCCGCGGGCATGCTTAAGTTACCGACATTGACGCAGACGAAGCATATTAACACAGTGAGACGAGAGTAATGGCTGAAAAGAAGAAACCACAGCAAAGACACGGATTTCGTACCAACGAGTATATCGTGTACCCAGCTCACGGCGTTGGCCGCATCACGAGCATCGAAGAGCAGGAGATTGCCGGCGCGAAGCTCGAGCTGTTCGTCATCAATTTCGAGAAAGACAAGATGACGCTCAGAGTACCGACCTCGAAGCTTACCACCGTCGGCATGCGCAAGCTGTCAGAGGACAAGGTGGTGAAGAAGGCGCTCGGCACGCTCAAGGGCAAGGCGCGCGTAAAGCGCACCATGTGGTCCCGCCGCGCGCAGGAATACGAGGCGAAGATCAACTCGGGCGATCTCGTATCGATCGCCGAGGTGGTCCGCGATCTCTATCGGTCCGAGGCGCAGCCCGAGCAGTCCTACTCGGAACGCCAGCTTTACGAAGCTGCGCTCGACCGTATGGCCCGCGAGATTGCCGCCGTCGAGAAGATGGACGAGGCGAGCGCCGTCGCCAAGATCGACGACGTGCTGGCCAAGACGGCGCGCCACGCCAAGATGGCCGCGGACAACGAAGCCCGCACCCGCGCCGCTTAGCAGCTCGGCCGGCTCCATCTCGCGAAAGCGGGAATCCAGTAAAGGCAGGGGCTACTGGATCGCCCGGCCAAGCCGGGCCATGACAAGAGTGTGTGAGCGTTTTCACGCTACAGTGCGGGAGTTGCGGCCGGCAGCAACTCAAGCTGCTCGGGATGGGTCGCGGCAACCATCGGCCCGTTGCGCCACTCGATCCAGCCGCGCACGCGCACGTGCTTGCCGGCAAGCCCTTTGAGGTCGATGCCAGAGGCGGCAAATGCCTGGACGTCTTTTCGCTCGATGCTGATGGTGAAGTCGCTCCGCCAATCATCGGCGAAATTGAGGTAGATGCGACCGCCACCCTCTCCCACCTTGGCGACCTTGCCCTCGACCAGTTGAAAGCTTTGCGTGAGGCGGCCGAGCCGCTCAACATTGTCGGCGCTCTCGATGCGGTAGGCCGATGAGCCCCATACGCCGAGATGCTTGGCCCTCGCTTCTCTCTCGCGTGCGAGAAGCGCGCCGATGCAGGCGCGGTTGTCGGAGAGGGAATAGACGCGGGCAAGACCCTCTGAGACAAGTTCCTCTTGCAGCCAGATGGGCTTGTCATTGCCCACGACAAACACCTGGGCCAGCAGGTGATCGTAGCGATCACTGCGGCGCCCGCCAAATTTCAGTTCGACCTGTTTGTTTGACGCGAACTTGTCGAGTGCCAGCTTTGATTCTTCGACGAGAGGCCAGGGATCGTCACCGCGCCAGCCAAGCGGCGGCGCCGGAGCCTTGGCCGCGATCAGCCTCACGATCCTGCCGTCGCTGAGCTTCAACGTTTCGCCATCGAGCACCTCGGCGACGGTTGCCTTTTCGGGATCCGACAACATGCAATTCGTGCGGGTGCCTCAGCGGAATAAGCGCTTGGCGCGGCGGCCAGGATGAGCGCCAACGCGAAGAGTAACAAGGGAAGCGCCCTGTAGCGGCCGAGCAGCGACGGCTCGAAGGCCATGGCCATGTGCCATTCCATCGTCATCATGTTGGCCTTGCCGCGCCAGGCCGAACTCACAAGCACGCCGAGATAGCTGCCGGTGTAACGCCCGGCCATCCCCACAATGAGTCTGGCCGCGCCCAGAGTAGCAGCCTATACAGGGCCAACGGCACTCGCGCGTCCAGCGCGCCACTAAAGACCCCGTAGCTCAGTTGGATAGAGCATCAGATTCCTAATCTGAGGGTCGCAGGTTCAAATCCTGCCGGGGTCACCATTTCCCGCAAGACTCGGAACTCCCGCAAGGTCCCGCTCATTTGGGCGACGAGGGGTGCCTTGGAGGACAGGATGCCGGGCAATCCCGAGCAGTGCCGCATCTATGCACAGATGTGCCGTTTGCTTGCGGGGAATTCCCCCGATGAAGCGTGGCGCGAACATTTCACCGAGTTTGCTCTGAATTGGGAGCGGCTCGCCGCCGACATAGAAAGTGCCTCTGGATTTATCCAGACAATGGCGGCCATTCATTTTAGGCCACGAAAAGCCGCTTGACCGCGCCGCCGCCGGAATTGGGGAACACCAGCAATCGGGCGATTAGCGGGTCGGCATCGGCTTCTCGCCGCGGTAGTCGTAGAAGCCGCGTTTGGTCTTGCGGCCAAGCCAGCCGGCTTCGACATA
>JBKOWI010000177.1:0-5057 GCA_046724315.1 Pseudomonadota bacterium | reverse complement strand
TTGTCGATCTCGACGGTCTCGATCGCCTTCTCGACGAGGCCCACCACGTCGCCCATGCCGAGGATGCGTCCGGCAATACGATCTGGATAGAACTCCTCGAGCGCGTCGAGCTTCTCGCCGACACCGATCAGCTTGATGGGCGTGCCGGTCACGGCGCGCATCGAGAGCGCGGCGCCGCCGCGCCCGTCGCCATCGACGCGGGTCAGCACGATGCCGGTGAGAGCGACACGCTCGTCGAAGTTCTTGGCCAGATTGACGGCGTCTTGGCCGGTGAGCGCATCGGCGACGAGCAGCGTCTCGTGCGGCTTGGCGATTTTCGCGATGGCGGCGGTCTCCGCCATCAGCTCTTCGTCGATATGGGTGCGGCCGGCGGTATCGAGCAGCAGCACATCATAGCCGCCGAGCTTTGCCGCTTTCAGCGCGCGCTCGGTGATGGTTGTCGGCTCCTCGCCGGCGACCATGGCGAGCGTGGTGATGCCGGTCTGCTCGCCGAGTACGCGGAGCTGCTCCTGCGCCGCAGGTCGGCGAGTGTCGAGCGAGGCCATCAGCACCTTCTGCTTGTCGCGCGTCTCGAGCCTCTTTCCGAGCTTGGCAGTGGTGGTGGTCTTGCCCGAGCCTTGCAGGCCGACCAGCATCATCACTACCGGCGGCGTCGCGGCGAGGTCGATCCCTTGCGCCTCTGAGCCAAGCACGCGCACGAGCTCGTCGTGCACGATCTTGATGACCATCTGGCCGGGCGTGATCGACCGCACAACCTCCTGGCCGACGGCCTTGGCCTTCACCGACTCGGTGAAGTCGCGAACCACGTCGAGCGCGACATCGGCCTCCAGTAGCGCGCGGCGCACCTCGCGCATCGCCTCGCCGACGTCAGCCTCGGTCAGCGCGCCCTTTCGGGTGAGCTTGTCGAGGATGGCGCCAAGCCGTTCCGATAGAGTCTCGAACATCGCGTTCGCCTGTCTCCAAATACCAATCGCGCTCAAGTAGGCCAGAGGCCGGTAGCGCAAAGCAAAATGTCACCCGAGGGCGCATCGCGCTGTCGGATGTTGACCCCCCTGCCTCCCCATTATTTGTTGCGCTCAAGTGGGCCAGAGCCCCGTAACGAAACAAATCAATGATGTGCAGGGCGGCGGCTCATGATTAGAGCTGCCTTGAATTTCGGCCGGAATGTCGGCGAGGACCGCCCGCAAGTCAAGCCTTGCCAGCGCTCGCGAAATAGTTGCCGTGAAAATGGAAGGGGATGGCGTGGGGCGCTTCGGCCCGCGCCTTCTCCGCGAGCCTCGCAGCGTCGAGCACCAGCAGAAACGAGCGCTCCTTGGCGGTGTCGAACACGATTGACAGCAGCACACCGTCGTCCTCCCCGCTAGCCGACGGCGATGGCACGAACACCGGCTCTCCGGGATAAAGGCCCGCTACGTGCCATCTGCCTACCGTGCCGGTTTCCGTATCGATCTTGACGATCGAGTCGAGGAAGTCGCCGCGGGTCCGGATGCCCGTTCCCCACACATAACGATAGGCCCGGCCGGCATGAGCCTCGTAGTTGATGCGCGGCAGCTCGAGCGGAGCGTCGGCCAGAGCTCGACGCGTGACCGGCGCTTCCGCGCCAAGCGGGATGTGAAATCGCATCAGCGTTCCGGTTGCGGTGATGGGCGTCCCCTTGCGGAGCAGCGCGAGATAGAGCTGATCGATGATCGTGGCGTCGGGATAGACGATGATGTCCACGGCAAGACGGTCGCGATCCAGGAACGCATTGACGTGGTGAAAGGCGAAGCAGGCTTCCGCCGTGGCGGTGCGCACGAGCTTGCCTGTGTCCTTCTCGACAATATGGAAGAGGAGCCCGCGCTCCGGCTCCCAACGATAGTTGCGGATGAAGGGCTTGCCTGAAAATCGGAGCTCAACCGGGTTCACCACCAGCGGAAATTCGATGAGCACGAGGTGATCCCGGCTCATGCCGAAACTATGCATGTAGGAAGGCCGCTCGACGGGCAGGTTCGCGACGATCCTCTGCTTGCCGTTGTCGCCTATTCGGCAGAGGCGGTAGAGGCTCTTCATGCCAAAATCGACGATGTAAGTGTAGTGGCAGCGTCTTGCCGCGTCGTAGTGGGGATGCGCCGTCGAGACCTGGCCTTTAAGGGCCCGGCGATAGCCGAACACGCCGAGGGTCTTCAGTGTCTCGGGCTGAAAGCGCACCGGGATCGACGTCTCGGTAAAGGCAACGGTCTCCCGCGCATAGTGCGAGACATTGACGCAGCAATTGTCGGTGAGCTTGGGATTGAAGAGTGCGGCGACGCGGCCGAACAGTGTGCGGCAGGGGTCGGTGGCAAATTCGCCATAAGAGATTTTGCCGGTCGCTTCTGCGGCGGAGAACGCGCGGCTGTTGAGAAAGCGGCTGGTATAGCTGACGCGGCCTTGCGCGAAGGCAAATCGGTGCAGCATCGCAAGCCCGTCGAACCAGTGATTGTAGGTGCGGGCGCCGACTTCGAATTTCGAGGGGCCAGTGCGGAGCAGCGTGCCTTCGAGCCAGGGCGGGAGCGCACCGTCGACCTTGAGGCTGACGGGCTCCGGCGTCTCCTCTGTCAGCGAGCGGAAGCCCACGCCGTAGGGAAACGAGGTCTTCTCCAGCATCTGGCGTCCTCGCGAAGCCTAGGAGCTAGACCGTGCTCCTCAAAAGCGGCTCAAGATGGACGGCGAGGTCGAGCAGTGTCTCGTCGGCGCCGGGCCAGCCAATGAAGGAAAGACCCACCGGGCAACCGGCAGCCAGTCCGGCCGGCACCGAGACCTGCGGCAGGCCGGAATGGCCGGCAAGGCAGGTGAATCCGAGCGTTTGCGCGCGGAACTCCGAGAACGAGGCGCCGTCCGGAATATCGCGCTCGGGCGGCAGCGTCGGCGTCGTGGGCAGCACGATCAGCGTCCCGATCGAGATCAAGGCGAGCAGGCGGTCGGCGATTTCGGCGCGCAAGGCGCGCGCAGCGTCGGCTTCGGCGAGGGTAATTGCCGCCGCCATGTCGAATCGCTCCTTGATGCCGGGTCCGAGCTCGACAGTGTGCGACTGAATGAAGGGCAGCAGCGTCGATTGGATCTCGAAGCCTTGAATGAGGCGGAAGGCGTTGCGCCAGGCGGCAACTTCCTCCTCACCGTCAATCTCCACGTGCTCGGGTCTGGGCAATGCGCCGCCGATCTTGCCGATCGCCTCCCATAGCGCCTGATCCATGCTCGCCTCGCGCATGGCGGAAGAAATTCTCGGCGAGTATCAGTCGCTCGATCTTCGCTTCGGCCGTTGCGCCTTGCAGCAGAACATGGCCCACTTTGCGGAAAAGCTCGAAGTCGCGGGCAAGAAAGCCGACGGTGTCATAGCTCGGCGCCATTGGCGTCGCGCCGGTCGTGTCGATGCGTCCGTAGGTCGGCCTGAGGCCATATAGCCCGCAAAACGAGGCCGGCACGCGGATCGATCCTGCCGTGTCCGTGCCGAGCGCGAAGTTGCACATAGAAGCGGCAACCGCCGCAGCCGCACCGCACGAAGAGCCGCCAGTTACGTGCTTCGGCGCGCGCGCATTGACGGGCTGGCCGTAATGGATGTTCGAGCCGAGCACGCTATAGAAGAACTCGTCGCACACGGTTATGCCGGTGCACGATGCGCCGGCCTCGAGCAGGCGCGTGATGACCGGCGCGGTCTCTCGTGCCGGCGTCGCATGCCCATAGAAATCGGGACTGCCGTTGGAGACCTTGCGCCCCTTTATGGCGAACAGGTCCTTCACCATGAAGCTTGTTCCGGCAAGGGGGCCGGAGCTGCCTCCAATGAGCGGCTCTTTCAGCGTGTGAGGAACGAGGGCGCCGACCGGATCCGCGGAGGGAACTGCGATCATTCTTCCCCCTCCCTCTGCCGCATGGACTCCTGCGGTAAGCCCATATAACACGGGCAGCCATCCCTCAATGCGCCAAACGGAGGACGCCGGTGCGGGTTGAACACGCAACCGAACGGGGCTTGCCGCGGGCAGTGTGGGCGCTCGGGCTCACGTCGCTGTTCATGGACACCTCGTCAGAGCTGATCCATGGGCTGCTTCCAGTATTTCTCGTTGTCACCCTTGGCGCGAGCGCGACAGCGCTCGGCGTGATCGAAGGCATCGCCGAGGCCACGGCGCAAATTACCCGTGTGTTCTCGGGCTGGCTGTCAGATGCGCTCGGGCGGCGAAAGGCGCTCACCGTGGCGGGCTACGGTCTCGCTGCAGCCACCAAGCCGCTATTCCCGCTCGCCAACTCTATTGGACTTGTGCTCGTCGCGCGCTTTCTCGACCGCATCGGCAAAGGGATCAGAGGCGCGCCGCGAGATGCGCTGGTGGCCGACCTGGCGCCGGCAGAGAAGCGCGGCGAGGCGTTCGGGCTTCGCCAGTCGCTCGATACGATCGGCGCCACGCTCGGTCCCGCAGCGGCCATCGCGCTGATGTATCTCTTCCACGATGACATCCGCACCGTGCTGTGGTTTGCCGTCATACCTGCGGTGCTTGCGGTCGTCGTTCTGGTGCTCGGCGTCAAGGAGCCCAAGCACGCGCAAGCCAGGGCGCAGGTTCCGCTTCATGCGAAAGAGATTGGGCAGCTTCCTTCAGCCTATTGGCTCGTGATCGTCGCCGGCACGGTCTTCACCTTGGCGAGGTTCAGCGAGGCGTTCCTCGTGATCCGCGCCCGCGACGGCGGCCTCGCTCTCGCCTGGGCTCCTGCGGTCATTGCGGTGATGAGCCTCGTCTATGCAGCAAGCGCCTATCCCGCAGGCTGGCTCCAGGACAGGATCGGCGCGCGGCCTCTGCTGCTGTCCGGCCTCGTCGCGCTTATTGCCGCAGACCTGCTGCTTGCCTTTGGCCAGACGCTTCTCGCCGTCTTTATCGGCATCTGCCTGTGGGGACTGCATATGGGTCTGACCCAAGGCGTGCTCGCGGCCCTGATTGCGGAGACAGCGCCAATACGCCTCCGCGGCACGGCATTTGGGCTGTTCGGCCTGATCACCGGACTTGCCGCTTTGCTCGCCAGCATCATCGCCGGCCTCCTCTGGGACAGGATCGGCGCCTCCG
>JBKOWI010000118.1:0-20317 GCA_046724315.1 Pseudomonadota bacterium | reverse complement strand
CGAGGTGGATTACGACCTGTCGAACGTGATGTTCGTCACCACGGCGAACACGCTCAATATTCCGCCGGCCTTGATGGACCGCATGGAGATCATCCGCATTGCGGGCTACACCGAGGACGAGAAGATGGAGATCGCGCGGCGTCACCTCATCCCCGCCCAGACCAAGGCGCACGGCCTAGAGGCCGAGGAGTGGAGCCTCGAGGCAGATGCGCTGAAAGAGATTATCCGGCGTTACACGCGCGAGGCTGGCGTTCGCAATCTCGAGCGCGAGATCGCCAAGATCGCGCGGAAATCCGTCAAGGAACTTCTCACCAGCAAGAAGAAGTCGATCAAGGTCTCGACCAAGAACCTCGAAGACTATCTCGGCGTACCGAAATTCCGGTACGGCGAGGCCGAGCTCGAAGACCAGGTTGGCGTGGTCACGGGCCTTGCCTGGACCGAGGTCGGCGGTGAGCTGCTCACCGTGGAAGGGGTGATGATGCCGGGCAAGGGCAAGATGACCGTGACCGGCAACTTGCGCGACGTCATGAAGGAGTCGATCCAGGCCGCCAACGCTTATGTGCGCTCGCGAGCCGTCGATTTCGGCATTGAGCCGCCTTTGTTCGAGAAGCGCGACATCCACGTTCACGTGCCGGAAGGTGCAACGCCAAAGGATGGCCCGTCTGCCGGTGTCGCCATGGTGACGGCCATCGTCTCGCTCATGACCGGTATTCCGGTAAAGCGCGAGGTCGCCATGACCGGCGAGATCACGCTTAGAGGCCGGGTGCTCCCCATTGGCGGGCTTAAGGAGAAGCTCCTTGCGGCGCTCCGCGCCGGCATCAAGACGGTGATCATCCCTGACGAAAACGCCAAGGATCTCACGGAGATACCGGACGAGTTGAAAAATGCCCTCGATATCCGCACAGTATCGCGCATGGAGGAGGTGCTGAAGATCGCCTTCACTCGTCCTCCCCAGCCGATCGTGTGGGAGGAGGAAGCCGAAGAGGAGGCCCAGGTCGTCCCGCCCAACGACGAAGGCCTTCCAGGCGTCACTGCTCATTAAACGGCGGAAATCGGCACTTTTTGCCTATTATTCGCCTCATTTCGGTGGTCCGGCTCTATACATAGAGTCGGACCATTTTTGTTGATTTTCCAGGGCTTTTGCGCCAGTCATTACCCACTTGTTTGTGAATCGGAGCGTAGCCCAAAACGGCCTCGAGGGCGAAACCCCCTGCGATTGGGGCCGAGCGAAAGGATGGAGACCCGTGAACAAAGCAGAGCTGGTCGCCGAGGTGGCGAAGGATACGGAACTGCCAAAGGACAAAGCAGAGAAGGCCGTAGACGCGACCTTCAAGCAGATCGAGAGGGCCTTACGCGGCGGCGATACGGTCCGCATCGTTGGCTTCGGTAACTTCCAAGTGGCGCAGCGGAAGGCCTCAACCGGGCGTAATCCGCGCACCGGCGCCGAGGTGCAGATTCCAGCTTCGCGCGTGCCGAAATTCCGCGCCGGCAAGGCGCTCAAAGAGGCCTGCAACAGCTAGGCCCTGATCCGACGAATTTCTGAGGCGGAGCCTCGCAACTCGCGGGGCTTCGCCTTATTGTTTGTAGTGACCTCGGGCGGTTAGCTCAGCTGGAAGAGCGCCTGGTTTACACCCAGGAGGTCGGCAGTTCGAGCCTGTCACCGCCCACCACACTGCTTCGCGCTATCTGTCGGGCCCTTGCCTTGACTTGGCGAATCCGAGGCCGTACATGCAGGAAAGGATCGCCTCTGGCCGCGCGCCGGCCCGTAAGGGGGTGTAGCTCAGTCGGTTAGAGCGCCGGCCTGTCACGCCGGAGGCCGCGGGTTCGAGTCCCGTCACTCCCGCCATTTTTGGCCTCCTTGCACTCGAACGAGAGGCCGGTATGCCATGGGCCAGCTACTTCAAACTTATCTGCCCCTCGTTATTTTCATCGGCATCGCTTTTTTCATCAGCGGCGCCCTTTTGCTTTCGCCATTTCTGATTGCCGTGCGCAAGCCTGACCCCGAGAAGGTCTCGGCCTATGAATGCGGTTTTGATGCTTTCGACGACGCTCGCATGAAATTCGACGTACGTTTCTACCTCGTGTCACTCTTGTTCATTATCTTCGATCTTGAGATCGCCTTTCTGTTTCCCTGGGCCGTTGCCTTCAAGGAGGTCGGCGCCTTCGGCTTTTGGGCGATAATGGTGTTCCTCGCTGTTCTTACCGTCGGCTTCGTCTATGAATGGCGGAAAGGGGCGCTTGAATGGGATTGATGCCAGAGCGCAATCTTGAGCAAGAAGGCCGAAGCGGCATGATCACCTCAGGCGCGATGAGTTTCGGCCTGTTTTCCGACGAGCTTGCCGATAAGGGCTTCCTGCTCACGACCGCCGACGAACTCATCAACTGGGCGCGCACCGGTTCGCTCATGTGGATGACCTTTGGGCTTGCCTGCTGCGCGGTCGAGATGATGCAGGCCTCGATGCCGCGCTACGACCTCGAGCGCTTCGGCTTTGCGCCGCGCGGCAGCCCGCGTCAATCCGACGTGATGATTGTGGCCGGCACACTTTGCAACAAGATGGCTCCGGCGCTGCGCAAGGTCTACGACCAAATGCCCGAGCCGCGTTATGTCATTTCCATGGGATCATGCGCCAATGGCGGCGGCTACTATCACTATTCCTACTCGGTGGTGCGCGGCTGCGACCGGATCGTTCCGGTTGATATCTATGTCCCAGGCTGCCCGCCGACGGCCGAAGCTCTCGTCTATGGCGTGCTCCTTCTGCAAAAGAAAATCAGGCGAACCGGCACCATCGAACGCTGATTGGTCCGTTCCCGCCGTGGAGCCTTGATGGACGAAGCCGCCCTTAACAAGCTCGCTGTTTACCTTGCCGATCGCCTTGGGCCGAAGCTCAAGGCCTCCGAGATCGCGCTCGGCGAACTCACCATCGAGGTCGAGCGCGACGCGATCCCTGAGGTGATAACCGTCTTGCGCAACGATCCGCTCTGCCGTTTCGGCTGCCTAATCGATATTTGCGGTGTGGATTATCCCGAACGCGAGGAACGGTTCGACGTCATCTACCACCTGCTTAGTCCCTGGCTGAACCATCGCATCCGCGTGCGGACGAAGACCGATGCGTCGCACCCCGTGCCGAGCATCGTCGGCATCTTTCCCGCTGCCGATTGGTTCGAGCGCGAGGCTTACGACCTCTATGGCATACTATTTGCCGGCCATCCGGACCTGCGCCGGATCCTCACGGACTACGGCTTTCAGGGGTTTCCTTTGCGCAAGGACTTCCCTCTCACCGGCTTCGTCGAGCTCCGATACGACGATGAGCTGAAGCGCGTGGTCTATGAGCCGGTCAATCTCCAGCAGGAATATCGGAGCTTCGATTTCTTGAGTCCCTGGGAAGGAATGGACACGGCAATCCCAGGCGATGAGAAGGCAGGTGAAGCGAGTGACCGGAGCGATAAGTCATGAAACCGTCGCTCAAGCCCGGTCTCAAGCACCGTTTTTCTTATCGCGTGCCCGAGAACAAGACCGTGCCGCACCTTTATCGTGAGGCGCCGCAACTTCAGGCCATGCCAAAGGTGTTCGCCACCGGCTTCATGGTCGGCTTGATGGAATGGACTTGCGTGCGGCTTCTGGAACCGCATCTCGATACGGGGGAAGGCAGTCTCGGCGTGCATATCGACGTTTCGCACAAGGCGGCAACGCCGCCGGGCATGACCGTGACCGTGGAGGCCGTGTGTGCCGAGGTGAGGGGACCACGCGTGCGCTTCAAGCTCACCGCCCATGATGGCGTGGACGAGATCGGCGCTGGCACGCATGAGCGCTTCATCGTCTCCTGGGACCGCTTCAACCGCGGGATCGCTGCCAAGCTGGCCAAAGCTCAAGCGAAAGTGGACGCCTGATGTCGGAAACAGAAGCCCATCCGACCGAAGCCGATACCGGAGAACGGGAAGGCGACGACCGCAAGTTCACCATCAATTTCGGTCCCCAGCATCCCGCAGCTCACGGTGTGCTCCGCCTCGTGCTCGAGCTTGATGGCGAGGTCGTCGAGCGGGTCGATCCGCATATCGGGCTGCTTCACCGCGGCACCGAGAAGCTGATCGAGTATAAGACCTACCTGCAAGCGCTCCCCTATTTCGACCGGCTCGATTACGTGGCGCCGATGAACCAGGAGCACGCTTATGCGCTCGCTGTGGAAAAGCTTGCCGGTGTAACTGTGCCGAAGCGCGGCCAGCTCATCCGCGTGCTCTATTCGGAGATTGGCCGCCTCCTGTCGCATCTTCTCAATG
Source organism: Pseudomonadota bacterium (assembly GCA_046724315.1). Lineage (GTDB taxonomy): Bacteria > Pseudomonadota > Alphaproteobacteria > Rhizobiales > Methyloligellaceae > Methyloceanibacter. The sequence continues at coordinate 16,042 of JBKOWI010000118.1, read as the reverse complement.
TCACTACACAGGCCATGGATGTGGGTGCGCTCACGCCGCCGCTATGGGGCTTCGAGGAGCGCGAGAAGCTGATGGTGTTCTACGAGCGCGCCTCAGGCGCCCGCATGCATGCCGCCTATTTCCGTCCCGGCGGCGTGCACCAGGATCTCCCGCCCGAGCTTGTCGCCGACATCCATGCCTTCTGCGATCCATTCCTCAAGGTGTGCGACGACATCGAAGGCCTGCTCACCGACAACCGCATCTTCAAGCAGCGCAATGTCGACATCGGCGTGGTAACCCAGGAGGAAGCTTGGGCGCACGGCTTCTCCGGCGTGATGGTGCGCGGCTCAGGCGCGGCTTGGGACTTGCGCAAGTCGCAGCCCTACGAGTGCTACGACGAGCTCGAGTTCGACATCCCAATCGGCAAGCACGGCGATTGCTACGACCGCTACCTAGTCCGCATGGAGGAGATGCGCCAGTCGGTGCGCATCATGAAGCAATGCTGCGGGAGACTGACCACCGAGCTTGGCCCCGTCACCGTTGAGAATCACAAGATGGTGCCGCCGAAGCGCGCGGTGATGAAAAGCTCGATGGAAGCCCTGATCCACCACTTCAAGCTCTATACCGAGGGCTATCACGTGCCGAAAGGCGAGGTTTACGCCGCCGTGGAGGCGCCCAAAGGCGAGTTCGGCGTGTATCTCGTGTCTGACGGATCGAATCGGCCCTACCGTTGCAAGATCAGGGCGCCGAGCTTCGTGCACCTCCAGGCAATGGACTTCCTGTGCCGAGGCCATATGCTCGCCGACGTTTCGGCCGTGCTCGGATCGATCGACATCGTGTTTGGGGAAATTGATCGGTAGGATCGAATCAATGAGCGTCCGCCGCCTCGCCGCCGAGCAGCCTGAGGGTTTCGCCTTTACGCCGGAAAACCTTGAATGGGCCAGGGCTCAAATCAAGAAATATCCCGAAGGCCGCCAAGCTTCCGCCGTGCTCCCGATTCTGTGGCGGGCGCAGGAGCAGATGGGCGGCTGGCTGCCAGAGCCCGCGCTCCGCTACGTCGCCGACACGCTCGGCATGGCCTATATCCGGGTCTATGAGATCGCAACCTTCTACACCATGTTCAATTTGGCGCCGGTCGGCCGCTACTACGTGCAGGTCTGCGGCACGACGCCGTGCTGGCTCCGAGGCGCTGACGCGATCAAGGATACGTGCCGCAGATTGATCGGTGAGCCGAACCAGGTCACCCCTGACGGATTTTTTTCCTGGACGGAGGTCGAGTGCCTCGGCGCTTGCGTCAACGCACCAATGGCTCAGATCAACAAGGATTATTACGAAGACCTGACGCCTGAGCGTCTCGAGTGGATTCTCGCCAATCTCAAGGCTGGCCGCGAGGTCGCTCCGGGCCCGCAGAATGGGCGGCAAGCCTCGGCGCCCCTTGGCGGACCGACAACACTCACCGATCCCGACCTCTACCGTGACGAGCTGCCCGACGACGCTCCGCCGAACTACCAGCCAGAAACGCCATCGGGACGGACCAAGACCCGACGGACGAAGTCCACGCCGAAAGAAATCTGATGCTGCAGGACAAGGACCGCATCTTCAAGAATCTCTACGGGCTGCACTCTTGGCGCCTCAAGGCGGCGCGAGCGCGCGGCGCGTGGGATGGCACTAAGGCCATCATCGAGAAGGGCCATGAAGCCATCATCGAAGAGATCAAGGCCTCAGGTCTGCGCGGCCGCGGCGGCGCGGGCTTCCCCACAGGACTGAAGTGGTCGTTCATGCCGACCAAGTCGGACGGTCGCCCGAGCTATCTCGTCATCAATGCCGATGAGTCGGAGCCCGGCACCTGCAAGGACCGGGACATCATGCGGCATGATCCGCATCTCCTGATCGAAGGGGCGCTGCTGGCGAGCTTCGCCATGCGGGCGCATGTCTCCTACATCTACATCCGCGGCGAGTTCATCCGCGAGCGCGAGATCCTGCAGGCTGCCATCGACGAGGCCTATGACGCGAAGTTGATCGGCCAAAACAATGTCAACGGCTGGGACTTCGAGCTTTATCTGCACCACGGGGCAGGGGCCTATATTTGCGGCGAGGAGACCGCGCTGCTCGAAAGCCTCGAAGGCAAGAAGGGCATGCCGCGACTGAAGCCGCCGTTCCCTGCCAATGTCGGTCTCTACGGCGCCCCCACGACCGTCAACAATGTCGAGACCATCGCGGTCGTGCCCGACATCTTGCGCCGCGGGGCAACGTGGTTTGCCTCACTCGGCCGGCCGAACAACACGGGCACCAAGCTGTTCTGCCTCTCTGGCCATGTGAACACGCCGTGCAATGTCGAGGAGGAGATGGGAATCGAGCTGCGCGAGCTGATCGAGCACTATGGCGGCGGCGTGCGCGGCGGCTGGGACAATCTCCTTGCCGTTATTCCTGGCGGCTCGTCAGTGCCGTGCATCCCGGCAAGTCAGGCCGACAATCTGCCGATGGATTTCGACAGTTTGAAAGCGCTGAAGACCGGACTCGGCACGGCAGCGGTGATCGTCATGGACAAATCCACCGACATCATCCGCGCCATCTCGCGCATCTCCTATTTCTACAAGCATGAATCGTGCGGCCAGTGCACGCCATGCCGCGAGGGGACCGGTTGGATGTGGCGCGTGCTCGAGCGCATGGCGCGCGGCGAGGCTGAGATCGGCGAGATCGAGATGCTGCTCAATGTCAGCTACCAGGTCGAGGGTCACACCATCTGCGCACTCGGCGATGCAGCGGCCTGGCCGGTGCAAGGGTTGATCCGCCATTTCCGCCATGTCATCGAGGCGCGCATCCAGGCTAAGGCGACGGAGCCCATAGCGCCTTCGGTGCCCGTGGCCGCGGAGTGAGGCACTAAATGCCGAAGCTGATCATCAACGGCAAAGAGCACGAGATGCCGAATGGCATCACGCTGATCCAGGCCTGCGAAATTGCCGGCGTCGAGATTCCCCGCTTCTGCTACCACGAGCGCCTGTCGATTGCCGGCAATTGCCGCATGTGCTTGATCGAAGTGGCCGGCATGCCGAAGCCCGTCGCCTCTTGCGCCATGAGCGTGAACGACCTGAGACCCGCGCGCGACGGTACGCCTCCCAGCATCGTCACCGATTCTGAGACGGTAAAGAAGGCGCGCGAGGGCGTGCTCGAGTTCCTGCTCATCAATCATCCGCTCGATTGCCCGATCTGCGACCAGGGTGGCGAGTGCGATCTGCAGGATCAGACCATGGCCTATGGCTTCGATGCGAGCCGCTTCCAGGACAATAAGCGTGCTGTCGAGGAGAAATATCTCGGGCCTTTAATCGACACCTACATGAACCGCTGCATTCACTGCACGCGCTGCATACGCTTCATGACCGAGGTGGCCGGCGTGGAGGAGCTCGGCGCCATCGGACGTGGCGAGGACATGGAGATCACCACCTATCTCGAGCGCGGCATGTTCTCGAACCTGTCCGGCAACGTGGTCGATCTTTGCCCTGTCGGCGCGCTTACGTCGAAGCCTTACGCCTTCGTGGCACGGCCCTGGGAGCTAACCAAGACGCCTTCGATCGATGTCATGGATGCGGTAGGGAGCGCTATTCGCGTCGATGCTCGCGGGCGCGAAGTTTTGCGCATTCTCCCGCGCGAGAACGAGGCCATCAACGAGGAATGGATTTCGGACAAGGCGCGCCACGTGTGGGATGGCTTGCGCACGCAGAGGATCGACCGGCCTTATGTCAGGCGCGACGGCAAGCTTGAGCCGACAAGCTGGGATGAGGCCTTCCGCCTCATCGCCGGGAAGCTGAAGGGCCTTGACGGCAAACGGCTCGGAGCAATCGCCGGCGATCTTGCCGCTTGCGAGGAGATGTTCGCGTTGAAGCTGCTTGCCGAGCGGCTTGGCTCGCCCAATATCGACTGCCGTCAGGATGGCGCTAAGCTCGACCCGACACTCGGCCGCGCGACCTATGTCTTCAACTCGACCATCGAAGGAATCGACCGCGCCGACGCCTTCCTCCTCGTCGGCACCAATCCGCGCCATGAGGCGCCCGTCCTCAACGCGCGGATCCTGAAGCGCATCCGCCAGAGCCAGGCGCGCCCGCCCGTCGGGCTTATCGGCGAAGAGGCCGATCTCACCTATGCCTACGATTATCTCGGTGCTGGGCCCGAGACGCTCGCCAAAGTCGCCGATGGATCCCATTCCTTCTTGAAGAAGCTCGAAGGCGCCGGGCGGCCGATACTCATGGTGGGACAAGCGGCACTCGCCAGGACGGATGGCGCGGCAGTTCTCGCTCTTGCCGCAAAAGCCGCGATGACGATGGGCGCGATCAAGCCCGGCTGGAATGGCTTCAACATCCTGCATCACGCGGCCGCGCGCGTCGGCGGGCTCGACATCGGCTTTGTTCCTCACGATGGCGGCCTCGACGTGGAAGGCATGCTCGATGCAGCTTCCGCCGGAAAGCTCGACGTCGTCTATCTGCTCGGGGCCGACGAGATCGATATGGAGCGGCTCGGAAACGCCTTCGTCATCTATCAAGGCAGCCATGGCGAGCAAGGTGCGCACCGCGCCGATGTCATCCTTCCTGGCGCCGCCTACACTGAGAAGAGTGCGATTTACGTGAATACCGAAGGTCGGCCGCAAATGACCGCGCGCGCAGTTTTTCCGCCCGGAGAGGCGCGCGAGGACTGGAAGATCATCCGAGCGCTCTCTGGCGTCCTCGGCAAGCCCTTGCCATTCGATAGCGCCACCGAGCTCCGCGCCAAGCTGTTCGAAGCGCATCCGCATCTTGCCCTGCTCGATCTCGTCGAACCTGCCGATAGCGCGGCCGTAGAGCGGCTTGCTCAAAAGCCGGCGAGGGCGGACAAGGAGCGGTTCGGTCACGCCATCGACGACTATTACCTCACCAATCCGATCGCGCGCGCTTCCGCCATCATGGCCAACTTGAGCGCCTTGCATGCGGGCGCGAACAAAAGGGCGACCGGCACCGATGGCTGAGCTCTGGTCGAACTACGGCCTGCCCTTCGCACTGATCGTGGCACAGAGCTTGGCGCTGCTCGTCACTCTGCTAATCATCGTCGCCTTTTTGCTCTATGCCGACCGCAAGGTCTGGGCAGCGGTGCAGATGCGGCGCGGCCCCAACGTGGTCGGGCCCTGGGGCCTGCTTCAGTCCTTCGCCGATCTTCTCAAGTTCGTGTTCAAGGAGCCGGTGATCCCTGCCGGCGCCAACAAGGGCATCTTCCTCTTGGCGCCTCTCGTCACGGCAGGGCTCGCGCTTTCGGCTTGGGCGGTCGTTCCCGTGGCTCAAGGCTGGCAGGTCGCAGACCTTAATGTCGGCGTCCTGTTCATCTTCGCCATATCGAGCTTGCAGGTGTACGGCGTCATCATGGCGGGCTGGGCATCGAACTCGAAATACGCCTTCCTCGCTGCACTGAGATCGGCCGCGCAGATGGTCTCCTACGAAGTCTCGATCGGCTTCGTCATCATCACTGTGCTGCTCTGCGCGGGCTCGCTCAATCTGAGCGCCATCGTGGCAGCCCAAAACAGCCCCTTCGGGTTGTTCGGCTGGTATTGGCTGCCGCTCCTCCCGATGTTCGTCGTATTCTTCGTCTCCGCCTTGGCTGAGACCAACCGTCCGCCCTTCGACTTGCTCGAAGCCGAATCCGAACTCGTCGCGGGCTTCATGGTCGAGTACTCATCCACACCCTATATGCTGTTCATGCTCGGCGAGTATGTCGCCGTCGTGCTGCTCTGTGCGCTTGGCACGGTTCTGTTCCTGGGGGGCTGGCTGCCGCCATTTCCGGTGCCGCCCTTCACCTGGATTCCAGGCGTGGTATGGTTCGTCTTGAAGGTTTGCTTCTTGTTTTTTCTGGTCGCCATGGTCAAGGCCATGGTGCCCCGTTACCGCTACGATCAACTGATGCGGCTCGGCTGGAAGGTGTTCCTGCCTTTGTCGCTCGCCATGGTGGTCATCGTCGCGGCGGTCTTGCAACTCTGGCAGCGTGCAGCCTGAGAGGAGAGCCGGCGTGAAACGCCTGGCCGAATCGGCGAAATCCCTGTTGCTGATGGAATTTCTGTCAGCGTTCTGGCTCGCGCTGAAATACTTCGTGCGGCCGAAAGCGACGCTGAACTACCCGTTCGAGGGCGGGCCGCTGTCTCCGCGCTTTCGCGGCGAGCATGCGCTGAGGCGCTACCCCAACGGCGAAGAGCGCTGCATTGCTTGCAAATTGTGCGAAGCGATTTGCCCGGCCCAGGCCATCACCATCGAGGCCGGTCCACGCCGCAATGACGGTACTCGCCGCACTACCCGTTACGACATCGACATGGTGAAATGCATCTATTGCGGGTTCTGCCAGGAGGCCTGCCCGGTCGACGCGATTGTGGAAGGGCCCAATTTCGAGTTCTCCACCGAGACCCGCGAGGAGCTTTACTACGACAAGGAGCGGCTGCTTGCGAACGGCGATCGCTGGGAGCGGGAGATCGCCAAGAACCTGGCGCTCGATGCACCTTACAGGTGAGGCTCCTCTGGGCTATTCTTCCGATCTATCCATTGTCATGCCCGGCCTTGTGCCGGGCATCCACGTTTTGCAGGCTTGCGGCGGCAAAGATCGTGGCTGGCCGGGAACGAGCCCGGCCATGACAACAATCATGAAGTAACGAAGATAGCCGAATGCTAAGCGCACTGTTTTTCTATCTGTTCGCGATTGTGTGCGTGGGCTCTGCCTTCATGGTGATTGCCGTGAAGAATCCGGTTCACGCCGTGCTGTTCTTGATCCTCACTTTCTTCAATGCCGCCGGCCTGTTCGTGCAGCTTGGCGCCGAATTCCTGGCGATGATCCTTGTCGTGGTCTATGTCGGCGCCGTGCTCGTGCTGTTTCTGTTCGTGGTGATGATGCTCGACGTCGACTTTGCCGAGCTTCGGGCGGGCTTCCTCAAATATCTGCCGATCGGAGCAACCATCGGATTGCTTCTTCTTGTCGAGCTGGTCCTGATCGTCGGCGCCTGGGTCACGGCGCCCGACATCGCTGTGCAATCGCCCACGCCGCCTCTTGCGCAGGTGAGCAACACCGAGGCTCTCGGCCAGATCCTCTACACGCGCTATGTCTATCTGTTCGAGGCAGCCGGCCTCATTCTGCTCGTCGCGATGGTCGGCGCCATCGTGCTCACGCTGCACCATAAGCGTGACGTGAGGCGCCAGTCGGTTGCTGAACAAGTCGGCCGCACGCGCGAGAAATCGGTCGAGCTCGTACATGTCGAATCGCGGAGGGGGCTATCATGACGATCGGCCTGTCGCACTACCTCACCGTTGCCGCGATCCTGTTCACGCTCGGCATTTTCGGCATCTTCCTCAATCGCAAGAATGTCATCGTGATCTTGATGAGTGTCGAGCTGATGCTGCTCGCGGTGAATATTAATCTCGTCGCCTTCTCGGCCTTCCACAATGACCTCGTCGGTCAGGTGTTTGCGTTGATTGTGCTGACGGTCGCCGCGGCGGAAGCGGCGATCGGGCTTGCCATCGTCGTCGTCTATTTCCGCAATCGCGGCACCATTGATGTCGCCGAAATCGATCTTTTGAAGGGTTGAGCAAGCGCAGTCATGCCCAATCCATCAGACACGTTGGCTCCGGAGAGTTGCAAGATCTCCATCTGGGAGATTGCTGAGAATGCCGACAACGTCCTGCACAGCCGGATACAGTCGTACCTCATTGCCCAGACATTTCTGGTGACGGCCTATGCCACCCTACTTACGGTCAGCTACAGCAACGAGATCGTATTCCTCGCGCGGATCATCGCAATCTTGGTGACGGTCTTGGGGTTCGTGATTTCGCACGAGATGCAAAAGAAGATGCGGTCGATACTGGCAAGGTTATGTTTTTTGATGGAATTCGAGCTGATCAAGGATCCTGGCTACAAGCAATACATCACCGCGGGAGGGAAGTCTGACCTGAAGTCCGCCACCAGGAATGAGTTCGTGGATCAGATTCCGATCCTGGTTCAGGGGTTCTGGAGCGTAACCTTCGCGCTCACCCTGTTCTTTTTCGCGATGGAACTGGTGAAATAGCGCGCATGTACCAGGCCATCCTCTTTCTGCCGATGCTGGGGGCAATCTTCGCCGGCTTTTTCGGCCGTCTTGTCGGCGCGCGCGCATCTGAGGTCGTGACCACCGCGCTCGTCTTGGTAACGGCGGTCCTGTCCTGGCTCGCCTTCTATCAGATTGCGATTCAAGGCCAGGAAGTTCGAATCGAGCTGGTGCGCTTCGTAGAATCAGGCGCGCTCAAATCGATGTGGTCGCTCCGCATCGATACGCTCACGGCCGTGATGCTCGTGGTGGTGACCAATGTCTCCGGCCTCGTTCATCTCTATTCCATCGGCTATATGGAGGATGATCCAAGCCGGCCGCGCTTCTTCGCCTATCTCTCGTTGTTCACCTTCGCCATGCTGGCGCTGGTCACGGCCGACGATTTCCTCCAGCTGTTCTTCGGTTGGGAAGGCGTGGGACTCGCGTCCTACCTCCTGATCGGCTTTTGGTATCACAAGCCGTCGGCCAACGCGGCCGCCATCAAGGCGTTCATCGTCAATCGTGTCGGCGATTTCGGTTTCGCGCTCGGCATCTTCGCCGTGTTCACGCTGTTTAACTCGATCCAATACGACACCGTGTTCGCCTCGGCGCCCGACCAGGTCGGCAAGACTATGGAGTTCCTGGGGTTTCAGGTCGAGGCGCTGACGCTGATCTGTCTGCTTCTCTTCATGGGCGCCATGGGCAAGTCGGCGCAGTTCCTTCTGCACACTTGGTTGCCTGATGCCATGGAGGGCCCGACGCCGGTGTCGGCGCTGATCCATGCTGCAACCATGGTCACGGCGGGTGTGTTCATGGTGGCGAGGCTCTCGCCACTGTTCGAGCTTGCGCCGATCGCTCTCGGTTTCGTCGCGATCATCGGCGCAACCACGGCCTTCTTCGCTGCGACCGTCGGCCTGGTGCAGACCGACATCAAGCGCGTGGTGGCTTATTCGACCTGCTCGCAGCTCGGCTACATGTTCGCTGCCGAGGGGGTTGGCGCGTACAACGCCGGCATCTTCCATCTCTTCACCCACGCCTCCTTCAAGGCGCTTCTGTTTCTTGGCGCCGGCGCGGTGATCCACGCGCTTCATCACGAGCAAGACCTTCGTCGCATGGGTGCACTGCGCAAAGTGCTGCCTTTCACCTGGGCGACGATGCTGGTCGGCACGCTCTCCCTGACTGGCTTCCCTTTCACCGCAGGCTTCGTATCGAAGGATGCAATTATCGAGGCAACCTACGCGGCGCATTCGCAAGTGGGGACTTATGCCTTCGTCCTCACGCTCGTGTCGGCAATCCTCACCTCGTTCTATTCGTGGCGGCTGATGTTTCTCGCCTTCGAAGGCAAGCCGCGTGAGCCCAAGGATGTGCTTGAGCATGCGCATGAGCCGCCTTGGACGATGGGGCTTCCCCTCATTCTCCTTGCCCTCGGCTCACTGCTGGCAGGAGGACTGTTCGCGCATCTCTTCATTGGCGGCGCCCAAGCCGAGTTCTGGCGCGGGTCGCTCGTCACTCACGCCGGAGAGGCCCACGAAGCGCCGCTATGGGTGGCGCTCGCCCCGACGGTCGCCATGGCGGCAGGGTTTGGGGTTGCCTGGTACTTCTACATCACCAACCCGCTCGTGCCGTTCGGCCTCGCCAAGCGGTTCCGCGGCGCGTACCTCTTCCTGCTCAATGCCTGGTATTTCGACGCGCTCTACGACGCGCTGTTCGTGCGGCCTGCCAAGAGGCTTGGCCGCTTCCTGTGGAAGACAGGCGACGGCGCGATCATCGACGGCATAGGCCCCGACGGCATCGCCGCACGTGTCATCGACATCACCAACCGCGTGGTGAAGCTGCAGTCAGGCTACATCTACCATTATGCCTTCGTCATGCTGGTCGGCGTGGCCATCATCATCACCTATTTCATCTTCGCCAGCGGAGGGCTCAAGCCGTGAGCTATAGCTGGCCGATCCTCTCCACCGTCACTTTCCTGCCACTGCTCGGCGCGCTGCTGATCGGGCTCCTCCGCGGGCAGGACGAGAGCGCCTTCCGCAATGCGCGCTATATCGCGTTGTGGACCACGCTTATCACCTTCGCGCTGTCGCTCCTGTTGTGGCGCGATTTCGATCCCGAAACGGCGCAATTCCAGTTCGTCGAGCTCAGGCCCTGGCTTGGTCCGATCAGCTTCCATATGGGCATCGACGGCATCTCCATGCCGTTCGTGCTGCTGACCACGTTCCTGTTGCCCCTTTGCATTCTTGCGAGCTGGGTCGCCATCACGCAACGCGTGAAGGAATACATGATTGCCTTCCTCGTGCTCGAAACGCTGATGCTCGGCGTGTTCACCTCGCTCGATCTCGTGCTGTTCTATCTCTTCTTCGAGGGCGGGCTAATCCCGATGTTCCTCATCATCGGCGTGTGGGGCGGCCCGGGCCGCGTCTATGCGAGCTTCAAGTTCTTCCTCTATACGCTGACCGGCTCGCTGCTGATGCTGCTCGCCATCATGGCCATCTATTGGGAGGCGGGGACGACAGATATCCCGGTACTGTTGGCACACAGCTTCCCGCCGCACATGCAAGCGTGGCTGTGGTTCGCCTTTCTGGCCTCTTTCGCCGTGAAGCTTCCGATGTGGCCGGTGCACACCTGGCTGCCAGACGCCCATGTCGAGGCGCCTACGGCTGGCTCTGTGATCCTTGCCGGCATTCTCCTGAAGATGGGCGGCTACGGCTTCCTGCGTTTCTCCATTCCGATGTTCCCGCTTGCCTCGGCCGAGTTCGCGCCGCTGATCTTCGCGCTCTCGGTGATCGCCGTCATCTACACCTCGCTCGTTTGCCTCGCCCAGGAGGATCTGAAGAAGCTCATTGCCTATTCGTCGGTGGCCCATATGGGCTTCGTCACCATCGGACTCTTCACCATCACCATGCAGGGCCTGCAAGGCGGCATCTTCCAGATGCTATCGCACGGCATCGTCTCTGCCGCACTCTTCATCTGCGTTGGGGTGATCTATGACCGCATGCATACGCGCAAGATCGCGGCTTACGGCGGACTCGCCGACCGTATGCCGGTCTACGCCTTCTGCTTCATGGTGTTCACCCTCGCTAACGTCGGGCTGCCGGGCACGAGCGGCTTCATCGGCGAATTCCTGAGCCTGACCGGCGCCTTCCGCATCAACACTTGGGTCGCGTTCCTCGCCACCACCGGAATCATCCTGTCCGCGTCTTACGCGCTCTGGCTTTATCGCCGCATCATTTTCGGCAAGCTCGAGAAGGCGAGCCTCAGGTTCATCACAGACCTTACCTGGCGCGAGATCGCGGTGATGACACCGCTGATCCTGCTCACCATCTTCTTCGGCTTTTATCCTGCGCCAATCCTCGATGCCTCGGCCGTATCGGTCGATGCGCTAATCAAGGGTTACCATGCGAGCCTTACCGCGGCCGATCAGGCGCGGCTTGCGCTCATGCCGTAGGGAGCTTCCCGAATGCTCCGCTCGCTCAACCTCGAAGTGGTACTGCCAGAGCTCATCCTTGGTGGTGGCTCCATGGTCCTGCTGATGCTCGGCGTTGCGACCAGGAGGGAGCGTGGTGAGCTTATACTTTGGCTGGCAATCATCCTTCTCGTGCTTGCGGGGATCTTCGTCGCGGGCGGTGAGGGGACTACCACCCTGTTCCACAACAGCTTCATCGTCGATCCATTTGCCAGAGCTCTTAAGCTCCTCACGCTCGCAGGCGCTGCGGTCGCCCTTCTCATGTCGATCGATTATTGGCGCGGGGCGGGAGGGGTGAAATTCGAGTTTCCCGTGCTCGTGCTGCTCGCAACCACCGGCATGCTGATGATGATCTCGGCCAACGATCTCATCGCGCTTTATGTCGGTCTCGAGCTGCAAAGCCTGGCGCTCTATGTCGTCGCCGCATTCCAGCGCGACTCGGCGCGTTCGAGCGAAGCCGGGCTCAAATATTTCGTCCTCGGCGCGCTTTCTTCCGGCATGCTGCTCTACGGCGCGTCGCTGGTCTATGGCTTCACCGGCTCGACCGACTTTGCCGATATTGCTGCCGCCGTGCAGCCGTCAGGGGCCAATATCGGGCTCATCTTCGGGCTCGTGTTCCTGATGGCGGGATTTGCCTTCAAGATCTCCGCCGTGCCGTTCCATATGTGGACGCCCGATGTCTACGAGGGCGCGCCGACGCCCGTCACGGCGTTCTTCGCCGCCGCCCCCAAGCTTGCCGCCATGGCGCTCACCGTGCGGGTCCTGATCACTGCCTTCCCGGCTGTAACGGCCCAGTGGCAGCAGATCGTCACCTTCCTCGCCATCGCCTCAATGGCCCTCGGCTCGTTTGCAGCCATAGGCCAAACCAACATCAAACGGCTGATGGCCTATAGCTCGATCGGCCACATGGGCTATGCGCTGGTCGGGCTCGCTGCGGGTACCACCGAGGGGGTGCAAGGCGTGATCATCTATCTCGCCATCTATCTCGCCATGACGCTCGGCACCTTTGCCTGCATCCTCGCCATGCGCCGCAACGGCCGCATGGTCGAGGATATCGATCAGCTTTCGGGTCTTTCGAGCACCAGTCCGTTGATGGCCTTCCTGCTGGCGATGCTGCTTTTTTCCCTCGCTGGCATCCCACCCCTTGCGGGGTTCTTCGCCAAGTTCTACGTGTTCCTCGCCGCCATCCACGCCGGACTCTATGCGCTAGCCGTCATCGGGGTCCTGTTGAGCGTAGTGGGTGCCTACTATTATCTACGCATCGTCAAGATCATGTATTTCGACGCACCTGCCGAACGGTTCGAGCCGATGGATATGCCGCTTGCCGCAGTGCTTGGGATTACTGGCCTGTTCATTCTGCTCTACTTTGTCTATCCCGCGCCATTGGTCGCCTTTGCTGACGCTGCCGCCAAGTCCTTGTTCTAGATGACGTATTTTTCATCTCCGTCGCCTAAATTGCCGAGCGGTTACCGGCTGCTCCGGATGGAGACGGTCGACTCCACGAATGCCGAGGCTCGCCGCCGCGCGCTCGCAGGTGAGCCGGGACCGTTGTGGATCTGGTCGGCAAGGCAATCGCAAGGCCGCGGCCGGTTCGGTCGCGAGTGGATCTCGCAACACGGGAATTTTTTCGCGAGCCTGCTCATCCGGCTGAATTGTCCGCTTCAAGTTGCCGGGCAGCTCGCGCTCCTTGCCGGCATCATCACCTATGACGCTATCGCCAAGTTGATCGCCTATGAAGGACGCTCGGAGCTTCTGCTCAAATGGCCGAACGATGTCCTGCTCTCTGGCGAAAAGCTCGCCGGCATGCTGCTCGAGAATGTCGGCGCCATGGGCGACAATCGGTCGATCGTAGTGATGGGCACCGGCATCAATCTCGCAAACCATCCGGAAGGCCTGCCGCAGCCGGCAGTGAGCTTGGCCGCCTATGGCATGACCGTCACGCCTGCCGACGCGCTCGAAGCGCTTGCCTCAAGTACCGACGACTGGCTGAAACGGTGGGGTGAAGGCTCCTGCTTCCCCACCATTAGGCGCGCCTGGCTCGACCGCGCAGGCCAAACTGGACGGCCGTTGACAGTGAAGCTCGGCGGCGAAGAGACCGAGGGAGTCTATGGTGGCCTTGATGCGGATGGGGCACTTAGATTTTTGACGCCTGACGGCGCCGAACATCGCATCTTCGCCGGCGACGTCTTCTTCTCCAGGCGGTGAGGCCGCGAAACCCCGACATGACTCCAAAATCAGACGGTAAGGGGGCCGAGTTCGTCTTCCTCCCGCTCGGCGGCGTGGGCGAGATCGGCATGAATCTCTACCTCTACGGTTATGGCCGGGCCGGCGCGCGCCAGTGGCTGATCGTCGACATGGGCGTCACTTTCGGCACCGAGTATGAGCCCGGCGTCGACCTTATCCTCCCAGACATCCGTTTCATCGAGGAGGAGCGGCACAATATCGCCGGTCTCCTGCTCACGCACGCCCATGAGGATCATTTCGGCGCCGTCGTTGACCTCTGGCCCTCTCTCGGCGGCATCCCGGTTTATGCCACGCCGTTCACCGCCGAGATGCTCAAGTCAAAACTCTCGGAGATAGGTCTCGTCAACGGGTTTCCCCTAGAGATCATTCCGCTTGGTGCGCACCGCACCATCGGCCCCTTCGACGTCGAGCTCGTCAGCATGTCCCACTCTATCCCAGAGCCGTCGGCCGTCATCATCAGGACGCCGCTTGGTGCGGCCTTGCACACCGGCGACTGGAAACTCGACGAAAATCCGCTGACCAGCGCGCCAACCGACATCGATCGGCTAAAGGCGCTAGGAAGCGACGGTCTGACCGCGCTGATTTGCGACTCAACCAACGCGGTGCGTGACGGGGTTTCGCCATCAGAGGCCGATGTCGCCGTCACGCTAGATAGGCTCATCAAGCAGGCGCCTGGGCGCGTCGCGGTTACCACCTTTGCTTCGAACGTCGCGCGCATCCGCTCGGTAGCAAACGCTGCTCGCGCAGCTGGTCGCGATCTCGTAGTGGTTGGCCGCGCCATGTACCGCGTCATCGAGGCAGCTCAAGCCACTGGCTATCTCGATCCGGATCTTTCTTTCCTTGAGGAGACAGCCTTCGAGAGCCTTAAGCCCCGGCACGTCGTAGCGTTGTGCACGGGGAGCCAAGGCGAGCCCCGCGCCGCCATGGCGCGTATCGCCCAAGGCGAGCATCCCAACGTCAGCCTCGATCCAGGTGATTGGGTGATCTTCTCTTCGCGCACGATTCCGGGCAATGAGAAGGCCGTCGCCCGCGTGCAGAACGGCCTCGCCGACCGGGGGATCGACGTCATTACCGACACTGATGCACCGGTGCACGTCTCGGGCCATCCGCGCCGCGGCGAACTTGAGCGGCTCTATGGTTGGGTGAAGCCCGCCATCGCCATCCCGATGCACGGCGAGGGGCGGCATCTTGAGGCTCACGCTCGGCTCGCCGAGAAGCTCGGCGTTAGCCAGGTAGTCCGCGCGCGCAATGGCGCGATGGTGCGCCTGCTGCCGGGTCCTGCGGCGATCATCGACGATGTGCCGGTCGGACGTCTCTACCGCGATGGCCTTGTTCTGACCCGCGCCGACGACGGACAGGTACGCGAGCGGCGTAAGCTTTCCTTTGCGGGGTCAGTTGCAGTCTCACTCGTATTTTCGGAAAAGGGCGTCCTGCTCGCAGACCCTGAGGTGGCTTTGACCGGTTTGCCTCAGACCGACGCGCAAGGTGTTCCGTTCGAGAGAATTGCGCGAGATGCCGTGGTCGGCACCATCGAGAGCATCCCCAAGCCAAGACGCAAAGATCAGGCACTGGTGAGCGAGGCGGTTCGCCGCAGCGTCCGCGCCGCGGTCAATCAGGCTTGGGGAAAGAAGCCCGTGTGCTCCGTGCTCTTGACGGTGATATAGGGCTCAAGTAGCGCAACTGAACAAAGCCTCAGGAGACTATTCGATGATCGGGCGCCTGAACCACGTCGCCATCGCCGTTCCGGACTTAAAGGCCGCGACGGCGGTTTATCGCGACACGCTCGGAGCCAAAGTCTCCGACGAGGTCGATCAGCCCGAGCACGGCGTGACCACAGTGTTCATCGAGCTGCCCAATACCAAGATCGAGCTCCTCGGTCTGCTCGGCGAGAAATCGCCGATCGCCGGCTTCCTCGAGCGCAATCCAAATGGCGGCATCCATCATCTCTGCTACGAGGTGCCAGACATCAAAGAGGCGCGTGACAGATTGATGGCTGAAGGCGCACGCGTGCTTGGTAGTGGCGAGCTCAAGATCGGCGCCCACGGCAAGCCCGTGCTGTTCCTGCATCCCAAAGACTTCTGCGGCACCCTAGTTGAGCTTGAGGAGGCGTAAGAGTGACTCTTGCCTTCGGCGTAGCGATTTACGTCGTGATCTGGTGGACCGTACTGTTCGCCATGTTGCCGATCGGCGTGCGGACCTCCGAGGAGGCGGGCGAAAAGGCATTACCGGGCACGGCAGAGAGCGCGCCGCACCTGCCCAATCTGCTTCCGAAAATGGTCGCGACGACTGTGGTATCTAGCATC
>JBKOWI010000186.1:0-2911 GCA_046724315.1 Pseudomonadota bacterium | reverse complement strand
CAGTCCCGTCCTTCTTCGGAACGTCTCCGTTTTAGACGGCAGTCTTGCAGCGCGAACGTCACACGAACAGCGAGGCGCGTAGCGACGCAGGTAGTTCGGGACTTTTTCGGGAATCTTTGTTCCACTGTTTGCAGTTTGCTGCTGATCCGTTCCGCTGACGGCGAATGGCAGCGCGATGTCGTGGCCCGCATATCCTTGAAAAAGCTGCGGAAAAATGGTCGGAGCGGCGAGATTTGAACTCGCGACCCCCGGTCCCCCAGACCGGTGCGCTAACCGGGCTGCGCTACGCTCCGATGCCGCGATGATTGGCAGAGTGGATATACACGCTTGAGCCTACGAAACAAGCCGTGGCCGCGAACCCGGCCTACTGCTTGGCCGCCGCCAAGATCCTTCGGCATGTCTCGAGCTCGTCGAGAAGCGCCCCGAGCGCCTTGGGATCGAGCACTGGAATCCGTCTCTCCTGCTCGGGCGCGGTGAATGAGGCGTTCGCCCCTCCGCCCTGCGCGGCTTCGGCGGCAACGTCGGGAATGTCATGGCGGGCCGGCGCGGCATCTTCACCGTCTTCGCGATCAGCCATGCGGCGGAAGTCCATGACGAAGCGGGGTCCGTGCTCGCGCAGGATCTTCTGCACTCCCCTGATGGTGTACCCGTCGTTATAGAGCAGGAAGCGAATGCCGCGGAGCAGAGCCACGTCCTCCGGCCGGTAATAGCGTCGGCCGCCGCCCCGTTTCATCGGCTTGAGCTGGGTGAATTTGGCTTCCCAGAAGCGCAGCACGTGCTTCGGGACCTCAAGCTCGTCAGCAACCTCGCTGATCGTTCGGAACGCCTCGGGCGCCTTGTCCAAAGCTTCTCCTCTTCGGCGTCAAATCTCGCCAGCTATTCTGCCGCCTTTCTTCGCGAGAGCGCGTCGTTGATGCGCTGCTTCATGATATTGCTCGCCCGAAAGACCAGCACGCGACGCGGCGTGATAGGAACTTCCTGGCCGGTTTTCGGGTTGCGACCGATCCTCTGGCCCTTGTCGCGAATCCCAAAGGAACCGAACGAAGACAACTTCACCGTGTCGCCGCGCTCGAGACTCGCGACGATCTCGCGCAGCACGAGCTCCACGATCTCGGCGGACTCGTTCCGCGGCAAACCAACCTTCTGAAACACCGCCTCTGCTAAATCGGCGCGCGTGAGTGTCTTCCCGCTCATATTTCCTGCGCTCCCCCAGTCGCGGGACTATTCAAGATGCTAATCGAGCGAGCGCGACATGGTCAATCTGTCACGCAATCAAATTCCTGATATTGCACTATTTTCCAACGAGGTGTGGCTTTCGGGCGGCACCCTATCACAAATCCCTACCACCGCAGCAAAACGGCGCCCCAGGTGAAGCCGCCGCCCATGGCCTCGAGCAGGACGAGGTCGCCCTTCTTGATCCGCCCGTCGGCACAACCCGCATTTAGAGCCAAAGGGATTGATGCGGCTGAGGTATTTGCATGCTTTTCAAGCGTGACAATGATGCGTTCCGGGTCCAGCCCAAGCTTCCTCGCAGCGCCGTCCAAGATGCGCCTATTGGCTTGGTGGGGCACAAACCAGTCGACATCTGAAGCAACATAGCCGGCCTGACTCAAAGTGGCCTCGATCACCTGACTGATCTTGGTCACGGCATGGCGAAATACCTCTGGGCCGTCCATGCGGAGATAGCCGACCGTGCCGGTCGAGGACGGCCCGCCATCGACATAGAGTTTGTCACGGTAGCGACCGTCAGAGCGGAGGCAGGTGGCGAGGATGCCCCGGTCGGTTAGCACGCCATTGAGCTTTTGGGCCTCGACCACGACGGCACCTGCCCCGTCGCCGAACAGGACGCAGGTCGCACGATCTTGCCAGTCGAGGATCCGGGAAAAGGCCTCGGATCCTATCACAAGCGCGCGCTTAAATAGTCCGCTTTTCAAATGGCTATCGGCGGTTGCTAAAGCAAAAACGAAGCCAGAGCAGACCGCCTGCATATCGAACGCGGCACCCTGGGTGATGCCGAGCTCGGCCTGAATGGTGACAGCTGTGGCCGGGAAGGTCTGATCGGGGGTCGAAGTGGCGAGGATGATGAGATCGATGTCCTCCGGCGCCATTCCGGCATCGTCGAGGGCGGCGCGGGCAGCGACTGCGCCCATGAATGAGGTGAGCTCGCCATCGGCGGCAATCCGCCGCTCTTTGATGCCGGTCCGCTCCGTAATCCAACTGTCGGAGGTATCGACTATCTTGGCGAGGTCGTCATTGGTCACCACCCGCTGGGGCAGATATCCGCCCACCCCCTTGATGACCGTGCGCACAGTTTCCAATCCACTACTCCCCAAACTTACGCTCTTCCCAGACTTACGCGGCTCCCTCAAGCTCGAGTTTCGCGTGGAAGCCCGCCACATCGCTTGCGAGGCGCTTAACTACGCCGTTCGAAGCCATGTCATAGGCAAGGTCGATAGCGCTGGCGAAGCCGGTGGCATCGGTTCCGCCGTGACTTTTGATGACAATACCGTTTAGCCCAAGAAAGATGCCGCCGTTCAATTGGCGGGGGTCCAGCTTCTCCTTGAGAGCACGAAAAGCGCCTTGCGCCAGAACCGCGCCCAAGCGAGCAAGAAGCGACCGCCCCATGGCAGCGCGCAAATATTCGCCGATCTGCTTAGCCGTTCCTTCAGCGGTCTTCAAGGCGATATTGCCGGTATAGCCGTCGGTGACCACAACATCCACGACACCCTGGCCGACATCGTCCCCTTCGACGAAGCCGTGATAGCGGATGGGAAGCGGCGCGTCTTTCAGGACGGCTGCGGCTTCCCTGATCTGGTCGAGGCCTTTGATCTCCTCGACGCCAATGTTGAGGAGTCCGACAGAGGGCTTGTCGATGCCGAACAGAGCGCGAGCCATTCCGGCTCCCATGAGC
>JBKOWI010000194.1:0-5148 GCA_046724315.1 Pseudomonadota bacterium | reverse complement strand
GACTTCCAGGTATGGTCCGATCCAACGACCGACAAAGCGCGCATCGGAATTCCGCTCGACATCGCTCTTGGGCCGAATGACACAGGCCGCGGCCGCGCCTTGCCTGCCAAGGACGCGCAGCTCACGGCCTGGTTGTTCCTCCCCCCTGGCGCCGATCCTTCCGAGCTTATGCTCGTCGACGGCAGCGATCACCTGCGCGCTTGTCGTTTCTCTGTCGCGCCCAACCCGGAAAATGTCTCCACGCACGACGACGCTTCTCGCCGGACATGAGCCCGCGAGGCGTGAAAGGGGATGGCGCGCCGAAAAGCGCAAACCTATGGTTCCGCGATCTCTCGCGAGACCACGGCGGGCACCTCTCGGCGCGCCAATCGCGGACGTCTTGTCGGCACCGGGCCCTGCTTCTCCCGCTCAAGGCCGGATCGAACCGTCTCAAGCTCGGTCAGCTAGCTCCTAGCAGGACCTCCTAGTGGGTCCGGAGGGAGCCCCGACACCGCCCGGGAGCCAGACTGTGCGTCAGCCGGCCCGCAGGCGCCGCACCTCGTCCCGCCTCAGGAACGCCTCATGATGCGCCCTTCAAGTGGACGAGGCGAAAACACGATAATTTAGGTTTGGGGCACGGGGATAATTTCTCATCCTCATTTGTCATCGCCGGGCTTGACCCGGCGATCCAGTAACCCCGGTGGTGCTCAGTCAGGAAGAGCCGTGGTTACTGGATTCCCGCTTTCGCGGGAATGACGATGAGAGCTTAGTTGGCTTGGACCCTCTTGTCGGCGCTGGTATCGACCGATTTGATGCCGTGGAGGAGGTCAAGCGCGTAGTTGAGCTGCGTGTCCTTGGTCTTGTCCTCGGGCACGTAGGACGAGCTTCCATCAACCTCGTCGGCTTCGGCCTCGTCATTAGGATTCTTGAGGTGGCCGCGCAGGCTCGCCTCGCCGACTGCGGCTGCGACGTCCTTGTTCAGGTCCTTGGGCAGTTCCTCCTCGACCTTGACCTCGGGCTGGATGCCCTGGGCCTGGATCGAACGGCCCGATGGCGTGTAGTAGCGCGCAGTCGTGAGCCTGAGCGCCCCGCCTCCCGACAGCGGGATGATGGTCTGCACCGAGCCTTTCCCGAAGGAACGCGTGCCGACCAGGATCGCCCGGTGGTGATCCTGCAAAGCGCCGGCCACGATCTCCGAGGCGGAAGCCGAGCCGCCATTGATCAGCACCACGAGCCGCTTGCCGCCGGTGATGTCGCCGGGCCGCGCATTGGCGCGCTGCGTCTCCTCCTCGTTGCGCCCCTTGGTGAGCACGATAGCGCCCTGGTCGAGGAAGGCGTCAGACACCGAGATAGCTTGGTCGAGCAGGCCGCCAGGATCGTTACGAAGGTCGATAACGTAGCCCTTGAGCTTCGGGCCGATGGTTTTCTTGAGATCGGCGACCGCTCTTTCAAGGTCTGCCGTAGTCTGCTCGTTGAAGCTCGTGATGTGGATATAGCCTACGTCACCGTCGGCTTCGTACTTGACCGGTTTGATGCGGATCACGTCGCGGACCATCTTCACATCGAAGGGGTTGTCCACGCCCTTGCGCATGATGGTGAGGGTGATCGGCGCGTTGACCGGACCGCGCATCTTCTCCACGGCCTCCTCGAGGGTGAGGCCTTCGATCGGCTGTTTGTCGAGCGCGGTAATGAGGTCGCCGCTGAGCAGACCAGCCTTGGCCGCCGGCGTGTCCTCGATCGGAGAGACGACCTTGATCATGCCGTTCTCCATGGTGACCTCGATGCCGAGCCCACCGAACTCGCCCTTGGTCTGCACCTGCATGTCGCGGAATTCTTTGCCGGTGAGATAGGTCGAGTGCGGGTCGAGCGCCATTAGCATGCCCCTGATCGCGTCTTCGACCAGCTTCTGGTCGTCCGGCTTCTCGACATAATCGGAGCGGACGCGCGACAGCACCTCGCCGAACAGGTTGAGCTGGAAATAGAGATCGGAGTTTGACTCGGATGCCGGCTCGCTCCAGGCGAGTCCCGCCATCATCGAGCCAGCTGCGAGCAGAGCGAGCGCCGCAAGCGCCCAGAGCCTGTAGTCAGATTTGCGGATCACCATGAACTCCTCGGAACCATTGGGTAGCGGGGTCCAAGTCTGGACGCCGACAAGCAAAATGTCATCCGACAAGCTACTCCTCCTGGCCGAAATGCCAGTGCGACAAGCTGTCCATGTCGCGAGCGAACCTTAACGCGTTGTAACTTGCCTTCCCTGCAAAGCGCGCCAGCCGATGTCGCGGCGCGAAAAGCCTTGCGGCCAGCCGATCTTGTCAACAGCAGCGTAGGCGCGCGATTGCGCCTCTTTGATGTCGCGCCCGCGTGCGGTGACGCCGAGCACGCGACCTCCATCGGCGAGAATACGGGTGCCGTCGCGCCTCGTGCCGGCATGAAAGATCTGCACGTGAGGATCAGCGGCGGCGCGGTCCAGCCCCTTGATCTCCGAGCCCTTCTGGTAGGCACCAGGATAGCCGCGCGCCGCCATGACGACGCAGAGGGCAGCATCGTCGCGCCAGTCTAGCGTGATGCCCTCGAGCCGGCCTTCAGCGGTGGCAAGCAGGCTAGGGAGCAGGTCCGATTTCAGCCGGACCATCAGCACCTGCGCCTCGGGATCGCCGAAGCGCACGTTATATTCGATGAGCTTCGGCGCTCCGTCCTTGATCATAAGACCAGCATAGAGAGCGCCTTTGAATGGCGTGCCGCGTTTCCGCATTGCGCGCACGGTCGGCAACACGATCTCATCCATCACGCGCTTGCATAGTTTCGGCGTCATGATCGGCGACGGCGAATAGGCGCCCATGCCACCTGTGTTTGGGCCTTTGTCGCCATCGAAGGCGCGCTTATGGTCTTGCGCCGTGGCAAGCGGCAGAGCTGTGTCGCCATCGACCAGCGCGAAGAAGCTCGCCTCCTCGCCGTCCAGGAACTCCTCGATCACCAAGCTTGCGCCGGCGGCGCCGAACTCGCCGGAGAAGCAGGCGTCGATCGCTTGATTCGCTTCCGCCTGTGTCGTGACGATGGTCACGCCTTTGCCGGCGGCGAGCCCGTCGGCCTTGATGACGATGGGAAGGCGCTGCGTCCGGAGATAGTTCTTGGCAGATGCGGGGTCGGCAAAGCGGCGGTAAGCGGCGGTTGGAATGCCGTATTCGGCAGCGAGGTCCTTGGTGAAGCCTTTCGAGCCTTCGAGCTGCGCGGCAGCCTTGGAAGGGCCGAACACGCTAATGCCGGAGCCTTCGAGATCGTCGGTGAGCCCTGAAACGAGAGGCGCCTCGGGCCCGATCACCACGAGCCCGATGCCGTTGTCCTTGCAGAAGCGTATCACCGCCCCATGGTCGGCAATGTCGAGCGCAACACACTCGGCGACCTCGGCAATGCCGGCATTGCCCGGCGCGCAGTAAAGGCGGTCGAGCAGGGGACTTTGCGCGAGCTTCCAGGCGAGCGCGTGCTCCCTCCCGCCGCCCCCGATCAGAAGCACTTTCACCTTGCGTGACGCTCCGCTTGTGGCCCAGGGGTCGAGCTTGTATTGCAGATGCGTGATGGACGCCAATGGCTGATCGATTAGCGCAAACAGCGACGAATCTCGTCGAATATACCGTCTCCGAGCTTGCCTTCGCGCTCCGGCGCACGGTCGAGGACAATTTCGGCCTGGTGAAGCTGCGCGGGGAGATCTCGGGCTTCAGGGGCCGGCATTCGTCGGGCCATTGCTATTTCACCTTGAAGGACGAGAACGCCTGCATCGAGGCGGTGATCTGGAAGAGCACGTTCGTCCGGCTCAAGTTCAAGCCCGAGCAGGGGCTAGAGGTGATCGCGCGCGGCCGCGTCACCACCTATCCCGACAAGTCGAAATATCAGATTGTGATCGACGAGCTCGAGCCTGCCGGCGTCGGCGCGCTGATGGCGTTGCTCGAGCAGCGCAAGAAGACGCTCGCTGCCGAGGGGCTGTTCCACGAGGCGCGCAAGAAGACGCTGCCTTACCTGCCGCGCATCGTCGGCGTAGTCACCTCGCCGACCGGCGCGGTGATCCGCGACATCCTGCATCGCCTTTCGGACCGTTGCCCCTGCCATGTGCTGGTGTGGCCGGTGCGGGTGCAGGGCGAGACCTGCGCCGTAGAGGTGGCCGGCGCGATCGCAGGCTTCAACGCGCTTGTCATCGGCGCAGCCGTGCCGCGGCCGGACCTCATCATCGTTGCGCGAGGCGGCGGCAGCCTCGAAGACCTATGGGGCTTCAACGAGGAGATCGTGGCCCGGGCGGTGGCGGCAAGCGCGATCCCGCTCATCTCTGCGGTCGGGCATGAGACCGACTGGACCATCATCGACCTTGTTGCCGACTGGCGGGCGCCGACGCCGACCGCGGCGGCCGAGCGCGCCGTTCCGGTGCGCACCGAGCTACTGATCACGGTCAAGAGCTTCGGCGTACGCGCCGTGAGCAATTTGCGCCGCGCGCTCGAAGCACGGCGAAGCCGCTTCCTCGCTGCCGCACGCGGGCTCCCGCGACGCGCCGAGATTCTGGAGCTGCCGCGCCAGCGGCTCGACAATGCAAGCGGGAGGCTTCCGCGCGCGCTACTTGCCAATGCGCGGGCTCATCGCAGCGCGCTCGATCGTTGCGCAGCCAGGCTGAGGCCTCACATCGTGGCACGTGCAGCGACCGCAGGGCGCGAGCGGCTGATTCGCCTCGACCGCTCCCGTGAGAGGGCGCTCGCGAGCATGATCGAGCGCGCGCGCCGGAAGCTCGACGGGCAGGCGAAGCTTCTCTCCACCCTCAGCTATCAAAATGTGCTTGCGCGCGGCTTCACGCTGGTGCGCGGCGCCGACGGCGCGATGCTGCGCCGCGTCTCGGAGGTGAAAGCTGGGGCTGCTCTCGACATTGAGTTCGCCGATGGCCATATCGGGGCTCATGCCGATCTGCGTGCGCGAAAGCCGGAGGCCTCGGCGAAGGAGCCGCGCAAGCCAACTGACGGAAAGCAGGGGACACTCCTCTAAAGCGGGCTGGCCTTTCCGCTTCGCTTGAGGTTATGGTGATGAACAACAACGAGAAAACGCGAGACGCGCAGCTTTGATGAATCGCTTCGAACGCAATATCGGCTTCAAGGGCGAGGCCAAGCTCAAATATCTCGACGGCGAAGTGCAGGTGCT
>JBKOWI010000091.1:0-5217 GCA_046724315.1 Pseudomonadota bacterium | reverse complement strand
GTGAAAGCTAGCGATTCTCGCGGGTCAGCGGGTAAGCGCAGACAGCTCGAATTTCGCTCAAGGAGTTGATGCGATGACACCGAGCGAATACGCCAAGAACGCCACGGCGGCCTTACAAAAAGTCTTGCACATTTCACCGAGGGGGTTCAACGCCTCGGCGCGTAAGGTCGCGGAAGAAGAGAGAGCCAAAGCACATGCCCGCTTATCACGATTGCTGAGCAGCTCACCTGCCGTGATTTACAGCTATAAGGCGACAGGAGATTTTGCGCCGACCTTTGTCAGCGAGAACATCAGACATTGGCTCGGTTACGAGCCCCAGGAATACCTCCAACATCCGGATTTCTGGTGGAGCCGCGTGCATGCCGACGACCTCGCCGCGGTGCAGGCCGGGGTCGCCAAACTTTTCAAAAAGGGTTTGCAGACGATCGAGTATCGATTTCTCAAGAAGGACGGCACCTACTGCTGGGTGTATGACCTGCAGCAATTGATCCGGGATGAAGACGGTCAAGCGGCGGAGGTCGTTGGTTCATGGAGCGACATTACTGAGCGCAAGCAACTGGCCGAAGCTCTTTCCTCTGCGCAGGAAACGAGCCTTGAGGAAGTTCACGAAGCGCGAACTCGCCTCATCGACGCGATCGAGACCATATCGGAAGGGTTCTCACTTTACGATGCCGAAGACAAACTCATCCTATGCAATAGCCGTTATCGAGAGCTGTTTGCATCCCACGCCGACATGATGGTGCCCGGCACGAGCTTTGAAACAATTTTACGCACGGCCGTCGAACGTGGCGTGATCAAAGATGCCGAGGGACGATGCGATGCCTGGATTGAGGAACGACTCGCGCGTCACCGAACGGCCGGCGAAACACACGTCCAACGCCGCAGCGACGACCGCTGGATCCGCGTTAGCGAACGAAAGACCGCTAGCGGCGGTGTTGTTGCGATCTATGCGGACATCACCGAAGTGAAGCAACGCGAAGCGGAGCTGGCCGCTGCGCACGACGAGGCACAGCAGGCCCGCGCTGCGGCTGAGGCCGCCAACGAGGCCAAGAGCACCTTCCTCGCGACCATGAGCCACGAGATCCGCACGCCGATGAATGCCATCATCGGCATGAGCAGCCTTTTGCTCGACACTGCGCTCGATGACGAGCAGCGCGATTACGCGAGCACCATCCGCGAGTCCAGCGACGCACTGCTCACCGTCATCAACGAGATTCTCGACTTTTCGAAGATCGAAGCCGGGCGCATGGACATCGAGGCCCAGCCCTTTGATCTACGCGACTGTGTGGAGTCGGCGTTGGACCTCGTCAGCAGCCCCGCTGCCGAGAAGCACCTCGACCTGGCATATCTATTCGAGGGTGAAGTGCCCGCGGCTATCCGGGGCGACATCACCCGACTGCGGCAGATTCTCCTGAATCTACTAAGCAACGCCGTGAAGTTCACCGACAAAGGCGAAGTGGTGCTGAACGTCGCAACCAAGGGCGACCAGTTGCACTTTGCCGTGCGCGACACTGGAATCGGGCTAGATGAAGAGGGCAAGAGCCGCCTCTTCCAGTCGTTCTCGCAGGCCGACTCCAGCACCACGCGCAAGTACGGCGGCACCGGGCTTGGCTTGGCGATCAGTAAGAAGCTCGTGGAACTGATGGGAGGCACGATGTGGGTGGAAAGCGCCGGCCCGACGCATGGCAGCATCTTCCACTTCACCATCCCTGGCCAACGTGCCGATCTGCCGCAAGGCACGAGGCGCGACTTCATCGGCGCGCAACCGGCGCTGCAAGGCAAGAGCATCCTGGTGGTTGACGACAATACCACCAACCGTAAGATCCTGGCATTGCAGGCGGCCAAGTGGGGCATGGTGGTTCAGGACACCGAAGCGCCCGAGGAAGCGCTGCAAATTCTCAAGCGTGGGTCCTTCGATCTGGCCATCCTCGACATGCACATGCCGGGTATGGACGGCGCCACGCTGGCTGCACGCATTCGCGAAGCCGGTCACGCGCTGCCGCTCGTGCTATTCAGCTCACTTGGCCGCAGAGACGTTAGCGACAGGCTTTTCGCCGCCACGCTGGCCAAGCCGCTGCGGCAGAGCCAGCTCTTCGACACGTTGGTTACGCTGCTGGTGCACGACGCCGCGCCCAGACACGTTGCCGCGCCAGCCAAGCTCCGCATCGATGCCGAGATGGCCTCCCGCTACCCGCTTCGCATCCTTCTGGCCGAGGACAATGTGGTGAACCAGAAGCTCGCGCTGCGCCTCCTGCAGCAGATGGGTTACCGTGCTGACTTGGCTAGTAATGGCCTCGAGGCCATCGAGTGCGTCGCTCGCCAAACCTACGATGTGGTGCTGATGGACGTGCAGATGCCTGAGATGGATGGGCTTGAGGCCTCGCGCCGTATCACCGCGAGCTGGCCCGCCGGCCGGCGCCCACGCATCGTCGCGATGACCGCCAACGCCATGCAGGGCGACCGCGAAACGTGCTTGGCCGCGGGCATGGACGATTACCTGAGCAAACCGATCCGGTTGGATGAACTGGTCGAGGCCCTGATGTGCGTGACGGCACGTCAAGAGTGAGGACAACATGGACCAATCAGTCATCGACAGGGCTGTCTACGCCGAACTGCGGGACAGGACGGGTGCTGAATTCGTGGCCGAGCTTGTGGACACGTTTATCGAAGAGGGGCCCGGCATGCTTGCCGAGCTGCGCCGCGCACGCGCCGACGGCAATGCCGAGCGCTTCCGGCGCGTAGCGCACTCGCTCAAATCCAATGGCAACACCTTCGGCGCACTGAAATTGGCTGCGCTGGCGCGCGAGCTTGAGCTCAAAGGACTGGATGCCGAATCAGCCCGCGACGCGGCCGCCTTGGCAGCGCTGGAAGCGGAATACGCGCGTGCCACTACCGAATTGAAGGCTCTGCGTAATGGCTGAGGCCCGTCTGCTGATTGTCGACGACAATAAGGTCAATCGCTTGCTGCTGGCGCGCAGCGTCGAGCTGCTGGGACATCGCTTCGTGCTGGCCGAGAACGGCCGCATCGCGCTGGAGAAGTTGCGAAGCGAACCGTTTGACCTACTGCTGCTCGACATCGAAATGCCCGAACTGGATGGCTTCGCGGTCCTTGAGCAGCTCAAGGCCGACCTGCAGTTGCGTGAAGTGCCGGTGATCGTCACCTCGTCGGTCGAAGGGCTGGACAATATTGTCCGCTGCATCGAGCTGGGGGCCGAGGACTATCTGGGCAAGCCGGTGAACCAGGTGCTGCTGAAAGCCCGCATCAGCGCCAGTCTCGAGAAAAAGCGCCTGCGCGACCAGCAGAAGGCATTGGTGCGGCGCTTCGCCACCTCCGAGGTGGCAGAGGACCTGCTGCAGTCGGGCTTCGCCCTGGGCGGGAAATGCATTCACGCGTCGGTGTTGTTCTCCGACATCCGCGGCTTCACGGCCCTGGTTGAAAGCCAGGGGCCGGAAGAGACGATTGATCTGCTCAACACGTATTACATGCTGATGTTCGAGGCCATCGGCAGCCATGGTGGCGTGGTCAACCAGATGATTGGCGACGGCCTGATGGCGCTGTTCGGCGCTCCACACCCACTCGATAATTGCGCCGGCAGTGCCGTCGCGGCGGCGCTGGAAATGGTCGAGCTGATTGAGCAATTTAACCTTGAGCGCAGCGCGGTGAAGAAGGCAACGATTCGTATTGGCATCGGCGTCGCCACCGGCGACGTCGTGGCCGGCTACACCGGAACACAACAGCGTGCCACGTACACCTGCATCGGCGATACGGTGAACTTGGCGGCACGGCTGGAGGCGCACACCAAGGTGGCTGGGCGCGGCATCCTGATCGATGACACTACACGACGTGCGCTGGGCAGCAGTGTGCCGACACAGACCCTGGGCGAGCTGTCGCTCAAGGGCAAGGCCGCTGGCGTCGCGATTTTCGCGTTGGTGGCCGGGCAGCCAGACTAACGCATCCCCAGACGATCAGAGAACAAGGCTTTCCCCCCGCATTCCGACAGGGGTGCGAAAAGCTCGGATGGTCGGAGAGCCGCAATGTCGGCATCGACTATATCGCTTCGCGGCTGGCAGCGCGGATCGGTTTGAACCGCTCGCCAAAGAGCTGGTTGCCCTGCCGGACGCGATCCTCGCGCAATCGACAAGAGGCCGTCACCCCCCCTCCAGCGTCCCGATTGTGTTTGTTGCGGTGTCCGACCCGATTGGGTCAGGTTTCGCTGAAGAACTCCCAAGGCGCTTGGCCCCGCCGTCGCTGCTCGTCATTGCCGGCGAGGTCCATTGATGAACGGTATTTGCTGCGGTGCACGAGTCGGGAATTGGCACGAATGCGAAGTCGAGCAATGTCCGCGCAACGGCCGCTTTCGGGGGCAAAAGCGGACGCGATATGCTCAGCATGAGTTCTTCGCATTTTGACCGACCCTGTGTGAAAACTCATACATCCGCAAAATGTAGAAAACACAATTCTCCAGTAAGGCATCGAACCTCACGTGTGAAGTATGATTTGACTCTCAGGGATGCAATTCCCCGGAGATATTACGTGTGGCGCGACCGCTGGAGTTTTCGCACAGCCAAGACCCGAGTCGGACATAAGCGGGACGTGGTTCTGATCGTTCAGCAGCCCGCTCATGCTGTCTGACGCTGCCTCAAGGTAAGGTTCCACGCAGGTAAGGGCGCAAGTGACAGCGGATGGCGTCCGGGCTACACTGATTTAAGCAAGCCCATTGGATAGTTCATGGATCCCATTCACCAGTTTGAGATCAAGACCCTCATTCCGATCGCCAAGATCGGGAATGTCGAGATCGCTTTCACCAATTCAGCGCTGTACATGCTGATCGCGGTTGGCATCATCGCATTGTTGATGATCGGCCTCACAAGCAGACGGGCTATGGTGCCGGGACGGTTTCAGGCCCTCGCCGAAATCACCTACGATTTTGTCGCCACTACTCTGCAACGCACTGCTGGACCAGAGGGAATGAAATTCTTTCCTCTGGTGTTCTCGCTGTTCATGTTTATTCTTGTCCTTAACATTATCGCCTTAATTCCCCACACCTTCGCGGTGATGGCCCAAATTATCATTACGGCGTCGCTCGCCCTGCTAGTATTTTTCACGGTGATCATCTACGGATTTTGGAAGCACGGATTCCGCTTCTTGAAGCTCTTC
The DNA here is from genome assembly GCA_046724315.1 of Pseudomonadota bacterium. Taxonomy (GTDB): domain Bacteria; phylum Pseudomonadota; class Alphaproteobacteria; order Rhizobiales; family Methyloligellaceae; genus Methyloceanibacter. Next base: position 59 of record JBKOWI010000091.1, on the reverse strand, counting down.
GTGCCTAGCGGGGTTCCAATCTATATCCTTCCGTTGGTAACCTCCATCGAGGTGCTTTC
>JBKOWI010000011.1:0-4173 GCA_046724315.1 Pseudomonadota bacterium | reverse complement strand
ACCAGCGCCGTGGTCAAGGCGATTTTCCTCGTGATAATTTTGGACGCGGTGTTCGCCATGTTCCTGTCGGGGATCGGGGTGTGATCGTCGAGAACGGCCGAGAAGTCGTGATCCGCGTGCGCGGACTCGCCAAGAGATTCGGCAGTCAACAGATTTGGGACGGTCTCAATCTCGACGTGTATCGCGGCGAGATCCTCGCCATCGTCGGCGGCTCCGGCCAGGGCAAGTCCGTACTAATGCGCGTGATCACCGGTCTGATCAGGCCCGAGGCCGGCGACGTCTCGCTGTTTGGGCATAACGCCAAGACGCTTTTGCCGCAGGATCGACTCGATATCGAGAAGCGCTGGGGCATCTTGTTCCAGGACGGGGCTCTGTTTTCTTCGCTCACGGTGCTTCAGAACATCCAGGTGCCGATGCGCGAGCATCTCGAGCTGCCGCAGGCGATGATGGACGATCTCGCCTTCCTTAAGCTCACGATGGTCGGTCTTCCGCCTAGCGCCGCGCATAAATTCCCGTCCGAGCTGTCCGGCGGCATGCGCAAGCGCGCCGGGCTTGCACGGGCCCTTGCGCTCGACCCCGAGATTGTGTTCCTCGACGAGCCCACGGCGGGGCTCGATCCGATCGGGGCCTCGGACTTTGATCATCTAATTCGCAAGCTGCAACAGACACTTGGACTGACGGTCTATATGGTCACGCACGACCTTGATACCATCTTCACCGTGTGCGACAGGGTGGCCGTACTTGCCGACAAGAAGATCGTGCGGACGGGGTCGCCTACCGAATTGCAGCGCCATCCCAACCACCCGTGGATCGAGGAATATTTCTGTGGCGAACGTGCGCGCGCAGCTTCGCCCGGCCAACGCGCGAGGATCCCTGCCTGATGTCATCACCGCGTAAGGAACCGGTCTGATGGAAACCAAGGCTAACTACCTGATGATCGGCGGTTTCGTTCTCGGCGTGCTGGCATTCGCTTTCATCTTCGTATTCTGGATGAGCAATTTCGCCGGCGGTGGCAAACGTTACTACATCGTGTTCGAGAGCTCAGTGGCCGGGCTCACCACGGGCTCCAGTGTCGGATTCCAGGGGCTGAAGGTCGGTGAGGTACAGTCCTTTTCGCTTGATCCTGACGACGCGCGGAAGGTGCACGTTCTGGTCAGCGTCAGCGACAGCACTCCAGTGCGGCAGAACTCCCGGGCGAGCATGCAGTCCTTGGGGCTTACCGGCGGCACCGGCATCCAGATCAGTCCCGGCACGCCGGACTCGCCCTTCCTGGTCGCCAGCGACGACGACCCGATTCCAACGATCAAGGCCGATCCCGGCGGCGGACAGGGCCTGTTCGACGCGGCGCCGGCGGTGATGAACAACGCCAACGCGCTGCTTACCCGGCTGAACGACCTCGTCGCCGAAAACCAGGAGTCGATCCACACCACAATGACCAATGTCGAGCAGTTCACCTCGATGCTGAACGCCAAGAAAGACGAGATCGGAGGCGCGATCAGCGAAGTGAAGGACGGGGCAAACAACTTCAAGACTTTATCCAGCAAGCTTGAAGTATCGCTGGGGGACAACATGGACGGGCTCACCCGCCAAGCCAAGGATAGCCTTCAGCAATTCAGCTCTTTCATGCAGGAAGGCCGGCGGACCGCGGTCACGCTCAACCGGATTCTAGAGAAGCTAGAGGCTGATCCAAAAGGTTTTTTACTTGGTGGAAACCAAGTCCCGGAATACACTCCACGCGGACAATAGTGCACCCTCGCAGGGACGGGGAGTGTTTCCTAACAGGGGGCGATCGGACATGCTGCGACCGGCGCCAGCGCTCGCTGCGGGCCTGCTATGCCTGGGCTTGCTTGGCTGCGCCATCGGCCAGCGTCCCCCCAACACCTACGATCTCGTAGCCCCCCGCTCATTCGCCGGCGCGCCGCGTCCTGCGCCCTGGCAGCTCGTGATCTACGAGCCGACTGCCGTGCACGCCCTCGATACCGACCGTCTCATGGTGCGGCCGGCCGCCGACCAAGTTTCCTACTACAAGGGCGTCGCCTGGAGTGATCGACTGCCACACCTCCTGCAAGCGCGCATGATCGAGACCTTCCAGAATTCCGGGGCGGTCAAGTCGGCGAGCGCGACCACGGGCCAGTATGCCCTTGTCACCGATTTGCGTTCGTTCCAGATCGACGTTTCGTCCGGCAAGGCCGCCGCCGAGATCGAGATCTTCGCCAAGCTGGTCAATCTGAGCACTGGCAAGGTGATCGCCACCAAGGGCTTCAGCGCGCGGGTGCCTGCCACGACCGATTCGCCGACGGACGCCATCGCCGCGCTGAACCAGGGCTTCACCGAGGTGCTGCAGGACACCACGACCTGGGTGGCCACCCGCCGGTTGGGCTAGCCCTTTCCTCTCCATTGATTCCTCGCCGTGGCCGAGCTGGTCCCGGCCATCCAAGTCTTAGACCGTTGACGGCCAAAACGGTGGGATGCCAGGCCGAACTTGGTGGCAGGCAGGGGCTGGGCTAGGAATCCTAATGCTTTTGTCGATTAGGGCGAGGCGCCCCTTACATCCGCAAACCGAAAAAGGCGCGTTCCAATTTCGGGACGCGCGTGCGAAACGGAAGGGATCTTTCTTTAACCGGACTAACCGGACCTCTTCTACATCCGATATCTGTAACCGCCCCGAGGAGGAGTCGTTTGCTTAGCTCCCGAGCAATAAAGCGCGTGAAAGCTCCCTGGTTCGGCAAGACAGTGGCCATGACGGTCCACGACCTGCGGATTGTAAATTCCCGTGGCAGACAGCCATGGAATGGCGATGATCGCAAAAATGAATGACATCCGACCCTCCCTGATTTGGCGACTCAGCCACAGTACCACTCCCGACCAGGCTTTTTGCGCTTCCACGAAAATGCTTCGCGAGTGTTGCCCTTAGAGCACAGGGCGAGCCCCAAGAATCAAGCGGCCCCCGCCGTCCGGTCAAGGAGGGCAGGGGCCGAGAGCCTAATCTCTTAGCCGTGCGGGCTTGGCTGGTTAGCGGAGCCGCCCGCTCGCATGCGCGAGCAGCAGATAGACGCGTCCCGATTCGGAGGTCAGGTAGTTCTGCAGCATGCGCCCCTCGGGATCTGACGCTTCGGCCTCGCCGAGCAGGCGCTCGAAATCGCCGATATAGCGGTCGACCGTCCCGCGGAAATCGGCTTCGCGATCGTAGCGGCGCGAGACCTCATCGAAGGTGGCCTGACCTTCGGCGCTGTAGATGTGACGGCCGAGCACGCCGCGCTCGCCGGTCCGGAAGCGCTGCCAGACGTCGACCGCGGTGCGGTAGTCGATGGCGCGGGCGATTTCATCGAGCCTGAGCTGGCCGCCGGGCGCAGCCTGCGGAGGCGGCGTGGCGGCGCCGTCCGAGGCGCGGGTGAGGAGATCGCCGACCGACCAGGATCCGGCGCCGACCGCTGGAGCTTGCGTCCGCGGCTGCAAGGGGCTCGCCAATTGCTGGGCAAACCCACCGGTCATACGGCCGAGGTCGTCGTGGCCTGGCCGCGTCTGGCGTCCTGTCACGTCGAAGGCCGGGAGGGACGGCGCTTCGTATCCGCCGGAGACTGGCCTTGTGTCGCGGGGCGCAGGCGGCTTGGGTGCGGTCGCTGCCGCCGCCTGCTGAGCCGCTACGCTTTGCGCCTCGATCTCCTTGATCTGCTCGCTCAACGCCTTGCGCACGGCTTGGGCGGCCTGGGCGGTCTGCTCCGGCAGCGACTCCATTCGCTTCTGCATCTCGGTGCGCAAGCCGTCGAGATCTGTGGCGGTCTTCTGCGCCACCTCGCGCATGCCGCGCGAGGTATTGTCGAACGTTCCGCGCATCTGCTCGAGCTGCCGGCCGATCTGGGTGATGATCTGCTCGAAGCTGCCCTTGAGGTCGCTGACGGCGCGCTGCGTGTGGGCTTGCGCCTCTTCGCGCAGCCGCTCGATCTGGGTAAGCGCCTGTTGCGCCTGGCTTGCCGTGTCGCGAGCCAGCGCCGTGCCGACTTGCTTGGCGCGTTGCTCCGCCTGGCTCATCGCGTTCTCCACCATGCCGGCATAGGACCGCATCATGTTGTCGAGGTCCTGCGCCTTGGTGTTGACCGTATGCAGAAGCGCGATGATCGCCTGATGCCGGCCTTCGAGGATCGAGTCGATCTTGGTGTTGGATGAGTCCAGCGC
>JBKOWI010000195.1:0-9514 GCA_046724315.1 Pseudomonadota bacterium | reverse complement strand
GTGCTCGAACTCTTCTGCTCCCAGTCCCTTCTCTATATCGAACGTTTGCGTCACGCGAAGTCGGACCATGACTGGCAGGAGGCGGCGCATCAATTGAATGGCTCGGCGCGAATGATCGGTGCTTGGCGTGCGAGCGAGGTGGCGGAGCGGGCCGGAGTGCTTTCAGGCGATGCCTTCGACCGGCTGCGCGATATGCGCCTCGCCGAGATCGAGTCTTCCGTGCGCGAGGCGGAAGACTATATCGACTGTCTGCTCAGGGACGGCTGATCCGACATCCGAGATAAAGCACCGCAAGGTGCTGGAGTCTCATCCTCAATTGGCCTATAGAGCACGGGCCGCGAGCGGGCACGCCTTCTCGCGCCTTCATCTTCGGGCGCGAGCGGCAACCGCTGTCCGGAGCCCCCGAGATTGAGTACCCGCCCCAACTCGCCAACGTCATGGCCAGGATTACCTTTATTCAGAACGACGGGACCGAACGCGTCGTCGAGGCAGAGCCCGGCATGACGGTGATGGAAGCCGCGGTGAAGAATTCGATCCCGGGCATTGCCGCCGAATGCGGCGGCGCCTGCGCTTGCGCGACCTGCCATGTCTATGTCGACGATGCGTGGCGCGAGGCGACCGGCCAGCCCGAGCAGATGGAGGAGGACATGCTCGACTTCGCCTTCGACGTGCGGCCGTCGAGCCGGCTCTCCTGCCAAATCAAAGTCAGCGACGCGCTGGATGGCCTTGTCGTCCGCATTCCCGACAAACAATTCTGAAGTCAGCCATGTCAGATGAAGTGATCAAGACCGATGCCGTGATCGTAGGCGCAGGCCCTGTCGGGTTGTTCGCCGTGTTCGAGCTCGGCCTTGTCGATATCAAAGCCCATGTCATCGACATTCTCGATCGGCCCGGCGGCCAATGCGCCGAGCTCTATCCCGAGAAGCCGATCTACGACGTCCCCGGCCTTACCGTGGTTACCGGGCAGGAGCTGACCGACCGGCTCATGGAGCAGATCAAGCCGTTCGGCGCCGGGTTCCATTTCAGCCAGCGCGTGGAGAGCCTGGAGCGCCTCGACGGCGGCTTCCGGCTGACCACCGATCTCGGCAAGACATTCGAATGCAAGGTCGTGGTGGTCGCCGCCGGTGGCGGATCCTTCACGCCGAAGCGGCCGCCGCTGCCCGGCATCGAGCAATATGAGGACAAGTCCGTCTTCTACTCGGTGCGCAAGATGGAGAATTTCAGGGGCCGCGACGTGCTGGTCGTCGGCGGCGGCGACTCGGCGCTCGATTGGACGCTCAACCTCCAGCCGGTCGCCAAGTCTCTCACGCTGCTTCACCGCCGCCAGGAGTTCCGTGCGGCACCTGCGTCGGTGCAGAAGATGTTCGACCTCGTTGAGCGCGGCGACGTGACCTTCAAGCTCGGTCAGGTCACCGAGCTGCACGGCGAGGGCGGCAAGCTCAGCTCGGTGACGGTGAAGGGACCGGACGGCACGACCTTCGAGCAGAAGACGGAAGTGATGCTGCCCTTCTTCGGGCTAACGATGAAGCTCGGGCCGGTCGCCAATTGGGGCATCAATCTTAACGAGAACCTGATCCCGGTCGACACGGCAAAGTTCGAGACGAGCGAGAAGGGCATCTTCGCCATCGGCGACATCAACACTTATCCCGGCAAGCTGAAGCTGATCCTGTCTGGCTTCCACGAGGCGGCGCTCATGGCGCAGCAGGCCTATCACTACATCTATCCCGACAAAAAGCTCATCTTCCAATACACCACCTCATCGTCGAGCCTGCAGAAGAAGCTCGGCGTGAAGTAGGGTGCCTCGCGCTTCTTTTCATACCTCCCCGCAAGGTGGAGATATGACAAAGAGTCGTTCGGTCATGGCCGGGCTTGTCCCGGCCATCCACGATTGTCATGCCCGCGAAGGCGGCATCCAGTAGCCACCGTCCTTCGCGATTACGCACCGCCGGGGTTACTGGATCGCCCGGTCAAGCCGGGCGATGACAATGGAAAATGACCGGGAGGCTCTAAGCGAGAGTCCGGTACAGAGCGACCTCGTAGGGGCTCAGCAATTGCAGCTTCAGCCGCTCGATCGGTGGGACCTCGAGCCGCGTGAACACGCCGCTATTGTCGATGAGGTCGGTTGCGACCGGATCGATGAGGATGAGGTAAAGCCGGCGCGGGCGCTTGCGGTACGACACGACGAGATTATGCAGAACCTCGGCGAACACCTCGCGCGAAAACGGGTTGAAGAAATAGTGCACCGACTCGCCCTCCGGCGGCCCTAGCGCGCTCGCGTCTTCCAACACGCACTCGACGTTGCGGCATTGCATGCGGCTGCGCGGATATTGCGCGATGTTCATGACCGCGTCGTCATGCAGCTCCTCGGCAAATTCGATGCCGCCGATGGCCGCGAAAGGATGCTCCGAGGCGAGCAGCAGCACGCGCCCTTTGCCGGCGCCGTAATCGACGAAGGTGAGCCGCGAGAGATCGTAGTCGATGGCGGCAAGCGTCCATTTGACCACGGCACAGGGACTCGGACGATAATCGTGGCCATGCTCCCGATTGGGTCCGCGGATGGTCAGCCCGCCGAGCGAGACAGGAGTCTTGGTCGGTTTGAAGAACAGGGTCTCGGTCGATGGATCGAGCACGCGATCGTGCAGCCAGAACAAATAATTCTTGTAGTCCTGCTTGAGCCGCTCCGGCTTTGTGCGCTCCTTCAGCTTTGCTCCGGTGCGCTCGAGCTCAGGCAGAACCGTCTCGCGCCCGATCTCCGCCGCACGCGCCAACCCAACCTTGCTCGCGGCCACCGCGGTCTCGGTCGCGTGTTTCGTCTGCTGCGCGGTCTTGTCGGCGATTTTCGCGATGCGTTCGGCAGCGCGGCTCTTCAACGCGTCGCCTCTGAGGGCGCTGACTTTGGCCAACGCATCGGAAAGCGACGGCGCGCTCTTCGGCGAGGGCGCGGCGGGCTTCGGCTGCTGCGTCTTGTTCGATCTGTGCGGCACGACTGACATTGATTATAGCCCCCGTGCTCGCGCAAAGATTGGGCAGCTTAAAGATCAAAGCAAGCGCTTTTTGCGGCTATCCCGAACCTGCCATCCGCGAGCGTCGCCAAATATGCTATCCTCTTGATTCGCGTAGCTACTCGCGCGAGCCAGCACTCACCCAACGGCGGGGGAATGGATCAGTGCAGGCAGAGGAATTCCAACACTCGATTCGCCCCGGCCTCGTCATCATGCTGCCGAGGCTGATGCGTTTCGCCGACTTGCTTGTCGGCGCCCGGGAAGAGGGCACGGCCCTGCTTCGCCGCGCTCTTCAGCGCATGCTTGCCGAGGAGTACCGCTATCAGCGCGGCGTCGCACTCGATGTGTGGGCCTTCGGCGAGATCTACCGCCATTGGCTGGGTGAGCTCCGCGAGCACGTCAATCCGATGGGCCAGGTCAACATCGAGGATGAAAGCTTCGCCCGACTGTTCGGGGAAGAGGGCGATGAGATCGACGCGATGACTGCAAGCTTCATCGGCAATCTGCCGCCGCAGCAGCGGCTCACTTTGCTGCTCGTCTACGGCGAAAGGCTCGATCATACGGACGCCGGCCGTGTGCTCGATGTACCCGCCGAGACCATCGCCGTGCGCCTCGTCCGCATCACCGCTGCCTTCGCCGACCAGTTTGGCCAGGACGAGGACGAGAATCCGGACGCGTTCGAGGCGTTTTATCCGGAAGAGCCGACACTCTCATGACCGAGCTCAGCGACGAACTGCTGGTGGCCTATGTCGATGGCCAACTCGAGCGCAAGCAATCCCGCGCCGTCGAGAGGGTGCTCGAGCAGGACGACGTGATTGCCCGGAGGGTCTATGCACTCAAGAATGCGCATAGCCGTCTCGAAGCCGCCTTCGAGGCGATCCTCGCTGGAGAGGAGGCAATCGTCGCGCCGCCTGAGCCGCAACGGCCCGGCTTCTTCGTTACCTGGGCGTCTGCCGCGAAGCTCGGGCTCGCTGGCGCCGGCCTCGTCGCGGCGCTCGCGCTCGCCATTGCGGGTTACGGGTGGCCTCTCGTCTTCCCGAACTTCGCCGGCAACCGTTCTGACGCCACCGAGGTCGAGTGGACCGGCAGCCTGCCCTCCACCTGGCAGGACGACGTGGCGCGCGCGCAAGCGCTGCTCAGCCGCGAGAGTCTCAGCGTTAGTTCTGAGGGTCAGGCCAACCTGGATCTCATTGGCTTCCAGCTTGGGCAGGCGGTCGCTTCCGGTCTCAAATTGCCTGACCTCAAGTCTGAAGGATTCCGCTTCATCCGCGGGCAGCTGTTGCGCGCCGGCGGCGAGCCCGTTGCGCAGCTCCTCTATCTCGGCTCGAGCGGCGCGCCGCTTGCGCTCTACGCGAAGAAAGGAGAGGGCGCTGCCGAACCCGAGTTCAAATCATATGGCGCGATCGGCGGCGTCGAATGGTCTGATGAGGGCATCACCTATCTCCTCGCTGGTGAGCTTGATGCCCCCCGCCTGACGCAGCTTGCCGACACCATCAAGAAGCAGGCCGATGCTCCCAAGCCTTCGGCGCTCAACGCAGGGAAGTCGGTGGACGCGCCCCAAGCGCCGGAGCGGCGTCCCTCGGTCAAACAGTGATCATCGCGCCATGCGCGCCGTCGTTGAGAAGTCGCCGGCAAGGTAGCGGTTGAGATCGCTCCTGATCGCCGCGGTGCGCTCCTTGTTGCAATAGTCGTTGTTGTTCTTGATGCTGTCGAGGACCGACTGGCGTGTGTAATCGTAGGCTTTGGCAATCTTGTCCATCTGCTCCGGCGGGACTCCTGAGCGCTGCTCCGATGCGAGGAAATCGGCTCTGAGCTGATCGGGATTGAACACGAAGCCGCAATGGGTCGCACGCGCCGAGGTCCAGCCGGCCTGGATCGGGCGTGCCAGCGGATCCTCAGGCGCGACGTTGCGCGCCTCAACGTCGGTGCTGGCTCCCTCCTTGGGGCCCCTCAGGCGATCGACCGTACTGCAGCCCGCAAGCACGGCGACGAGCCACGCCCCGGTGATGCAGGCCGCGGCGGAGAGTCTTATCCCCGGTTTGATCCCCCTCATGGCGGGCGATCTTATCCATGAGGGGAAGGCGGCTAAAGGGCGATTAGTCGCCACAAATCACTGCAATTGAGTGCCAAATCGCCGCAAATAGCTACAAATAAGACGCCGAGAAGTAGCAATCAAAAAGCAGCGAATGGGATGCGTAAAAACAGGAAAGGCGGAGCTTTGCGGCCCCGCCTCCCTGTGCGATGTCGAGCCTCACGCCCGTTCGGGACGATCGGTCGGCGACCGCCGAGACCTTTCGGTCTCTTGATCACGCGCTCGGCTTCTATGGTTTCCCACAAAAGCGGCGGCGTGATCCGACCCGGTCCTTGTTTTACGTCGCGTTGCTACGACGCGGATCCTGTCCTGGCCGGACGAGGAACCAACCAGCGAAGGAATTTGCGGCGCAAAGTACCCTGTCGACTCCGCCTCACGGTATTGCGGCAGAACCGCCAGACCGTGGCACTCTGCGCTTGCAGACCCCCTCCGCCTTCAGCCGCCCATGGCAGTGAGCGACCTTGGGCTTGCCTTGCCCTGTGAGCCTTCCGACTGTTTCCCAGCGCCGCCGGATTTCTCCACCGGCGCCTTCCACAACCGGTCACCTCACAACTGAAACATACATGAGCAAGCGCCGGGTGCATCCGCGAAGAGTGGGCTTATCCCCGGTATCCACCGCGGCTGATGCAGCCGAGCCACGCGAGTGAAGCAGCATTCCCTGGGGCGGGTTGCCGCAGCGCGCCGTCTCATTGGTTCAGCAAGCGCTCCGGCCGGAGACGTGACGCTTCCCTTGCGGGGTAAGATGGTTAAACTGATCGCCTCGCGAGGGGAGGTCCCTGCGTATTTTTGCGGCGTTTTGCAGGTGGTTTCATGCGTTCAGTGGGCATCCATCGTGGCGCCCGCACGATCAGTCTAGCGTTGGTTGCGGGTTTGCTTGCGTTCGAAGCCGGGCTTGGTCTCAGCACTGGCACAGTAGGGATTCCGGGCGTCTTCCTCCTTCGAGTGGTCGAGGCAAACCGCGGTCCCGAGGAGGCGCAAAGCTTGAGCGCGACGGATGGCGGCGAAAGCGTCATCACCAAGCTCCCACAGATCGAAGCGCGGCCTGAGCAAACCGCATCGATAAGAGTCCCCGCTACGGCGCCACCGCCTGCCGGAGAGCAGAAGCTCTCGGGCCTTGGCGATGAGCCGTCGTGGGATCGGGAGCAGTCCAAGCCGGATAAACCCCAGCCCCAAACCTTCGCCACAGATTCGGGGGGAAGAGAAATTCTCCCCTGGGACGCGGTCAAACCGTTTTCGCTCGACTCGGATGAGCCCGAGAGCGCCGCAAAGAGCGCGGAAGAGCCGACGCCTTCAGCGCCTCAGCCCGCACTCGTCCAGCCGGTCAAGCTGCCGGAAAGCCGTGAGGTCGAGGGCTGGGTGAAGACCAAGGCGACCGAAATCAAGGGCGAGGATCGTGGCAGACCGCTCTTCCATGTCGAGCTTTGGCTCGAGCCCCCAGAGCAGGTGAAGCAGCGTCTCGTCGCCGTTGCCTACGACTTCAACACGCCGGCGGTCATGCCTCAGACGCAAATCTCGAGCGAGAAGAAGACGGGCTTCCGCGTCAGTGTCGGCGGGCTCGCCTGCGCCGACAAGATCACCGTGACGCTCAAGTTCAATGACGGCCAGTCGCAGCAAGTCGCGCTCGACGGCTGCAAGCTCGCCGGCTAAGCCTCAGCGAACCCCTGCGACCTCGGCGACGAGCTCGCGGAAGCGAGGCCGCTGCGTTTCGAGGTAGGGAAGCGGCCGGCACACATCAATCGCGGCAATGCCGATCCGCGTGGTCAGCGCGCCGTTGAAGAGCCCTTCCCCGAGCCGTGCCGAAAGCTTTGCTGTAAGCCCATGACCGATCACCTGCTGGATGACGTCGTCGCCGATAGCGATGCCGCCGGTCAGCACGATATGGGTCACCACCATGCGCGCGAGCTTGAGAAGCGACAGCGTGCCGGGACGCGCGCCATAAAGCGTCGCGAGCCGGCGCAACATGCGGAGATTCTCTGTGCCGACGAACAGCATGTCGATGACCGCGCCGGGACTGACAGCGGTCACCACCGACACCCGCTTAGCGGAGGCCGCGACAATGCCGCGCGCGTAAGGATCGAGCGGGGCGACCAGCGTTCGCTCGGTTAGTCTCAGCAGCTCGCCCGCGTTCATGATGTCGCGCTCATGCTCGGCGAGTCGGCTTAGTCCCCACGTGAGATCCTTGCGCCTGCTGTAAAGGCGCTTCAGTCGGCCGGCGACATCGATAGCAAGGGGCTTATCGTTCTGCCGGGAGGCGCTATCTGCCTCGTGCCTGATTTTTCCAAGCCGCCCGAGTCGTGCAAGTCCCGCCACCTCGCGAAGGATGATCATCGCGAGCGCGAGCAGCACTAAAGCGAGGAGACCGACGGCCGTCCAACCGATCCAGTCGTCGCGGGCGATCAGCGACAACGTCCAGTCGTAGAGCCAGAGCGAAGCGACTAGGCTGACGAGCCCGCCGAGAGCAGCGAATAAAATGCTTCCCCAGCGAAGCCCGCGGTCGAGCGCAGGAAGGGCGCGAATGCGCGTGACCGGGAGAGGCGTCGGCTCGACGGGGAGCGGCGGCGGGACGGGCGGCTCGAACAGCTCGACCTCTTCGACCTTGAAGGCGGCAGGCTTGCGCTTGTTTGTCCTGGTCATGCGAGGCGGTCTCCGATTAGCGCCTCGATGGCGCGATCAAGTCGGATATTTGGGAATGGCGCGGAGCCCCCGGAAGCGAGCGGTTTTGGGTTCGGCGGGCGGAAGCGCACGAAACGCATTTTCCCTTCCTCGGTCTGCCAGCCCTTGAGCGCCTCCTCTGGATCGGTGGGAAGGTCGCCGGGGAAGATGGCAAACTCCTCGTTGCCATCGAAGGTGCGCCTGCCGATGGTCTCTGCGGGAAGGGGATAGCCGACAATGCAGGGAAGTATCTCGCCGTGACGCCTAGCCTCGGCCTCGCGGGTCGCACGCACCGCGGCAAGCGCCAGCACTTTCAGGTCGGCGCCGGCGAATTCCGCGCGTGCCATCGCTCTGCCGGTGAGCTTGGCGAGGATCGCCTCGAGTCGGTCATGGCTTTGGTGGTGAAGGTGATCCGCCTTGGTAGCGGCAAACACGATGCGGTCGATCCGCGGAGCAAACAGACTGGACCACAGAGTGTTAGAGCCGGCCCTGAAGCATTCGAGGATCTCAGTCATGGCGCGTTCGAGATCGACGACCGCCTGCTGGCCCCCGTTCAGCGCGGCAAGCACATCGATAAGCACGATCTGCCGGTCGAGCCGCGCAAAGTGGTCGCGAAAAAAGGGTCTCACAACGTGGCTTTTATAGGCCTCGTAGCGCCGCTCCATCATCGTGAACAGCGAGCCGCGCGGAAAAACTTCCTCATCCTTCACGTCAAGCGGAGAGAACGTCAGTGCCGGAGAGCCAGCAAGATCGCCTGGCATGAGAAATCGTCCAGGCGGAAGCGTCGAGAGCGAATGTGGATCGGCGCGCATTTCGCGAAGATAAGCCTTGAACAGATCTGAAAGTCTCTCCGCGACGCCCTCGTTTGCTGGGTCCTTCGGATCGATCAGGCCGAGCGAGGCGTGCCAGTGCTTGGCCGCCTTCTTGCGGTCCGGCGTCGAACTCTGCTTGATCGCGGCTCTCGACCATTCCCGGTAGTTCAGACGAAGAAGCGGCAGGTCGAGAAGCCATTCACCGGGATAATCGACGATGTCGATATGCAACTGCTCGCGGCCGAGCTGGCGCTTCCAGAATCGCGTCGAGCTGTATTCAAGCGTGAGTCTGAGCTGACTGATTCGCCGGGTACTTTCTGGCCAGCGCGGCGGGCTGCCGACGAGGTCGGCAAGATGCCTCTCGTACGCGAAGCGCGGAATGACATCGTCAGGCTGCGGTTCGAGATAGACGCGCAACAACCGTCCTTGAGCGGCGGCATCGAAGAAAGGGAGACGAGCGCCCGAGATGAGGTTGTGCACAAGCGCGGTGATGAAGACGGTCTTGCCGGACCGGGCGAGGCCTGTGACGCCGAGCCTAACAGTGGGGAATACAAGGTCCGAGGCGAAATCGCCGAGGCTGCGAAAGGCATCGCCAAGGTCCTGGGTATACGTGGAGAGCGGCACGATGGCCTCTTAGCGCGGTGGGCGCGGCAGCGGAAGGGTCGAGCGAGGCCTCCAGGCCCAACCTTGTCGTGATCCCCCCGATCGAAGCCGATTTTCACGGTCTAGCTCGGACGCTAAGCTACTGCCTAAGGGGAGTTGTGATGAGCAGGGTCTATCGGCACTTAACCCTGTTGGCTCTGGTGCTTGCGATTGCCGCACTTGCGCAGCCCCGGCGTTTGCCGAGGCGCGCCGCGCGCTGATCGTGGGCATCAACGACTATCGCGAGATTACGCCGCTGCAAAAGGCTGTGGGCGATGCCGAGGCGCTCAAAGTGACACTCGAGAGGCTCGGCT
>JBKOWI010000117.1:0-31998 GCA_046724315.1 Pseudomonadota bacterium | reverse complement strand
GTTGCCGCGAGCGTCAGGATCGCTGCGGCGCACTTCCGTTCCTGTGATGACGCCGGTTGTCCATGTTGGACGTACGTATTCCCATCCAAACCAGAGGGGGATGCCCACCACGAGTGCAGCGATGGCCAGAATTGGAGCCCCCCTGCGCCATAGAATAAAGGCGAGCACGAGAATCGCGAGCAGGACGATGTAACCGATAGACAGATAAGCCTGGAGCACTGCTCAAACCCTCACCGCAGATGAGGCTCGAAACGGTCGAGCAGCCTTTCAATATCTGCGTTGGCAGCGTCTATTCCCAGGCAGAAGGGGCCCTCAAAAATGTTAGTCAGTGCGTTAGTCACGACCATTCTGGAGCAAATCGCGGCGTAACTATCTGAAACACCTAGTGGTACGTATCCGTCGCTTCCCAGAACACGTAATAGGAATAGGCGGTGTAGCCCAGAATGATGGGGAGGATCGGGATCGCGCCATACAGCATGAAGAGTTGCGACTCCGGCGCAGCGGCCGCCTGCCAGATGGTGATGTTGGGCGGGACGATGTAGGGGAACAGGCTCACCGCGAGCCCGGTGTAGCAAAGCACGAACAGCACTGCGCTCAGGATGAAGGGCAGATAGCGCTGGCGGTTCTCGAGCGCCCACCATATCCCGATCACAGTCGCCGCAGTGGCAAGCGGCACTGGGCTCAGCATCACGATATGCGCCGGCTTGAACCAGCGCGCAGCGATCTCGGGATGCAGGAAGGGCGTCCACAAGCTGAAGATCACAATGAATGCAGTAAGTGCGATCAGCGCGTAACGCCCGACGCTATACGCCCATTCTCGCAGCGCCTCGTCGCCTTTCATGATTAGCCAGCCCGCCGACAGCATCACGTAGCCCGAGAGAAGGGCAATCGCGGTGACGGCCGAGAACGGCGTGAGCCAATCGAACGGTCCGCCGGCAAATTTGTTGTCCTTCACGGTGAAACCCTCGATGAAGGCGCCGATGATCGCGCCTTGCATCAAAGCGGCAAGGATCGATCCGCCGGCAAAGGCGAGATCCCACGCCCAGCGGTAACGATCGGACTTGAAGCGGAACTCGAAGGCAACGCCCCGCAGGATGAGTCCCATCAGCATGAGAATGATTGGGATGTAGAGGGCTGGCAGCATCACCGAGTAGGCAAGCGGGAAGGCCGCGAGCAATCCGCCGCCTCCGAGCACGAGCCAGGTCTCGTTGCCGTCCCAGAACGGTGCGACCGAGTTCATCATCGCGTCGCGGTCCTTGTCCGATGGCGCAAGCGGGAACAGCACGCCGAGACCCAAATCGTAGCCGCCGAGCAGCACGTAGAGGAACACGGCGAGCGCGAGGATTGCGGCCCAAATCAGCGGCAAGATGATGGGAAGAACTTGGGCGAGGCCTGGATCGATGGGCGTCATGGATGTCCTGCCGCTGCCAAAGGTCGGTGAGAAAGGTCGGCCTCGGCCTCTTCCGGCGTCGGCGGCGGCTCCTCGGGTCCGCGCTGCACGAGCTTGATAATGTAATAGAGGCCGGCGCCGAACACGATGCCGTACACCAGCACGAACAAAATGATCGAAGCGAGCACGCTGCCGCCCGGGACGGGAGAGACCGCATCGGCGGTGCGCAGTATTCCATAGACTGTCCAAGGCTGGCGGCCGACTTCGGCCGTGAACCAGCCGGCGAGCACGGCGAGGAAGCCGAGCGGCGACACCCAGGTGAGCGTGTGCAGGAACCAGCGACTGGTGAACAGCCTGCCGGTGAGCCATAGGATTGCGCCGGCGATGCCGACCACGATCATGATGAGACCGATCCCGACCATGATGCGGAAGGCGAAGAACGGGATGATCGGGTTCGGCCGATCCTCCGGCGGGAACGATTTCAGTCCTTTCACCTCGCCGTTCCAGTCATGGGTGAGGATCAAGCTGCCGAGCTTGGGGATGGCGAGCTCGTAGTGATTGGTCTCAGCCTTGGGGTCGGGGAAGGCGAATAGGATCAGCGGCACACTAGTGCCGGTCTCCCAATGCGCCTCGAGTGCCGCGATCTTGGCGGGCTGATGCTTGAGCGTGTTCAGCCCATGCAGATCGCCGATAACGAGCTGGAGCGGCGCGAGCCAGACGAGAAGGCTCAAGCCCATGCCGAGCATGATCCGGCCGTGCGGGACGCAGCGATTGCGCAAAATGTACCAGGCGCCGATGCCGGCCACGATGAAGGCGGTGGTGAGATAGGCCGCTGCCACCATGTGGGCGAAGCGGTAGGGGAAAGATGGATTGATGATCGCCTGATACCAGTCGGCGACGTGCAGCACGCCGGCGGCGTCCGCAATAAAGCCCGCAGGCGTCTGCATCCAGCTATTGGCGGACAGGATCCAGAAAGCGGAGATCAGCGTGCCGAGTGCGACCATGCAGGACGCGAAGAAGTGCACGGGCTTCGGCACGCGGTTCCAGCCGAACAGCATGATGCCGAGGAAACCCGCCTCGAGAAAGAAGGCGGTCAGCACCTCGTAGGACATCAGCGGGCCGATGACGTTGCCGCCGCGCCGCGATAGCTCGCTCCAATTAGTGCCGAACTCGTAGGAGAGCACGACGCCCGACACCACGCCCATGCCGAACGATATGGCGAAGATCTTGGTCCAGTGCTGGGCGATGCGGAGATAGATGTCCTTGCCGGTCCTGAGCCACAGCGCCTCGAGCACCACGAGCCACGCGGCAAGGCCGATGGTGAAAGACGGAAAGAGGATGTGGAAGGAGATGGTGAACGCGAACTGGATGCGCGACAGTAGAAGAGGGTCGAGCTCTGGCATCCTTGGATCTCAACTTGGCGGTTTGGAAGGGGCGCTTAGCGACTCAGGGTTTTGTGTCGAGAGAGTAGCCTCGCGAGGCGAGAAAACCTAGCGGTGCACGGCCGCAGCATGATGACATCTTTCGGCTGGCAACATTGCGTGCCGGGGTTAAGTTTCGGGGCATGGATGCAAAAAACCTCGCCCTGACCGTGCTCGGGAAGACCCTTCAAGCGCGCGGCTACCGGTTTGTGGCGGTCACCCCCGCAACCCATTGCCGGGTGCTCGACCGCGCTCCCCCGCCCGTCACCCTCGAATCGATCTTCGGCTGGAACCGGCCGTTCGACCGCGACTCTTTGGATCCCGAGATCTTCGATCTCCTCGAGGATGCCGAGGCTCTGGAAGGGGAGTCGGGCCGCTACAAATCGAAAGTGCGCTTCGCCACTATCGACGATCTGATCTTCGCGCATTCGGCATTCCCCACCGCAGAGCAGGACGCGGTTTTTTTCGGACCTGATACCTACCGGTTTGTCCGCCTCTTGCGAGCGTCGCTTGCCGATATCGCTTTGGATGGGCCTGTGCGGCTCATCGATATCGGGAGCGGCAGCGGGGCGGGTGGAATTGCCGCAGCCCGATTACTCGGCAAGCGCGCCGAGGTCTTGCTTGGCGATATCAACCGCAAGGCGCTCGCGTTCAGCGCGGTCAACGCGGTGGTAAACGATGTGGCTTCGGCGAAGACCATGTTCAGCGATGTCCTTGGGGGAATTGAAGGTCTCGCTGACATCATCATGGCGAACGCGCCCTATCTCGTTGACGACGACCGCCGCCTTTATCGCCATGGCGGGGGCGAGCTCGGCATTGCACTCACGGTGCGGATCGCCGAGGAGGGCCTTGACCGGCTCAAGCCCGGCGGGCGGCTCATTCTTTACAGTGGCACTCCTATTGTTGGCGGCGCCGACCCGCTGCTGGAAGTCCTTGAACCCGTTTTGAAACTCAATGCCAGCCACTTCGTTTATGGGGAAATCGATCCAGACGTCTTTGGCGAGGAACTCGACAGGCAGGCATACGCCAATGCTGATCGAATCGCCGCCATAGGCCTTACAGCCGTAAAACGAGGATGAGTAAGTGACCCCCCATGACCTCTCATGGACTGAGACGGCCGCCGAGCTTCAAGGTCCAGCGTTCGAGCGATTTCAGATAGAGCTTGCGAAATACAACAGCCGGCATCTCAGGCCGGCATTCCCGACGGACGCTTGGCGCGACGAGCTCGACGAATACGCCACGGTAACGCGCGCCGAGGGCGAATATATTGAGGCGGTGCGGCGCGAGATCGCTCCGCTTGTGGCGGACGTCCCGAGCGGCGTAGACGATTTCATCGACTGGTTCGAGGAGCTCAAAGCGACGGGTCCCGGTCAGGGCGATCCACTCTTCCCCTGGCTCGCAGAAACCGCGAGCCAAGATGACATGCTGTGGTTTCTGACCCAGGAGGTCGCGGGCGAAGCAGGCTTCGACGATCTTCTTGCGCTGACCCAGGTGAAGATGCCGATCACCGCCAAACTAGAGATGGCGCGAAACTACTGGGACGAAATGGGCCGAGGCAGGGAAACCGCCATGCACGGCCCGCTGCTCGAAAGACTCGCGAGCTATCTCGAAATCCATGCCGAGCCTGACCGGGTAGTCCCTGAATCGCTTGCGCTCGGCAACGCGATGCTGGCCTTGGCGCGCAGCCGCCGCTATTGCTTTCAGTCGATCGGCGCGCTCGGCGTAATCGAGATGACGGCGCCGACGCGTGCCGGCTTTGTCGATGCGGGGCTCAAGCGATTACGCATCCCCACCAAGAAGCGTCTCTATTTCACCCTACATGCCGTGCTCGATATCAAACATTCAGAGTGCTGGAACCGCGAGGTGCTGCGCTCTCTCGTGGGCGAGAATCCGCGCTGCGCTCAAGCGATCGGTGAAGGCGCCATCATCCGCCTGTGGCACGGCACCCGCTGCTTCGAGCGCTATCGCCGGCATTTCGGCTTAGACCAGCAGTCGAGCAAGGCGGCAGCCTGAGGATAGAGGAATCCGATGCGTTTCCTAGGGATCGGTGAGTGCGCCGATCTCGCCGATCTTTATCTGCGGCTCGTCGCCGACGGGCACGAGGTCAAAATCTTCATCGGCTATCCGTTGTGTCGCGACACGCTCGTAGGCCTCATCCAGCGTGTTGCTGATTGGCGGACGGAGCTTGATTGGATCCGCGCCGCGGGTCCCGATGGCTGTGTCCTGTTCGAGAATATCGGGCTGGGCTACGGCGAGATTCAGGACCGTCTGCGGCGCGACGGCTTCAACGTCATCGGCGGGGGTGCCTATGGGACCCGGCTCGAAAACGATCGCGCTTACGCTCAGGACGTTCTCGCCGATCTCGGTCTGGCAACCGCGCCGACCTTCGAATTCTCCGACGTTGAGGAAGCGCGACGGTTCATCGAACGGCGGCCTGCGCGCTATGTGCTGAAGTCGAACGGCCCGGACGCGGCAAGCTTCGTCGGACGTCACAAAGCAGGCGCGGACGTGCAAGCCGTGCTTGCCGCAGGAGGAAAGATCGCCGCCTCGAGCTTTGTCTTGATGGAGTTCGTCGAAGGCGTGGAGATGGGGGTGGGCGCCTATTTCAATGGCGAGGACTTTCTCGAACCGGCCTGCCTCGACTGGGAGCACAAGCGGTTCTTCCCCGGCGATCTCGGCGAGCTCACCGGCGAGATGGGCACGGTCGTCACCTATTCGCGCTCGAAGCGCTTCTTCGATCGCACGCTCGCCAAGATGGTGCCGCTGCTCAGAGCGAACGGCTATTGCGGCTATATCAATCTCAACACCATCGTCAACGAAGCTGGCATCTGGCCGCTCGAATTTACCTGCCGGTTCGGCTATCCGGGCTATGCCATTCTCGATCCGCTGCAGAAAACGCCGTGGGCCGATCTGTTCCGCGCCATGCTCACGCGTTCGACGCTTATGTTCGACACCGAGCCGGGGTTCGCGGTCGGCATCGTGATCACCACACCGCCCTTTCCTTATTACCGCGACACGCTGCCTGCGCCAGTCGGCCTGCCGGTTCTGTTCGAGGGCGATCTCTCGTCTGCCGAGTTGCGGCACATCCATTACGGCGAGGTCGCCTTGCAGAACGGTGTACTGGTCACGAGCGGGGCGAGCGGCTACACCCTTGTCGTCACCGGCACAGGTGAGACCATAGAGGCTGCACGCGATGCGGCGAACGCTTTGGCAGACAAGATTGTCGTCGCCAATTCGCGCTATCGGCGTGATATCGGCACGCGCTTGATCGAAGGCGAGTTCGCCAGGATCGAAGCCACGGGGCTGCTCGACCCTTAGCTCAGGCGCTGGCTGCCTGTCGTTATTACCGGCTTCCGACGGCACGTGCTTTGAAGGGCAGAGCGATTAGTCGACGTACCGTGCCGGCTTCGTTTCCGTATCGAAGTCCAAGGAAACAGCACAATTCCGTTGGCGTTACTACGCAGTCGTGGTTTTTATTTCACGTCCGCCAAACGACCTCGAACTCTATGCGTAAGGCGATTATTGGAATCCCGGCTGCGATTGCACTTCTGATTGTCGGTATGTTGGATGCCGACGCGGCAAAAATCAGTGGCGATTTTTGTTGTGGATCGGGTGCGCATCAAATCTGTTGTAGTAAAACTAGAGGATGCCCCTGCGGGGTACCCATGCGTCCTCAATGCTGTAAGCAGTATGGCACGTGGCATTGTCCCTGTCCGGCTGCCAAATGAAGGAACAATAGTTCACTCCAACGCAGCTTTAGTCGCTCTCGCCCGCGAGTTCGGCGAAGGCAATCTCGTGATGCTTTCGCGCGTCGGCGCCGAAACAGCAGAACACGACGCGCTCGATCGACCTCGGCTCAGCGAGCGCCGCGAGCACGGTGCGAAGCGCGATGCGCGCAGCGCGATCGGGTGGAAAGCCGTAAGCACCAGTCGAGATGGCGGGAAAGGCAATCGAGGCAAGACCGTGCTCGCGCGCGAGACCGAAGCTCGCACGGTAGCAGGCGGCAAGCAGCTGGTCCTCGCCGCGCTCGCCGCCGCCCCAAACCGGACCAACGGTGTGGATGACGTGACGCGCGAGAAGGCGAAAGCCAGGGGTGATCTTGGCATTCCCCGTCTCGCAGCCGCCGAGCTTAGCACAAGCCGCGCGAAGCTCGGGACCTGCGGCACGGTGAATTGCGCCATCCACGCCGCCTCCGCCAAGCAGCGTCCTGTTGGCGGCGTTGACGATGGCGTCGACGTCGAGCCTGGTGATGTCGCTTTCGACGATCTCAATGCGGCCGCGCATAGCTGCATTGCAAACGCATCCAAGCACGAAATCAAACATCAGCAATGTAAAGGGGGGCCGGAGGGCGGACGGCCTCTATGCTCGAAAAGTGTCCGGACCTTAACCGCTATTGCGCCGAGGGCGGGGCGGAGGGTGCCGGGGATGGCGCCCCCGATGGCGCTGCCGGAGCCGCGCCTGAAGGCGTTGCCGATGACGACGGGGCTGTTCCTCCTCCGGCCGACGATGGATTGACCGACCTGATCCAGGCGATCACCTTCCACAGGCTATCCGAATCCTTTAGCACGCCGCCCATTGGAGGCATCGGGCCGACCACGTTCTCGCTGCCTTTGCGGGTGTAGCCCTGCTTCTTCAGTTCATCCGAGCCGAGCGAGATCAGCCTGAACAGCGTGTCGTCGTCGCTACCATAGACCCAGACCGGGTTTGTGAGAGGCGGACCCATGCCGCCGCCGCCGGTGCCGCCGTGACAGCCGTTGCAGCCGGCCGACATGAATTTCTGATGGCCTTCCTCCGCGACCTTCTTGAAATCCTGATACGGGCTCTTGAGCGAGCCCTTCTCGGCGCTCTTGGCGAGGTCCTGCGGATTACCTCCGTCACGTGCCGCTGCCTGACCTGCTGCTCCAGCCTCAGGCTGTCCGGCCTGGGGGGCGGCACCTCCGCCAGTCGTCGCACCTTGGCCAGCAGGCGCGGGAGCTGCGGGGGCGGGTGTTGCCGGTTGAGCCGAAGGAGCATTTGCCGGCGGCTCCGCGGTCTTTGCAGTGTCACTGATGCCGAGCAGAGCCCAAGCCCCCAGGGCAAAGCCGGCAACGAAAGGAACGATCGTTTGCGCTCGTCTCATGGCGTTTCCGTGCGTTGAGCCGCGGGCCGCGCCCCAGATTTCAGCCGTGCGGACGGTTTGGGGCTAAACGACGCAGGGAAGGGCGAGTTCCTAGCAGTTTCGGGGCGATTTTTTTGGATTGCGTCGAGACTTTGAGTAAGCAACTTGACCAGAAGCGCTGCTGTTATGTTATATCATTCACTCATGACGTGACCCATCACCATCACGCTTGGAAGCTTTCGCGCAATCAGACCGAGATCCTGTCCTGCCTGCGCAAGTCCAAGGAGCCCATGAGCGCCTACGCGATCCTCGACCAGGTGAGGACGGCCGGCATCTCTCATCCGCCAACCGTTTATCGCGCACTCGCCGAGCTCATTGAAAAGGGCATGGTCCACCGGCTCCAGTCACGCGCAGCCTTCATCGCCTGCGATCATGGCGCCTGCGACGGCAAGTTCGCCTTCGCCATCTGCCGCGAATGCGGAAAGGTGGTCGAGATTCCACTCTCCGACGATGATCAGGCTGCGCTGCTTGGGTTCGCGCCTGAGGAGATCGTGCCCGAGCAGGTGACGCTCGAGCTTGCCGGATTATGCGCAGCCTGCCAGCCGTCGTAGGACGCGGGCCTCAACCAAAGGATCGTGACAATGCGGACGGGGAGACGAGAGGAACGGCGTCGGCAGTTTGCGCTGGTCGCGGCTGCGCCCACCGACGTCTCTGAGGTCGATAGGGCCGGGGCGGAACTCGAGCCCACACATATCTCGAGCTTCTCGCTGATTGGTCTTTCGCTGATCGCGCGGCTTGCCATGGTGGCCGTTGCAGCGGTGCTGTTGTGGTCTGCCGTATTTTGGGCGTTGGCCTGATCATGTCGCCGCGCCCAGAGCCCGCCATCACCTTTAGCGATCTGACGCTCGGCTATGACCGCCATCCCGCGGTGCACCACATCATCGGCAAGGTCGCCAAAGGCGAGCTTCTCGCCATCGTCGGACCTAACGGCGCCGGCAAGTCAACGCTGCTCAAGGGGATCGTCGGCGAGCTGAAGCCGCTTGGCGGCAGTCTCAAGATCGACAGTTTCAGGAAAAGCGACGTCGCCTATCTTCCCCAACAGATCGAGATCGACCGCAGCTTTCCCATTTCCGTATTCGACTGCGTGGCGATGGGGTTGTGGCGTGAGATCGGCGCCTGGCGCGGCCTCGATAGCACGCGCAAGACGCATGTCGTCCAAGCGCTCGCCACGGTCGGCCTTCAGGATCTTGGCGTTCGCCCGGTCGGCGCGCTGTCTGGCGGGCAGTTCCAGCGTGTACTCTTCGCACGGCTGCTCCTGCAGGATGCGGCGATCATCCTGCTCGACGAGCCCTTCCGCGCCGTCGACACCAAGACGGTCGCCGATCTCATCGCCCTCATCCTGCGCTGGCATGAAGAGGGCCGGACGGTGCTAGCCGCGCTGCACGATATCGATCAAGTGCGCGCGCATTTCCCGGTGACGCTCATTCTCGCGCGCGAGGTCGTGACCTGGGGCGAGACCCGCAAGGTCCTCACGCCCGCAAATCTCGCCAAGTCGCGGCAACTGGTCGAAGCCTTCGACGAGCATGCCGAGATTTGCGCGCGGGACGGAGAAGAGCGTGAGCGGCAGCCGGCATGATCGACGCCATAACCCAGCCTTTCATCGAGTTCAGCTTCATGCGCCGGGCGCTTGTGGGCTGCCTCGCGCTCTCGCTCGGCGCCCCGCCCATCGGCGTGTTCCTGATGCTCAGGCGCATGAGCCTCATGGGCGATGCGATGAGCCACGCTATCCTGCCGGGCGCCGCTATCGGCTATCTGCTGGCAGGTCTGTCGCTGTTCGCCATGAGCCTCGGCGGCTTCGCCGCAGGGCTCGCCGTTGCGCTATCCGCGGGGCTCATCGCGCGCTCGACCGTGCTGCGCGAGGATGCAAGCCTTGCCGCCTTTTATCTCGTCTCGCTCGCGCTCGGCGTGCTGATCGTCTCGGTCAGGGGCAGCAATATCGATCTGCTGCACGTGCTGTTCGGCACCGTGCTCGCGCTCGACGACCAGGCGCTGCTCCTCGTTGCCTCGATCTCAACCCTGTCGCTACTCGTGCTCGCGGTGATCTACCGCCCGCTAGTGCTGGAATGCTTCGACCCGCAATTCCTGCGCTCGACCAGCGACTTTAGCTCGCCCACCCATTTCACCTTCCTCGTGCTAGTCGTGCTCAACCTTGTGAGCGGCTTTCAGGCGCTCGGAACGCTGATGGCGGTCGGTATCATGCTGCTTCCCGCGGTCACCGCGCGCTTCTGGGCCGACGATGTGTCCGGGCTGATTCTCGTCGCAATCCTCGTTGCCTTCGCCGCGAGCCTCACAGGTCTGCTGCTTTCCTATTACGCCAACGTGCCGACCGGCCCCGCGATCATTCTGCTCGCGGGCGTCTTCTATCTCGTCTCGGTCCTGGTCGGCGCGAAAGGCGGGCTCGTATGGGGCCTCTTGCCGCGCAAACATCTGGAAGCCTGATCTCCTCTCAATCCAAGGAGCCTCGTGTCATGAAACATCGCATCATCGCCTCGATTGGATTGGCATTGCTCATGCTGCTCGGCTTTGCCGGAGGCGCAAGCGCGGCCGACAAGGTCAAGGCCGTCGCCTCGTTCTCGATCCTCGGCGATATGGTGAAGCAAGTGGGTGGAGATCGTGTCGACGTGATCACCCTGGTCGGTCCCAACGGCGACGCGCATGTCTATGAACCCACGCCGGCCGACGCCAAGAACCTCGCCGCCGCGCAGATCCTGTTAACCAACGGGCTCGGCTTCGAGGGCTGGATGGACCGGCTGGAGAAGTCGTCGGGTTTCAAAGGCACGGTCGTGGTGGCATCGACGGGCGTGAAACCGCGCACCATGGTCGAGGACGCGAAGACCATCACCGACCCGCATGCCTGGCAGAGCCTCGCCAACGGCAGACTCTACGTCACCAATATCCGCGACGGGCTGGCCGTCGATCCGGAAGGCAAGTCGTTCTACGAAGCGAATACTGCCAAATACCTAGATGAAATCGCCAAGGAAGAATCCAACGTGAAGGCGGCGCTCGCCGCGCTCCCGCAAGATCGGCGCAAGATCATCACGAGCCACGACGCCTTCGGCTATTTCGGTGCGGCCTACGGGCTCGAGATCATCGCCCCTGAGGGCGTGAGCACGGAGAGCGAGGCCTCGGCCAGGGACGTCGCCAAGATCATCCGCCAGATCAAGGCCGAACACATCCCGGCGGTGTTCATGGAGAACATCACCGACCACCGGCTGCTCGACCAGATCGCCTCAGAGACCGGGGCCAAGATCGGCGGCGAGCTTTATACCGATGCGCTGTCACCGGCTGACGGGCCTGCGCCCAGCTATCTCGACATGTTCCGCCACAATGTCGGGGCCCTCACTGCCGCCTTGTCGTCCTAGCGTGGTGTTGACGTTAGAAGAGCGCCCACCATTGTCATTGCCCGGCTTGGCCGGCCAATCCAGTAATCCCTGTGTTGCAACTCAATTGAAGTCGGTGGTTGCTGGATCCGCGCTTTCGCGGGAATCACATGACGCTGAAGATTGTTCGGCTCCTGCGCGCTAAACTGGCGCGGGAGCCGAGCTATGGCATCTGCCGGATCGTCGAAGTGGCTTGCCTTCGGCGGCGCGATTCTGATCGCGGCGATCGCGGCCGATTCACTCGTACCTGTTGCCTGGCAGGTGCGTAGCGGGCTGCACTGGCTGACTGAGCATTTTCTTGCTTATTTGGCGGCAACCTCGATCTTCTGCCTTGCATTGCAACGCCCTGTCATCGTGGTAGGCGTGGCCATGGCATTGGCTGCGCTCATGGAGGGCCTTCAGGGGCTCACCGCCGACCGCATTCCCGACCTTCTCACCGCCTTGTCGGGGGTTGCCGGGGCTCTCGCCGGCGCGCTCCTCGCAACTCTGCTCACAAAGCTGTTAGAGCGCCGAAAGGCCCCATTGAGATGGGTCGAAACGAACCGGAACTAAACTCGCCAACTACGAATTACCGGGTTAGCGCGGCCTTTTCCTCTCATCTCAGCCGCGCCAACGCTTCTTGTTTCCCGGAAAGCCCCGCTCTCATTTGAGGCGGGGCTTTCTGTTGACGGAAACGGCTACACGACGGCACTACCAGTGATGTCGCGCATAGTGCCAACGGCGGTAGTGACGGTATCGGCGATAGTACGCGTAGTGGCGACGATAGTAGTAGGGGCGATAGTAGCCGTAATATGGGCGGTAGTAGCCATAGCGGTAGTATGGATAGTACCCATATCCATAATACGGATGCGGCGTGATATTGATGTTGATGCTCGGACCCCACCAGCCGCCCCAGCCCCATCCTCCCCAACCCCCCAACCGCCCCACCCATGATGGCCACCCCAGTGACCACCATGCCAGCCGTGGCCACCATGCCAGCCGCCATGTCCGTGACCGGCGAAGGCAGGCACCGGCAAGAGCAGCGCCGCCGCCACGGCGGCAACGAGCGTGATTTTCCTGAGCATTTCGTTTCCTCCAATTTTTAAGCCGCTCACCACCTCGAGAAGCAGCTAACAAAACCAACGCTCAGAGCGGCCTTTGTTCTCCAAAAAAGAAGAGCCGGAAAATGGAGGTAAACCGGGCTTTTCCCTTGCTCCTGCGACGATCCTTTGACTCCAGCGCAATCGAGCCGTGTCGCAGAGCGATGAAAAAAGCCCCGGCGATTGGCCGGGGCTCGATTTCGATGGTGATCCTACATTTTTGGCTTGCACGACTTGGCCTTGGCGTCCCATACGCCGCCAGCCTTGGTGCACTCAGCGTGGGTCTTGGCAGTCGTCACATCCGCTGCGAAAGCCGGAGCGGTAAATGCTACTGCGATTCCAAGAGCAACAACTGCTGCAACAACCTTATTCATAGACTCCTCCTTTGCGTGACCGGCACTCCCTTAACCCGTACCGAGGCCGGACCGCTTAAGGCTTATCGTGTTAGGCCGTGGCCAGCGCTGAGGTGGGTTGACGCTGTGACAGAATGACTGCACGGGGCACCCGTCACCTACCTGTTACAAGCAGATATGATGACCGGCGCGCAGATTCGAGCGGCAAGAGGCTTTCTGAATTGGAGCGTACGGGACCTTGGCAAAAAGGCCAAAGTTCACTTCAATACCGTTCACGCGATCGAGCGTGGCAAATCGCACGGGAAGCCTGAAACCCTGGCAGCTATAAGGAAGGCGCTGGAGAAGGCGGGGGTGCAGTTCACCAACGGCAAGCACCCAGGGGTGAGGTTGAACGGCCAGCGTTGAGCTGGTCTTCCGTGCTACCATCCGCTGGAAAAGAACCTTATTAGAACTCGTTAGCAGGCATCGATGCGAATGCCCCTAAGTTCTATGTGTGCCGAGATTTTGAGATTTGCGTAACAACCACAAATGTGACGTATCGTCAGCCTCATGAACCAGTCAGCGCGCCGGCGCACCATTCCGGTCAGGATCGGTCAAGTCACGATTGGCGGCGATGCTTCCATCGTCGTGCAGTCGATGACGAACACCGACACTGCCGATGTCGAGGCAACGACGAAACAGGTCGCGGCGCTCTCCCGTGCGGGCTCCGAACTGGTGCGCATCACCGTGGACCGGGCGGAGGCCGCCGTCGCCGTCCCTCACATACGCGAACGCCTCGACGTTCTCGGCGTGGAGACGCCGCTGATCGGCGACTTCCACTATAACGGCCACACGCTGCTCAAGGAGCATCCGGCCTGCGCCGAAGCCCTCGCCAAATACCGCATCAATCCCGGCAATGTCGGCTTCAAGGACAAGCGCGACCGGCAATTCGCCGAGATCATCGAGATTGCGCTTAAACACGGCAAGGCTGTGCGCATCGGCGTGAACTGGGGCAGTCTCGATCAGGACCTCCTCACCCGGCTCATGGACGAGAATGCGAAGCTGCCGGAGCCGAAGGACGCGCGCGAGGTGATGCACGAGGCGATCGTGCAGTCGGCGCTGCTCAGCGCCGCCCGCGCCATGGAGCTGGGGATGGGCGCCGACAAGATCGTGCTCTCGGCCAAGGTCAGCGCCGTGCAGGATCTGATCGCCGTCTATTCCATGCTTGCCGCCCGCTCCGACCTTGCGCTGCATCTCGGCCTGACCGAGGCCGGCATGGGCTCCAAGGGCATCGTCGCCTCCTCCGCCGCGCTGGGCGTGCTGCTACAGCAAGGGATCGGCGACACGATCCGAATCTCGCTCACGCCCGAGCCTGGCGGCGACCGCACGCTCGAAGTGAAGGTCGCGCAGGAGCTGCTTCAGAGCATGGGCTTCAGGAGCTTCGTGCCGCTGGTTGCCGCTTGCCCGGGTTGCGGCCGGACGACGTCGACGACCTTCCAGGAGCTCGCCCGCGACATCCAGGACTTCATCCGCGACGAGATGCCGGAGTGGAAACGCCGCTATCCGGGCGTCGAGACGCTCAACGTCGCGGTGATGGGCTGCATCGTCAACGGCCCCGGGGAGTCGAAGCACGCCGATATCGGCATCTCGCTGCCGGGCACTGGCGAGGCGCCCGCTGCGCCCGTGTTCATCGATGGCAAGAAAGTCGCCACGCTGCGCGGACCTGGCGCCGCGGCGGACTTCAAGCAGATGGTGCTCGACTATATCGAGCGGCGGTTCGGGCAGGGCGCCATCGGCCGGAGCGCGGCGGAGTAGGGGGAGGAGATGCGGTCAGCGTCGCTTGCGCTCGTCGCGCTTCTGTTCGCCTGCCCAACAGCGCACGCCCAAGATACCGAGAAAGCGGCGGCCGATCCTTGGCTCGGCTGCTGGACCCGCGTCTATGACGCCGCCCATCTCGCCAAGCATCCCGGCCAGCAGGTCACCCAGCTTACGCTCTCGATCAGCGAGCGGGAGCCTTCAGGAGACAAGGATCCCGGCAAATATCTCGCCACCATCACCATCAAGATGCGGAACGGTGGCGATACCTATACCAACCTCGACGGCGCGCGCTGTAGTGAAGCGAATGGCAGCCTCACTTGCACTACTGATGGTTTCTATCTCGGACAGTTCTCGCTGGAGCCTGCCGCGAAGAACATGAAGATCGCGCTTCGGGGCGGCGATCACCTGGCACTCATTCCCGGTGTCGATCTGGACGCGTTCGTCGTGCTTTCGCCCGACAATCCCGAGCACGCGCTGTTCCTCTTGCAGCCGGCCCCAGCAAAGACCTGCGGCTCGTAGGGGCCGCCTCAACCCTGCACGAGCTGCAAGACCATATTGACGGCGAGCGCAATTACGCCGGTATTGAAAAAGAACGACAAGATGCCGTGTAGCATCACCACGCCCCGCATAGTGTGCGAGGTGACGGCGACGTCGGAGGTCTGCGCCGTGGTTCCCACCACGAAGGAGAAATAGAGGAAATCGATATAGTCGGGCATGGGATCGCCGGGGAACTTAAGCCCGCCGCCTGTCCCGCGCGCCCCCCCACGGCGCTCGCTGTGGAACTCATGCGCGTAATAGAGCGAGAACGCCGTATGGATGAGGAGCCAAGAAAGCAAGATGGTGGAGATCGAGCACACCGCACTTATGGTTCGGTCGAGCCCGTGCTCGCTCTTCAACGCGGCAATTTGTGCGAGCAGCGCAAGCAAGGTGAAGAGCGAGCCCAAGGTGACAGCGATCAGCACGGCGATGCGGCTTCCCCGCTCGATCCCCGCCTCCCTTCTGATGCCGTCGACTTCGGCCCGCCACATCTTGATGCCGACCAGCAGCAGATAGAGCCAACCGCCTACGTTCCAGCCGGCAAGAATACGGGGGACGGTCTCGTCGATCGGGACGGTGAATCCGACCGCTAGCCCGACTCCGAGCGCAATCAGGAAGCGGATCTGCGCGCGAGCCTGTTTGGCGAGCCAAGTCCAAGCCCGCTGCCGCGGCGGCGCTGTCTTGGTGTTTTTCCCGCGCGGTGCCATCCCTTTCTCAGCTCTTACGGCTTGCGACAAATCGCGCCGTCTCGATCAAGGTGATAGCGCGTTCGCCGAACTGCGCAAGCGCGCCCTCTGCCTCGGCGACCAAGGCACGCAGCCTCTCCTTCGCGGCGTCAATGCCGAGCAGGGCAACGAGCGTGGCCTTGCCACGGCCGGCGTCCTTGGCGACGGCCTTGCCAAGCGCCTTGGCGTCGCCTTCCGCGTCGAGCAGGTCGTCGGCGAGCTGGAAGGCTTGGCCGAAGGCAGAGGCGTAGGCGACAAGCGCCGCTCGCTGCGCCGCATTGGCTCGGCCAAGCACCGCGCCGGCCTCACAGGCGAAGCGGAACAAGGCTCCGGTCTTGAGCGCCTGCATCCCCGCGATCCGCGTCTCATCCAAGCCACCGCGTTCGGCGGCGAGATCGAGCGCCTGGCCGAGCACCATGCCCTGCCAGCCGGCAGCCTTGGCAAGGAGCAAGATAAGCTCGGCGCGAACTTCAGAGTCCGCACAGTAACGCGGGTCGCTCACGATCTCGAAGGCGAGCGTCAGCAACGCGTCGCCGGCAAGGATCGCGGTCGCCTCGTCGAAGGCGATGTGGGCCGTGGGACGCCCGCGGCGAAGCGCATCGTCGTCCATGGCCGGCAAGTCGTCATGCACCAGCGAGTAGCAATGGATGCATTCGAGCGCGCAGGCAGGATCGAGCGCGTCCGCCTCGCTTACGCCGAACAGGCGCGCCGAGGTGATGAGGAGGAACGGCCTAAGCCGCTTGCCGCCGCACGCCGCATAACGCATCGCCTCGGCGAGCCTGGCATTGCCGGCATCGCTAAGACCATCGGCGGTGAGCAGCTCAGCGAGCCGCCCCTCGACGAGCCTTCCGACACGTTCCAGCTCACTTACGAAAGCCATGTTGGGGAAAGAAATAGAAGA
The DNA here is from genome assembly GCA_046724315.1 of Pseudomonadota bacterium. Lineage (GTDB taxonomy): Bacteria > Pseudomonadota > Alphaproteobacteria > Rhizobiales > Methyloligellaceae > Methyloceanibacter. The sequence continues at coordinate 15,257 of JBKOWI010000117.1, read as the reverse complement.
GACGGCGGTTTGCCGCAAAGTACCCGTAAAAACGACCCTAATACGGCGTTGCCCGACGCAGCAATCAGGCGATAAAACCCTGAGGCCATGGTGATTGAAGCAGTCTCAGCCGAGCGCCCGCGGAAGCGCAGCAAGAGACGCGTGAAGCCCTCATTGACGAGGCGGATTCTCCTATTCCTCGGCTGCCTAGCCGCCCTTCTCCTCCTTTCCATTGTCGCTTTCCGTTTCATCAACCCGCCGTTCACACCCGTGATGGTGGTGGAGAAGCTCAGGGGTTATACACTCCGCCGCGAATGGGTGCCGCTACAAGACATCTCGCCCAACCTGCCGCTCGCGGTGATCGCAAGCGAGGACGGCCGCTTCTGCCTGCATTGGGGCGTGGACTGGGGCGCGGTCAGAGACGCGATCAAAGAGGGCGACGGGCTCGCCGATTTTCGCGGGGCGAGCACCATTCCCATGCAGGTGGCGAAGAACCTCTATCTCTGGAATAGCCGGAGCTATCTCAGGAAACTGATCGAGATGCCGCTTGCCTACATCATGTCCTTCATCTGGCCCAAGCAGCGCATGATGGAGGTCTATCTCAATGTCGCCCAATGGGGCCCCGGCATCTTCGGGGCCGAGGCAGCGAGCCGCTACTATTTCCACAAAAGCGCGGCAGACCTGACCCGCCGCGAGGCCCTTCTGCTCGCAGTGTCGCTGCCCAATCCGCGCGTGCGCAATCCTGCCAGGCCGACCCGGCGGCTGCTTGCCATTGCCGGCGCCGTCAATGCCCGCATGCCAATCATCGCGCATCGGGCGTCTTGCCTTGCGCCCGCGCGATAAGGCCCGCGATTTGCCGGTCTCACCCTCTGGCCAGCCCGGACCATTGCCACTATAAGGGCGCGACGAAGCTTGGCGAGCATCGCCGGGTCGCACAGGGTTTCAATCATGGCTGTACCTAAACGCAAAGTATCGCGCATGAAGCGCGGCAATCGGCGAAGCCACGACGCGCTTTCGTCGCCGGCTTATGTCGAGGACAAGGAGTCGGGCGAGCTCCGCCGTCCGCACCACATCGACCTGAAGTCTGGCCGCTATCGCGGCAAGCAGGTGCTCAAAGTCAAGGAAGAGGCTTAAAGGCCGGTCTCGACGCTGAACGGCTCGTCTTAAGGAGGCGGTCGGAAAGTCATGACGGAGACCGCGCCTGAGGAAAAACCGGTAAGACGGCGCGAGCGGCGGAGCTGGCTGTCAGCTGTGCCGCTCCTCGTCATTCCGCTCCTCGCCTATGTCGCCTTTGCCGGGGCGGGCGCCGATTTCGACATTCCCCGCTTCTCCATCCCGCTGCCCTCCGGCGGCGTATGGCAGCTCGGCTTGGGTCCCATCCTGCTCGCCGTGGCCCTCGGATTCCTCTTCTTCGAGCTTCTGAAAGCTGCGCGCGGCCGCGGCGCCTCCATCACCGAGAATGCGCTTTCGATGATGGTATTCGCCGCATGTTTGATCCTGTTCCTGATCTGGGACAAGACCGCGACCTCGACCTTCTTCCTGCTGACCTTGATGTCGCTGGTTGATGTGATCGCGGCCTTTGCCGTCACGGTCAACGCCGCGCGCCGCGAATACGGTACGCGCGGCCCCACCTAGCTCCTGGTTACGGTCGCCCTGAGTCGGGCGGCAAGCGCGGCAAGCAGGGCGTCGTGGACGCCCGCCTCCTCCAAGTGCTGCACGGTGTTCAGAACATATTCCGCGTTCTCGCCCGACTGGCCTTTGCCGCCGCTGACCATGCGGAATTGCTCTTCCAGCGAAAGGACGCCGGCATATTGCTCGTGGTTACGGTCGACAAGGTAGGTCAGCGCCTTCACAGTGATACCCGAGCCGTCGAGTACGCGCACAGGCCGGTAAGCTTCGACATAGACGTCGGTGACCTGCTCGCGCTCGCGCAAATAAGCGACAGTCTCCTCTTCTGCTCCCGGCGCAACCCGGTAGACCGTGCCACGGCAGGCCCCGCCGCGGTCAAGCCCGAGCACAAGCCCGGGCTGCTCGTGGGTGCCGCGGTGGAAGATGGAAATGACGCAGAGTGAGCGGTGCGCGCCTTTTAGCAGGCCTGGCGCCGCGGCTGCGACCGGGAATCCAGGCCGCCACATCAAGGAGCCATAGCCGAACACCCACAGCTCACCCATGTCTCGCGTCAGTCGTCATGCCCGTGGGGACGCCCGAAATCGGGGGCGGGCGTGTCTTGCCCAGCTTCGATGATGCCGCGGCGTATGGCGCGGGTGCGGGTGAAATGCTCGAACAACGCCTCGCCGTCGCCCTTCCTGATTGCCTTGGTCAGCGCCGCAACGTCCTCGTTGAAGCGGCCGAGCATCTCGAGCACGCCGTCCTTGTTGGCGAGGAAGATGTCGCGCCACATAGTTGGATCCGAGGCGGCAATGCGGGTGAAATCGCGGAAGCCGCCGGCGGAAAATTTCAGCACCTCCGACCGCGTTACCGCCTGCAATTCATCGGCGGTACCGACGATGGTGTAGGCGATCAGATGCGGAAGATGGCTGGTGATGGCGAGCACGAGGTCGTGGTGGTCTGGCGTCATCACTTCGACATTGGCGTCGAGCAGGCGCCAGAACGCTGCGAGCTTCTCGACTGCCCTAGGATCGGTGCCTTCAGGCGGCGTCAGGATGCACCAGCGACCCTCGAACAGCTCGGCGAAGCCTGCATCGGGACCCGAATGCTCGGTGCCCGCGACTGGATGGGCCGGCACGAAATTGACGGTCTTCGGCAGATGCGGGCCCATGTCGCGCACGATTGAGCCCTTGACCGAACCCACATCGGTAACCGTCGCGCCGGGCCTGAGATGCGGGCCGATTTCCTTGGCCACGTCACCGCAGACTCCGACTGGAACGCACACGATGACGAGGTCGGCGCCCTTCACCGCTTCGGCATTGGTGTCCGCGACCTCATCGGCGATGCCAAGCTCTTTGATGCGCTTCCGCGTCTTTGCCGAATGCGAGGTGGCAACGATCGTGCGCACGGCGCCTTGCGCCCGCGCTGCGCGCGCGATGGACGAGCCGATCAGGCCAGTCCCGATGATGGCGAGGCGGTCAAAAAGGGGTTCGCTCATCGGCGAGACGAGCCGTTAGCGCCCATGAAGGAGGTGAGGGCGTCAATCACGGCGCGGTTCTCCTCCTCAGTGCCGATGGTCATGCGGAGCGCATCGGGGAAGCCGTATTCGGTCACGCGTCGCAAGATGATGCGCTTTTCGTGCAGGAACTTGTCAGCCTCCGGTGCCGACTTGCCATTGCCTTTTTTGAAATGCAGCAGCAGAAAGTTCGCGGCGCTCGGCGTCACGCCAAGACCGATGGCCGAGAGCGAATCGGCCATGCGCGAGCGCCATGTCTCGTTGTGTTCGACCGCGCGCTGCACCCAGGCCTGATCCTGCAAGGCCGCGACGCCTGCGGCGATGGCAGGGCCTGAGACATTGAAAGGACCTCTGATGCGATTCAGCACGTCGGCGACTTCCGCTGGGCAATAGGCCCAGCCGATGCGCAAATAGGCGAGCCCATAGATCTTGGAGAAGGTGCGCGTCATCACCGTATTCTGCGTAGTGGCGACGAGTTCGATGCCTGCCTCGTAGTCATTACGACGCACATACTCTGCATAGGCCGCGTCCAGCACGAGCAGCACGTGGTCGGGCAAGCCGGCGCGCAGCCGCTTCACCTCATCAAACGGGATGTAGGTCCCGGTCGGGTTGTTAGGGTTGGCGATAAACACCACCCGCGTCTTGTCCGTTAGGCGCGCAAGGATGGCGTCGACGTTTGCGGTGAGGTCGATCTCGCGCGCAACGACGGGCGTGGCGCCGCGCGCCAGGATCGCGATCTTGTAGACCAGGAAACCGTGCTCGCTATAGATCGCCTCATCGCCTGGCCCGAGATAGGCGCCTGCCAGCAAGTTCAAGAGCTCGTCGGAACCTGCGCCGCAGACGATATGGCCGGGATCGAGCCCATACATCTTGCCGATCGCCTCCCGCAGCGCGCGGGCTGACCCGTCGGGGTAACGCGACAAGGAGCTGGCAGTCGCGAGGTAAGCCTCGATCGCACGCGGGCTCGGCCCGAATGGAGTCTCGTTCGAGGAGAGCTTAATGACCGGGCGTGCGCCGGCGAGCGCGCTCGTGCCCGGCACGTAGGGCGCGATGTCGAGAACGCCGGGACGGGGGGTTGGGCCCCGCTTGGCGGCGGCCATCTGTCTCACTCCTCGGTGGGTGTTGCAGGCGGCCTCTCATAGGCCCAATCCTTGCGCCAAGGCAAAGAAAAGATTGACTTTCGGCGGTAAGCTCCTAGCTAACGCCGAATTGTGTAAATAGAGGTTTGGCGGGGAGTGACCCCGAGCGGGCTGAAGTGACATGAGCGAGACCCCGACGGCGCAGTCCATCACCGACAGTTCGGTGCGGTTGGCGCAGATCGCCAATCCGCAAAGCCATATCGTTCATTTCAACGAGAAGCTGCCGCTCGACTGCGGGAGCGAGCTCGCGCAGTTTTCTATCGCCTATCAGACTTATGGCGAGCTTAATGCCGCCAAGTCGAACCTCGTGCTCGTCTGCCATGCGCTGACCGGCGACCAGCATGTTGCAAACCTCCATCCGGTCACCGGCAAGCCGGGCTGGTGGGAGACCATGGTCGGCCCGGGCAAGCCGATCGACACCAACCGCTATTTCGTGCTGTGCGCCAATGTCCTCGGCGGCTGCATGGGCTCGACCGGGCCGAGCTCGACCAACCCTGCCACAGGCAGCTCGTTTGGTCTCGACTTCCCAGTCATCACCGTGCGCGACATGGTCCGCGCGCAAGCGCGACTGCTGGACCATCTCGGCATCCCCGAGTTGCTCTGCGTGTTTGGCGGCTCGATGGGCGGCATGCAGGTGCTCGAATGGGCGGCGAGCTACAAGGACCGGGTGTTTTCCGCCGTGCCGATCGCCTGTTCGGCGCGGCATTCGTCGCAGAACATCGCTTTCCACGAGGTCGGCCGCCAAGCCGTGATGGCCGATCCCGATTGGTGCCAGGGCCGTTATCTCGAAGAGGGCAAGAGCCCGCGCAAAGGGCTCGCGGTCGCGCGCATGGCCGCTCACATCACCTATCTCTCAGACGCGGCGCTGCATCACAAATTCGGGCGCAACCTCCAGGACCGCGACAAGTTTACCTTTGGCTTCGACGCCGATTTTCAGGTGGAAAGCTACCTGCGCCATCAAGGCCTCTCTTTCGTCGATCGCTTCGACGCCAACTCGTATCTCTACATCACACGCGCCATGGACTATTTCGACATCGCTGCGGATCATGACGGCGTGCTCGCCAACGCCTTCCGCGGCACCAAGACGCGCTTCTGTCTCGTCTCGTTCACGTCGGACTGGCTGTTTCCGACCGAGGAGAGCCGCGAGATCGTGCACGCTCTGAACGCCGTTGCGGCCAAAGTGAGCTTCGTCGAGATCAAGTCTGACAAGGGCCACGACGCCTTCCTGCTGCACGAGCCGGAGTTGTTCGATACCATTCGCGGCTTCCTGGGCGCGGCGGCGCGCAAGCGGGGGATCGTGGCATGAACCTAAACGTGCCTCCGCATACCATGCGCGCTTCGGATACGAGCCGCGTAGACCTTCTGCTCATCGCCGAGATGGTGACGCCTGGTACGCGCGTGCTCGACGTCGGCTGTGGCGATGGCACACTGCTCCGCCTTCTCGCAGAGAAACGTGGCGTTGACGGGCGCGGCATCGAGCTCTCCCAGGCCGGCGTGAACTCCTGCGTGGCGCAAGGGCTTGCGGTGATCCAGGGCGACGCCGACACCGACCTCGTCTACTACCCCGACCTTGCCTTCGACTACGCGATCCTGTCCCAGACCATTCAGGCGACCTACTCTCCGCGCGACGTGCTGAAGCAGCTGCTCAGGATCGGCAGGCGCGCGGTTGTGTCCTTCCCCAATTTCGGGCATTGGCGCGTGCGCACCGGGCTGATGTTCGGCGGCAAGATGCCCACGACCGACAATCTACCCGACCGCTGGTACGACACGCCGAACATCCATCTCTGCACCATCAAGGACTTCCTCGATCTCTGCAAAGACGTGGGCGCGAAGGTCGAGCGTGCACACGCGCTCAACGCCTATGGTAGCAAGATGGGCGTCTCTATGCCGCTTTTCATGCAGAACCTATTCGGCGAGCAGGCTGTCTTCTTGCTGTCGCGATAGAGTCTCTCTCCGAAGCTTACTTGGACCGGTCTTGGCGCGCTACCGCGCGTTCAAGGACCGCGCGGATGAAGCGCTGATACGGAATCTGCTGTCTTGCGGCTTGCGCTTTCACCGCATCGAGCAATGATTTAGGTAGGCGCATATTGACGCGTTCCGTCTTCGGGCCAAGCTCGAACCGAAGCTCGCGCATTCCCGAGAGGTCAAACTCCGTCAAGTCGGCTTCGTCGACGAAGGCCTCAGCCTCCGCGTCGCTTCTCAGTCTTGGAAGTTTCTTTTTCATAGTAATCGATTTCTTTCTTGTGCATGAACCGCGCGCTGATTGGACGGATCAAGACGACGTCGTCTTTTCTCCTTAACGTGAAGACAACAAAGACGCTGCGGTGTTTCTCGGTTTTGCCGATGCCGATGAAGCGTTCTTCCTCGCCGGAATGTTCAGGATCAGGAAATACAGATACGGGGCCTTGGAAGATGCTTTCGATGTCTCTAGCGGAAAGGCCATGTTTCTGACACTTCTGGCGATTGCCCGCGTCCCAATCGAACTCCAGGCCATCGACCTTCATAGGGCCTAAAGACCAGCATTGTACACACAATTGTCAACATCCACCGCGACGGCCGAGGCGGCCTGCGGTGTGACGCCCGCAGGTATGGGCACGATGCGGCGGCGGACTTTGCGCAGCTCGCGCAGTGGCACCGCGGCATAGACCTGCTTCGTGGCCTCCACCAGGATCACGCCGGAGAAGGTCGGCCACAGCACGAGCCCAAGCCGCTCCCAAAACACCGGCCAGCGCAGCAGGATGCGCCAGTTGAACGGCGGCATATAGAGCGCGTAGTCCCAATCCTCGGGCGAGAAGGACGACTCCTTGAGCAGCTTGTTGAGTTGCGTGCGGCTGAACGGGCTGCCATAGCCGAACGGCGTGGTATCGACGCGCGCCCATAAGCCCCGGCGATTTGGCACGATCATGAGCAGTCGGCCATTCGGCTTAAGCACCCGCCACAGCTCGCGCAGCAGCTCGCGCGATTTCTCCGACCATTCGAGCATGTGGACGAGCAGGAGCCGATCGGCGCTTTCATCATCGAGGGGAAGCTCGGTCTCCTCGACGAGCGCAGTCAAGGACTGATCCTGCTCCGGCCAGGGAATGGCGCCGAGCTCAGCGGGCATGAGTGCGCCCAAGGGCTGCGCCTCGCCCCGGTAGGCTGAAAGATAGGGTGTGGCAAAGCCGACGCCGAACACGGACAAGCCCTTGAGGTCAGCCCATCGGCTGCGCACGCGCGCCCCAAGCAGCCTCCGCACCACGACGCCAAGCGGGCACGCGTAGAATTCCTTGAGGTCAATGGCGTCGAGCTGCATGGACCGATCCTGACGCTGCTAGCGTTTAAAAAAGTCCGTTCTCGACTGCTCCCGGTTCCATTTCAATCCCCTTTGCGGGGATGCTACGGTCCGGGCCGGCCCGGCAAAGATGGTGAAAGCGCGCGATGAGACGGCTTGAAGTTCATCAGTTCCCGACGCGGAGCGATAATTATGGCGTGCTTATTCACGACCCCGACACGGGGGCGACCGCGGCGATTGACGCGCCAGATGCGGAGGAGTTGCTCGTGGCGCTGCACGAGAAGGGCTGGGCGCTCACGCACATCCTGACCACCCATCATCACCACGACCACACCGCCGGCAACACAATCGTAAAGCGCATGACCGGCTGCACCATCGTCGGACCAGCTAAGGAGTCGGCCTCCATTCCCGGCATCGACGTCGAGGTCAGGGAAGGCGACACCGTCGAGATCGGAAGCGCCAAGGCGCGGGTGATCGAGACGCCCGGCCACACGAAGGGCCATGTCAGCTATTTCTTTCCGGAGGACGGGATTGTGTGCGTCGGCGACACGCTGTTCTCGGTCGGCTGCGGCAAGCTGCTCGAAGGCGACGCCAAGACCATGTGGTCTTCGCTCGAGAAGCTCGCCAAGCTCCCGCCGGAGACGAAGCTCTATTGCGGGCACGAATACACCAACAACAATTGCCGCTTTGCGCTGACCGTCGAGCCGGAGAACGCCGCGTTGCAATTGCGGGCGGTGGAGGTCGCGACGCTCGCCATGGAGAGCAAGCCCGCGCTGCCGACGACGATCAAGCAGGAGCTCGCCACCAATCCGTTCTTGCGGCCGTCGAGCCCTGCGATCCAGAAACGGCTCGGCATGGAAGGCCGTCCGCTCGATGAGATTCTCGGCGAGATCCGGCGCCGCAAGGACCGCTTCTAAGCAATGTCCGAAGCGCTGACGGCGGACGAGGTGATCACGCATCTCGGGCTGAAGCCCCACCCTGAGGGCGGCTGGTATCGCGAGACGTTCCGCGATGAGCGGGGCCATGCGGGGCGCGCGCACTCGACCGCCATACTCTATCTGCTGAAGGCAGGCGAAGTGGGGCGCTGGCACCGCGTGGACGCGGCTGAGGTCTGGCACTGGTACGGGGGCGCGCCCCTTCTGCTCGAGGTCAAGGAGGGCGACACGCGCCGCGAATACCGGCTTGGGTCGAACCTACTTGCCGGCGAGCATCCGCAAGCGTTCATTCCGGCAGGCGCCTGGCAGGCGGCGCGGAGCCTGGGTGCCTGGACGCTTGCGGGCGCTACCGTGGCGCCAGGCTTCGACTTTGCCGGCTTCGAGATCGCCCCGGAAGGCTGGGAGCCCTGAGGCTCAATCCATGAATTGGCCGCCGTTGATGGTAAGCGTCGAGCCTGTAATCCAGGCTGCCTCGTCGGCGGCGAGGAATACAACGCAGCGCGCGACCTCCTCGGCCTCGCCAAGTCGACCCACCGGGATCTGCCCGACGATCGCCTTCATCACCTCGTCCGACACGCCGGACAGGAGATCGGTCGCGACATAACCCGGCGCAATCGCGTTGACGGTGATGCCCTTGCGCGCGCTTTCGAGCGCGAGCGCGCGGGTGAAGCCGATCATGCCAGCTTTTGCGGCGCAGTAGTTGGTCAGCCCGAGCTGGCCCTTCTGCCCGTTGATCGAGGAGATGTTGATGATGCGGCCGAAGCCTCTTTCGCGCATGGCGTTGATGATCGGCCGCGTCATGTTGAACAGCGAGTCAAGATTGGTGCGGATCACCTCCGACCATTGCTCGTGGCTCATCTTCTGCAGCATGGCATCGCGCGAGATACCGGCATTGTTGACCAACACCTCGATCGGCCCGACTTTGTTCTCGACGTTGACGATCCCCTGCTCGCAGGCGGTGTAATCGCCCACGTCCCATTTGAAGACCGGGATCTTGGTTTCCTTGTTGAACGCCTTGGCCGCCTCGTCGTTGCCGCCGTAATTGACGGCGACGTCATAGCCAGCCTTCTTCAGCGCCTTTGCGGTCGCGGCGCCGATACCGCGCGTGCCGCCCGTGACCAAAGCTACCCTTCCCATGCCTGTCCTCCCTTAAAGAAGCGCTTCTTTGGCGCCTGCCTCGATGACTCAAACGGATTGCTCGCGGGAACCCGCGAGGACACGAATGAAAACTAAACGTCGGCCAGGGCCGGTTAGTCCCGTTCGACGCACATGGCGATGCCCATGCCGCCGCCAATGCAGAGCGTGGCGAGTCCCTTTTTGGCGTTGCGCTTCTGCATCTCGTGCAACAGCGTGGTGAGAATGCGCGCGCCCGAGGCTCCGATGGGATGGCCTATGGCGATCGCGCCGCCATTGACATTGACCTTGCTCGCATCGAAGCCGAGGTCCTTGTTCACCGCCAAGGCTTGTGCGGCGAAGGCCTCGTTAGCCTCGACGAGGTCGAGATCATTGAGCTTCCAGCCGGCCTTTTCCAGCGCCTTGCGTGAAGCCGGGATCGGGCCAGAGCCCATGATCTTCGGATCGACGCCGGCCGTCGCCCAGGAAGCGATACGAGCAAGAGGCTTCAGGCCCCGCTTCTTGGCTTCCTTCGCCGTCATCAGCACGACGGCGGCGGCGCCATCGTTGATGCCCGAGGCGTTGCCCGCCGTGACGGTGCCCTCCTTGTCGAAGGCTGGCCTCAGCTTCGCCGCATCCTCGATCTTCGCGCCTTCGCGGATGTACTCGTCCTCCGCGACGACGGTCTCGCCTTTGCGCGTCTTGACCGTGACCGGAACGATCTCGTCCTTGAATTTGCCGGCCTTCTTGGCCGCTTCGGCCTTGTTCTGCGAGGCAGTCGCGAACTTGTCCTGTTCCTCTCGGGTGATCTGCCACTGGCGTGCGACGTTCTCGGCGGTGTTGCCCATGTGGTAGCCGTTGAACGCCTCCCACAAGCCGTCTTTGATCATCGAGTCGATGAACTCGATCGCCCCCATTTTCTGTCCGTTGCGAAGATGGGCAACGTGCGGGGCAAGGCTCATGCTTTCCTGCCCCCCAGCAACCACGATGTCGGCATCGCCAGAAGCAATCTGCTGCGCTCCAAGCGCGATGGCCCTGAGACCCGAGCCGCACACCTGATTCACGCCAAAGGCAGTCTTGTCCACGGGAATGCCGGCGGCAACAGCGGCCTGCCGCGCCGGGTTCTGTCCCTCACCTGCTGAGAGCACCTGGCCCATGATCACTTCGTCGACGTCCGCCGGGTCAACATGAGCGCGATCCAGCGCCGCCTTGATGGCGACCTCACCCAGCTTGTGCGCTGGCAGGCTGGACAGCGAGCCATTGAAGGAGCCAACCGGCGTACGCGCCGCACTCACGATGACGATCTCTTCGTTCTTCATACCGATCTCCAACTCCGCAAGGGACCAAGGTCATAACTTAGTGATCCTCTCTATGGAAGCCTACGGTTCGCCGCTCATTAAGCTCTCCTGGCAAAGCCTCTGGTGCTTTGCACAAGGAACGTGCTACTGATTTCGCAGTTGCGGCATGAAGCAATCTTGGGTCGGCAGCCCAAGGAGTAGGAGCGCCAAAGACGTGGCTAGGGACGCTGAGCAAGACAGCCGGCCGGTCATTATCAAGAAGTACGCGAACCGTAGGCTCTATAATACCGATACAAGCACCTATGTGACGCTCGAGGACCTGGCCGAAATGGTGCGGTCGGAGCGGGATTTCGTGGTCTACGACGCCAAGACCGGAGAAGACCTTACCCACTCGGTCCTGACACAGATCATCGTCGAGCAGGAGAGCCGCGGCACCAACCTCCTCCCAATCGGATTCCTGCGGCAATTGATCCGCTTCTACGGCGACAGCATGCAGAAGCTCGTGCCGAGCTATCTGGAGTTCAGCCTCGATTCCTTGACCCGCCAGCAGGAGCAGTATCGCCGGCGTTTCGCTCATGCCTTCGGAACTGCGGCCTTCGAGGCGATGCAGGAGCAGGTGCGCAAGAATTTCGCCACCTTCGAGCGGGCGCTCGGCCTGTTCACCCCTTTCGCCAAGACCGAGACGGCCGAGGGCAACGGGGAGCAGCCGGCAGCGGGGGAAACGAAGCCCGCAAACAGCAAGCCCGCCGAGGACGAGATCGCGACCCTCAAGGCCGAGCTCTCGGCCATGCAGCAGCGGCTCGAGCAGCTCTCCCGGCGTTAGCTTTTAATCTGGAATGATAGGCTAGGCGGCGTTGGCGGCAGCCACGCGGCGCATATGCGCCGCCGTAAGATCGGCCTCGACATCGGCCCGGTCCTCGGCGGTCTCGGCGAGGAGGTGAATATGCACCTCGTTGGCGCCGATCTTCGCCCCCTCATGCCGGAGGTAGGCGAGATTGAGGGTCACAGCATCGTCCTTGGTTTGGCCGAAGGCGAGCGCAACGCGGGTGCCGTTGTCATAGCGACGGACAAGAATGTAGTTGGCCCGAGGCAGGGCAGGGCAGCCGATCAGCGTATAGACGCTGTGGAGGTAGCGGCGGCCGGAGGCGCCGCGCCAATAGTGGAAAGCCTGGTCGAATGCCGCCTCGGAGCACACAAGTGCCGGTTCGTCGGCTGGGCCCCATTGGCTACCCTCGACTTCCACTTTGCGCATCCACATGGGTCGGAGCCCCGTTAACCAGTAGATCGCCCTGTCAAATGGGTTGACGTATGGCGATTTCAAGACAGCACCACGATTCTCTAGAACAAAGATGGAACATCCACCCGAGGCGAGTCAAGCATTCAAAGGTTAACGGCCGGAGAACTGGCTGGTTCCTTGGCTTTTGCTTCTGCCAACAGGCGGTTCGTTGCAGTCTCGATCGACTCGGTGAGTTGCGAAAGAAATTCGGCCTTCGGCAGCCCTGGTGGAATCGGGTCGAGGAATTCGACAACGATGGTTCCAGGCCTCCTCAGGAGACTTCGCCGAGGCCAGAACAAGCCCGAGTTGAGCGCAACCGGCACGCAAGGGATGCCAAGCGCCTCGTAGAGCAGAACGACTCCGGTCTTGTAGTCGGGAGGCGCTCCCGCCGGCCGCCGTGTCCCTTCAGGGAAGATAATGATCTCCCGTCCGTCGGCGACGCGCTTCTTGGTTTCGCGCAGCATGGCGCGGAGCGCTGCCGACCCCTTCTCGCGGTCGACAGGGATCATCTCGAATTTCTTCGAGAACCAGCCGTGGAATGGAATCCAGAACAGCTCGCGCTTCATCAACAGCGCCGGATCGCGGAACAGCGGGATCAAGGCAAAGGTCTCCCACGCCGACTGGTGTTTGGAGGCGACGAGACAAGGTCCTTCGGGCAGCTTCTCCTGGCCCCTCACCTCGAGCCCAGTGCCGACGATCGTTTTGAGCAGCCACAACTCGAACCGGCCATGCACGGCGAGCGCCGCCATCGCCCATCGGCGCGGGGCGAACAGAAGTGGGCTGCCAATGACGACGAACAGCGTGGTCGTCACGTAGAACAGAACATTGAACAGAAGAGAGCGCGCCATCAGCGTGAGCGGTTATGGCTCGGGCACGTCCATCGGCCCGGTGCCCGGTAGGAACTCGCGGAGCAGATTGGTGGCTCCTAGCCGTCCGAGCGCCGGCAGGTATTTCAGATATTCGGAGAGCAAGAGCTTGGTCGTGCCGGGATAGGCCCACCACGGATCGAGATGCACATTGTTGTCGACCACGGCATAGGGAATGAGCGTCACGCCCGGCATCACCCGGGCGAGCTCGGCGAGCGCGCGCGGCATGTGATAGTTCGAGGTCACAACGATGATCGAAAAATATTTGTGAAGTGCGGCCCACTCGCTCGTTTCGGTGGCGTTGTCGATGGTGTTGCGCGCCTCCTTGTCGATATCGACGCAGCAGGCGAAGTACTGATCGCCTTGACTTGCGAGATTCTTCAGCTCCTCGGTGGTGACGGTGCGGTTGACACCGGTGATGAGCACGCGCTTGGCCTGGCCTTGGGCGAGCAGCTTCATCGCCCGATCGATGCGGGCGACGCCTCCGGTCAACACGGCAATACCATCGGCCTTCTGGTTCGGCGCATGCTGATCGCGTTCGATGCCATTGGCGAACACGACAAAGCCGATGATCAGCATTACCAGCAACAGGATCAGAAAATCGAAGATGAGCCGGACGCCGCCCAGGAAGCCGCTGAAGCGCCTGAAGCGCTGAGGAGCCTGCTTGTCTTCCTCCCTCACCATCTACTTCACGCTCCTTAAGCGGCGCAAAGAATAGGCACAAATCGAGCCTGCGCGAAATCGCCAAAGCTCATGTCACGAGAGGCGAAGGAGGCGGCTCAGGCGTAAGATTTCAGCACGCGGATGACGCCGAGCCGCGAAGTGATCATGCAGAGGCAAGCGACCACGATGACCACCAAAACGCAGAGAAAATAGCCAGGAAGATCAAGCTCGCCGGAGCCGATCAGCCGCTGCGTCTCGGCCGCAGTGACGGTGCCGCCCCCGAGCATATGGGTCATCAGCGGCAGCAACAGAAAGGCGATCGCTGCGGCCACCGCGCCCATCAGTCCTGCGCGGACGCCAAGCCCCAAGAAATGACGCTCGAACTCGCTGCTGATGAAGCGCTCATTGGCGCCGACGAAATGCAGCACCTCGATGATCTCGCGGTTCGAGGCCATAGCACTCCGTGTCGCCGACACGATGACGGCGATGGTCGCGGCGGCGACCAGGCCCAGCACGGCGATGCCACCCAGCGCGGCAGAGCGGGTGAGGGTGCGGATCTCGGCCTGCCAGCGGCGGTGATCGTCGAGCGTTACTCCCTCGAAGTTCTGCGACAGCGCCGTCTTGATGAGATCGATGTCGGGGGGATTTGAGCGATCGATCTCGACTGCGATCAGCCGCGGGATGGGCAGCGCCTGGAGCGCACTCGATTGCCCGAGCCAAGGCTCGAGTAGCTTGGCCGAATCCTCGGCCGTCAGCGGCTTCACCTCGGTGATGCCCTTCTGCTTGGCAAGAAACAGCGAAACGAGCGTCATCTTCTTCTCGATGTCGGCCTCGTTGACGGGATCGAGCTCGACGGTGATCTCGCTCGAGATGTCATTGACCCAGGCTTGTGCCGATTGATTGACCATGTAGACCGCGCCGGCGGTCAGGCAGGCGAGGAACGACATGATGGCAATCACCACCGTGAGCGCGTTGCCGGCCACCGACGCCGCCGGCACGATCGGCGCCTGCTTGCTCTGGAAGCGGGAGGGGAGCCGGGCGGCGACCCTCACCGGCAAAATCCCGGTGAGCAGGTTGGTCCACGGATAGTCTCTGATGTCGGAGAGCAGGGTCACGGGCATTCATCGCACATGCAAATGGCCGTTGTGGAGCATGAGCCGCGGCGCATTGAGCTGATCCATCAACGCATGATCGTGGGTCGCGATGATGACCGACGTGCCGAGCCGGTTGAGCTCGACGAACAGGCGCAGCAGGCGATTGCCGATGACCGGATCGACATTGCCGGTAGGCTCGTCGGCGAGCAGCAGTTCGGGACGGCCGATCACAGCGCGGGCGATGGCCGCACGCTGCTTCTCGCCGCCTGACAGAATCTCGGGGTAGGCGTTGATGCGCTCGCCGAGCCCGACCCAGCGCAGGAGGTCGGTGACATCGTCCTTGTACTGCGACTCCTTCTTGCCCATGACCCGCAACGGCAGCGCCACGTTCTCCCAGGTGGTGAGGTGGTCGAGCAGCCTGAAATCCTGGAACACGATGCCGATGCGCCGCCTGAGCTCTGAGCGGCCGCCTGCTGAGAGGTCCGACACGTTCTCCCCG
>JBKOWI010000197.1:0-3498 GCA_046724315.1 Pseudomonadota bacterium | reverse complement strand
CACATGCATCGCTCGCGGCACGAGCGCCACGAGAACCTCGCTGAGAGCGCGCTCAGCCGCGCGCTTGGCGCCGTCGTCGATCTTGAGGGCAATCCCGAGTCCAAGCTCTGGCAAAGCCGCGCAATGCACGCCCTCCGCGCCACCCTTCATGAAGATCTCGGGAGCGAGCGCTGCCATCACGACGGTGTCCAGACGGCCATCTCCCGCAACCAGCACGGGCGAAGCGAAGCAGGCGGCCACGAGCCTTCGCATCGCGCTTGTCAGTTCCGGTGTAAGTCCCTCACCGTTGCCAAGCCGGGCAAAACCGCGCGCCAAGGCGCTGAGCGGGATCGCCCAAGTCGGAACCGAACAGCCGTCGACTCCCATGCGCCCGCGGTCGAGCGCTGTGCCGCAAGTCTCTGAAATGATACGTGCAATCATCACCTGAAGAGGATGGTCAGGCTGCTCGTAGCCGCGCGGCTCGAGACCAAGCGCTACAGCGGCGGCGAGCATGCCGGCATGTTTGCCCGAGCAATTATTGTGGATCGGTTGCGGCCGGCGCCCCGCACGCATCAGCGCACGCGTCATTTCCTCGCTGACTGGCCAATGCGCCCCACAGGCAAGATAGCTCTCGTCCAGCCGCGCCTTGGCGAGCAAGCTTCGCACCGCTTCGAGATGAACGGCATCGCCGCTGTGAGAGGAGCAAGCGACGGCGAGCGCATCATCGTTAAGATCGAAGGCGTCAGCCCCACCGCTCTCGATGAGCGGAATGGCCTGCATCGCCTTGACGGCAGAGCGCGGGTAGATGGGGCGTTCGACATCGCCAAACGCGACCAGAAGACGTCCATTCGCGTCGGAGACGGCGATCGCGCCGGCGTGCCGGCTTTCGACGATCGGCCCCCGCATCACCTCGACGAGGATCGGATTGGCAGAGGCCGTCTCGTTCATGCCGCGGCGATGATGATGGCAGCGCGCCGCGCGCCCCACCTGCCCGGCCCGGCTTCGAACGATCCGGGGCATGGCGCGCCGCAAGAGGCACAGGCGCCGTCCGCATCAAGCCCCCAGGCGGTGATCGTGTACCAGTCGCGGCCGATCAGCCGCGAGCCGCAGGCGTGGCAGTAAGTGCTCTGTCCCGCCTCGTCGTGGATGTTGCCGGTATAGACGTAGCGCAGCCCCGTCCCTCTCGCGATTTCTCGCGCCCGCCTCAACGTTGCCGGCGGGGTTGGCGGCGTATTCTGCATCTTCCAATCAGGGTGGAAGGCCGTGAAGTGAAGCGGCACGTCGGGCCCGAGATTCTCCATCACCCACTCGCTCAAAGCGCCAACTTCTTGCGACGAATCGTTTTCTTCCGGGATGAGCAGCGTGGTGATCTCGAGCCAGGTGTTTGTCTCGTGCTTCACGTAGCAAAGCGTGTCGAGCACCGCATCGAGCGAGCCGGTGCAAAGCTTGCGGTAGAAATTCTCGGTGAAGGCCTTGAGGTCGATATTGGCGGCATCCATGGCGGCAAAGAATTCAGGTCGCGCCGCCTCGCCGATATAGCCGGCGGTCACCGCCACGGTCTTCACGCCCGACTCGCGGCAGGCAGCGGCGACATCGACGGCATATTCGAGGAAGATCACCGGGTCGTTGTAGGTAAAGGCCACCGAGCGGGCGCCGCTTCGCATTGCGGCTTGCGCGATCGCCTCGGGTGAGGCGTGCTGCTGGAGCCGGTCGTCGGCGCGGGCTTTGGAGATGTCCCAGTTCTGGCAGAACTTGCAGGTGAGATTGCAGCCGGCGGTGCCGAAAGAGAGAACCGATGTTCCGGGCAGGAAATGGTTCAGCGGCTTCTTTTCGATAGGATCGAGGCAGAAGCCCGATGACCTTCCATAGGTCGTGAGCACCATCCGGTCGCCTTGGCGCGCCCGCACGAAGCA
Organism: Pseudomonadota bacterium; assembly: GCA_046724315.1. Lineage (GTDB taxonomy): Bacteria > Pseudomonadota > Alphaproteobacteria > Rhizobiales > Methyloligellaceae > Methyloceanibacter. Next base: position 1,606 of record JBKOWI010000197.1, on the reverse strand, counting down.
AAGTCCCCTCTGCCCTTCGTGCAATTTACATTCGCGTGGGCAGAGATCGCATTGGACGCGGCCGTCGGCGAGACCATGCCAGTAGCGGCCGGGCACTGAAGCGCCAAAATCCACGCTCTCCATGCTAAGATCATGGGCCGGTTGGTGCCGGAGTCAATATTGTCATGTTCGCACCAAAACCACGCCTAAATCTAAGGCCGCCGGACGTGGCCGGGAGCTTCTATCCGCGTGGCGAGAGCGAGCTTAAGGCGATCGTCGAATCCCTTTTGGCGGAGCCGAAGTCCTCGGGTCGAGGGCGTCTCCTAGGGGTCATCGCCCCCCATGCCGGATACATGTACTCGGGACCGATCGCCGCGAGCGCCTTTGCCGAGGTCCCGGCCGCGGGGCACAGCTATGCACGCGTGCTGCTCATTGGGCCGCCCCACTATGTATCCGTGAGAGGGATCGCTGCGTCCTCAGCGAAAGCTTTCGCTACGCCCCTTGGAGATGTTCCCATCGATACCGATGCCATCGGCTACCTTGTAGACCAGGGCGTTGTCAGCACGGATGACAGGGCGCACGCGCCCGAGCATTCGCTCGAGGTCGAGCTGCCGTTTCTCCAAACTGTGCTCGGGGACTTCACGCTCATACCCCTGCTCGTGGGCGATGCCTCTCCGCAAGACGTCGCGGCCGTCATTGGCGCCATTATGGATGGGCGGACCCTGCTCGTGGTGAGTACGGACCTTTCGCATTACCTCGACGATGTGTCGGCGAAGGCGCGCGACCGCGCTACCGCCGCTGCGATCGAGCGGCTCGATTACGCGACGCTCGGCCCTTACGAAGCTTGCGGCTTTTCCGCGCTCAATGGAGCTCTGTGCGCTGCGCAGGAGCGAGGCTGGATGATCAGGCGGCTCGATCTGCGCAATTCCGGAGATACCAGCGGCGACCGTTCGCGAGTCGTCGGCTACGGCGCCTGGTCAATTTCGGCAAAAACCAGCGGATGAAGCTTCAATAAGATCCTCAGGTCCGCGCACGCTCCAGCGGCCTCGCCTGGGCCTTGCCGCCGGCAAGCTCCACCGGGACGCCTTCGGCATGTTTCGAAGCTCTGATGACCAGCGAGGTTTTCACGCTCGCCACGTTGGGCGCCGCAGTCAGCTCATGAATGATGAAATCCTGGAATGCGGCCAGATCCGGTGCCACGCATTTCAGGAGGAAGTCGATCTCGCCCGAAAGCATGTAGCAATCGCGCACGATGGAAGAAGCGCGCGCCCATTCCTCGAAGGCAATGAGATCGGCCTCGGCTTGGCTGTGCAGCCTGATCATGGCGAAGGCCGTAACATCGAAGCCGAGCGCCCTGTCATTCAGGATCGTGGTGAAGCCCTTGATGATGCCTGCCTCCTCGAGCGCACGCACTCGGCGCAGACACGGCGGCGCCGAGATGCCTACCTTGCGGGCAAGCTCGACATTGGTGATGCGCCCGTCGGCTTGAAGCTCGCGCAAGATTCGCCAGTCGGTGGCATCGAGGCGGGTGGAACGCATCTTGGCTGCTCCTTGTGGACGATGGCGGGATCGCGGGATTGAAGGCGAACGCCGAGAAGTCGGCCGTCGCGCGCAATTTTAAGTCCTT
>JBKOWI010000034.1:0-5882 GCA_046724315.1 Pseudomonadota bacterium | reverse complement strand
CGGTTCGGCGGCAACACGGGCAGGGCTGCAGCCGCTCCGAAGCGCTCGTAAGCTTGGTTGAATGATCTAAATTCTCGCGCGCAATCGCATTAACCCATTTCATTCGTTATATTGCCGAGTTGGCGGGCTGCGAGGTGCGTTAGGAGCACATATTCCCAGGGCCCTATAAGATCCTATGGGAGCCGACCCTGACGGGGACCGTGGTCTCCGACATTTGGCGCCCACCTACTTATGTAGGGACACCCGGGATCCTCGCTCCGACGGCCATCGCGGCCTCGCCTCCTTCCGCGCCTGCCCTCCACGAAACTGGCGATGCGCCGCGCAATTGAGTATTGACGCTGCGGGCGAAACCGCGCGCGAGACGGATCGGCGGCCTTCATGCGTGTTTTATTTCTCGGCGATCTGGTCGGCCGATCAGGGCGCAGCGCGGTCATCGAGGCGCTGCCCGGATTGCGCGAGCGCTATCGTCTCGATTTCGTGGTGGTGAACGGCGAGAACGCTGCCGGGGGATTCGGCATCACCGAAACCATTTTGGTCGAGTTGCTCGACGCCGGGGCCGACGTGGTCACGACCGGCAATCACGTGTTCGATCAGCGCGAGACGCTCGTCTACATCGAGCGTTACGACCGCCTGCTCAGGCCGATCAATTATCCGCAAGGCACGCCCGGCAAAGGCGCGGGTCTGTTCAAAGCCGCAAACGGGGCCCAGGTGCTCGTGATCAACGCCATGGGACGCGTGTTCATGGCCGATCTCGATGATCCGTTCCGCGCCGTCGAAAAGGAACTCGAAGCCTGCGGGCTCAAGACTTGCGCCGACGCGATTATCATCGACTTCCACGCCGAGGCGACATCGGAGAAGGAGGCGATGGGTTTCTTTGTCGATGGCCGCGCGAGCGCAGTGATCGGCACGCACACTCATGTGCCCACAGCCGATGAACAAATCCTGCCGCGCGGTACCGGCTATATCAGCGATGTCGGCATGTGCGGCGATTTCAATTCGGTGCTCGGCATGGACAAGGACGAGCCGCTCAACCGGTTCCTGACCAAGATCCCCTCAGGGCGCTATGCCCCGGCGCTCGGTGAAGCGACGCTTTGCGCCATCGCCATCGCCATCGACGATGCAACCGGACTTGCACGCGCCATCGCGCCGCTCCGGATCGGCGGAAGGCTCTCGCAGACCGAACCTAAATTCTGGACCGAGACCTAGGTAGCGCGCGTGCCGTGGGCGAAGAGGCGCTTCAAGCAGAAGATCGCCTCGTCAAGATGGAGCAGCGCTCGGTCGGCGTTGGCGCCGTCATCGAACAAGGAGAGCCTCGCCTTGGCGACATGATCCGCGGCCTCAGAGCAGAGCTCCGACAGCGAGACGGTGGGCATTACCCTGTCATGCGCCACTGTCGGTTTCGGTTTGCGTGCCATGGCTCCCCCTAGCATATGACGCGTCAATCGGCGCTCCGAACCGTCGCCCCAAGTCTTCAACTGTCGAGCCAATAGGGTTAAGCCTTTCCTAAAGGGCGTGCCTTCGGCTCTGCATCCTGGGTCCCTGGATTTTGCGAGGCCCCAAGCCTATAAGTCGCGACCGCAACAACCGCTAACCATAGGGAACGGTTTAAGGCATGGCGGGCCATTCGAAGTTCAAGAATATCCAGTTCCGCAAGGGCGCCCAGGACAAGAAGCGCTCGAAGCTTTTTTCCAAGCTCGCCCGCGAGATTACCGCCGCGGCCAAGATGGGCCTGCCGGACCCCGCCATGAACCCGCGGCTCAGGGGCGCGATCCAGGCGGCGCGCGCCCAGAACATGCCCAAGGACAATATCGAACGGGCCATCAAGAAGAGCGAGGAGGCTGGCGGGGCGAATTACGAGGAGGTGCGGTACGAGGGCTTCGGCGCCGGCGGCGTCGGCATCATCGTCGAGGCGCTAACCGACAACCGCAATCGCACGGCGAGCGAGGTGCGCTCGATCTTCACCAAATTCAACGGCAATCTTGGCGAGACGGGCGCCGTTTCCTTCATGTTCGATAAGCTCGGCGCGATCGAGTTCGACGCGGCAAAAGCAACTCCCGATCAGATGCTCGAGGCAGCGATCGAGGCCGGCGCCGACGACGTCGAATCCGATGCTGATGGGCACTACGTCTATTGCCATCCCGACCAACTGCATCAGGTGGCTAAGGCGCTCGAAGCGCGCTTCGGCGAGCCCCGCGCCGCGCAAATTCTCTGGCGGCCGAAGAGTACCGTGCCGGTCGACGAGGAGTCGGGCCAGAAGTTGGTTCGCATGATCGAGGATCTGGAAGACTCCGACGACGTGCAGAACGTCTATGCCAACTTCGAGATCGCCGACGAGGTGCTCGAGCGCCTCAGCGCTTAACTGGCGACAGCGGGCATGACTGACGCGTCATCAGACCCCGCGATCCAACTTTCAAATGAGCGCTTGCGCCTGTCGCTTGCGATCCGCGACTGGATCCTCGGCGAGGCGCGCGAGATCGGCGATCCCAACATCATCCTGGAGGGCGTCTCTCTGATGCTAAGAGACGCCGGCATTCCCATCGACCGGGCGACGAGCGCGGTCGAGCTTCGGCACGCCGAGCGCGCCGCCAATGCGCGCATCTGGGAATTCGGGAGCTCGGCGCGCGAACACGTCTACGCGCATGACCGCGGCTCGGATGCGAGCGGCAAACGGCCGCTCGCGGAAGCCCATCGTCTCAACCGGTGGATCTTCACATGGCTCCCGGACACGCCCGACGATGCCTACGATATCGTCGCGCCGCTCAAGGCCGCCGGCTACACCCACCACATTGCAGCTCCCGTGGTGCTGCCGAACGGCATGCATAACGGCTTCACCTTTGCCACGCGCGCGCCGAACGGCTTCTCCGACGAAGACGTCGCGGTGTTGCGGTCGATCTTCCCGACGCTCGCCGCGCTGCAGGAGGTTCTCGCGCTTCAACGCGTCATGCGCGAGGTGATGCGCATGTATGTCGGCGACGAGCCACATCTACGCATCCTCTCCGGCGATGTGAGGCGCGGCGAGGTGTTGCGCATTCGCGCCGCGATCCTGTTCGCCGATATGCGCGATTTCACCGGGCTGACCTCGAATCTCCCGGAAGAGGCCGCGACCGCTCTCGTCAACGAATATTACGATTGCATCGTGCCGCCGATCGAGGACCGGGGCGGCGAAGTGTTGAAGTTCATGGGCGACGGGATCCTGGCGATCTTCCGCGCCGGCGAGAGCGGCGACATCGAAGCCTGCATGCGGGCCTTCGGCGCGGCACGGGCCGCTCAGCTCCGCGTCGCGGATCGTAACGAGAAGCGCGACGGCGCGCCTCGTTTCGACGTCGGGATCGCGCTTCACTTCGGCAACGCGGCCTACGGCAATGTCGGGTCCGGCGAACGCCTGGACTACACCGTGATCGGCCGCGACGTGAATCTTGCCTCGCGCATCGCGGACTTATGCGGGAGACTAGGCGAGTGCCTGCTTTTGTCCGAGCCCTTCCAAAGCAGACTCTCCGAGCATGAGCTGCGCAGTCTTGGGACTTTCCCGCTTAAGGGCGTCGATCAACCGCAGGCGATTTTTGCGCCGGCGGAATCGTAGGCAGCGGCGCTGCTTGTGGCGAGGTGCATGCTTTTGTGCGCCACACGTGCTAACATCGACCCCGATCTAGGCCTGGCACGAGATCAGGCATGCCGGCATCCCCATTCTAATTTCATGACGCTTCACTAGCCCAAGCGAGCATTGGGTGCTCGGCCACCTTTGTCGAAGGGAGGCGAAGATGCATTACGAATGCAAGAGCCCTGACGATCTCCTCAAAGCAATCAAAGACAACAAGATCGAGATGATCGATCTCAGGTTCACCGACATTCCGGGACTCTGGCAGCATTTCTCCGTGCCGCCTCGCGCTCTAGACCGCGACGCCATCGTCGAGGGCGTCGGGTTCGACGGCTCCTCGATCCGTGGGTTCCAGGAGATTCAGGAAAGCGACATGCTGGTCGTTCCTGATCCGGCTGCCGCTTTCCTCGATCCGTTTGCCGAAGTGCCGACGCTCGTTTTGATCTGCAATATCCGCGATCCGGTGACCGGCGAGAGCTATAGCCGTGACGCCCGCTATGTCGCGCAAAAGGCGGAAACTTATTTAACCGGAACTAAAATCGGCGATACCTCGTATTTCGGTCCGGAGCTCGAGCATTTCGTTTTCAACGGCGTCCGTTACGACCAGGGAACGAATTACGGCTTCTACGAGATCGACGCGCAAGAGGCGAACTGGGATGCTGGCGCGGGAAATGGTCCAAGTCTTGCCCATAAGCTGCGCCCCAAGGAGGGTTATTTCCCGGTTCCTCCTGCCGATACGCTCCAAGACGTACGCACTGAGATGGTGCTGCTCCTCGAGAAGCTCGGAATTTCCGTCGAGGCCCACCACCACGAAGTCGCGACCGGAGGGCAGGGCGAAATCGACATGCGTTTCACCACGCTCACTCGCATGGCCGACAATGTGATGATCTACAAATATGTGGTGAAGGGTGTCGCGCGCAGGCGCGGGATGACCGCGACTTTCATGCCCAAGCCCTTGTTCGGAGACAATGGCTCAGGCATGCACGTCCACCAGAGCATCTGGAAAGGAAAGAAGCCAATCTTTGCCGGCGATGGCTATGCAGGGTCAAGCGAGGTGATGCGCTACTATATCGGCGGGCTGCTCAAGCACGCACCGGCGCTCTGTGCAATTTGCGCTCCCACGGTTAACTCCTACCGCCGGCTGGTGCCTGGGTTCGAAGCGCCGGTCAATCTCGGCTACTCGCAGCGCAACCGCTCGGCAGCCTGCCGTATCCCGATGTACACGACAGATCCCAAGGCCAAGCGCGTGGAGTTTCGATGCCCGGACCCCGCGGCAAATCCCTATTTGTGCTTCGCTGCAATGCTGATGGCGGGTCTCGACGGGATTCAGCACCGCATCAATCCCGCCGATCCGATCGACAAAAATCTATACGACTTGCCCCCTGAGGAGATGGCGAGGGTGCCGAAAGCGCCGGGAACGCTCGATGAAGCGCTCGATGCGCTTGAGAAGGATCACAAGTTTCTCGTGGAGGGGAATGTTTTCACTCAAGACGTGATCGATACGTATCTGAGCTACAAGCGGTCGCACGAGATCGATGAAATTCGTCTGCGCCCGCACCCTTACGAGTTCTTCCTTTATTACGACATTTAGTACGCCCGGCCGACGTCGAGACGCAGCATGCTTTGGCACCCTGAGGTTGCCGCTTCGCGTGCTGGTAAGATGGTCTGATGCGTCGCGATAAACTGAAGGCTCAGCTTTCGTGCGGCCCCCTCATCTCCTTGAGCGCCTCGGCTATCCGCCGCCAATCCTCGGCTTCCTGGTGGTCGCCACGCCTTTCGCTCTCGATGGCTCTCTGTGCGGCCACCAGTTGAGCCTTATCTCCGTGCAAGCGCACGAGCTGGCTCGCATAATCATGCACCTGGGACATCTCCATGAGGAACCTCCCGCTTGCTATGCTCGAAGGTCCAAGCTTCCCGGTCGTTGTGGGGTAGGACCGAACACCATAATGGCGGTGAGACCAACGCCCTGGCGCCGACAAGCGTTCCTGGTGCTCAGCGGCGGTGCATTCCGGAGTAAAAAAGGAGGCGGGAGGATTTGCTCCTCGCCGCCTCAACGGGTCACGCACTTAGGAGAGAGTCAGGTCACAGGGAGTGATCGTCTGGCTTGCCGCCTTGTCCGCCATCAGTGGCAGGTCCGTCGCCCGGTCCATCGTGGGGGCCGAAGTCAGGGCCTGGCTGGCCGAACCCTGGTTTTTGCCAATGATGGGCACGGAACTTGGCCTCGAGCTCGCTCACTTTATCGAGCTGCGCGGGCGTGAGCTTGGTGCGTAGGGCGTCGATCGCCTTC
>JBKOWI010000166.1:0-8777 GCA_046724315.1 Pseudomonadota bacterium | reverse complement strand
GGCGCCCATCGCATAGCCACGTATCCGGTCGAGATCGGTAAGGTGAATGGCGGAGATGAAAATGATCGCGGTCTCACGGCAGCGCGGGTGCTCCCGGATCATGGCGGCAAGCTCGAAGCCGTCCAAATCGGGCATGCAGACATCGACAAGGATGACGGCGACGTCATGCTTGAGAAGCCGGTTTAGCGCTTCGGTCGCCGACGATGCCTTGAGCAGGTTCTCCCCGAGCTCTTGGAGGATAACCTCATAGCTCAACAGCTTGGCCGGCTGATCGTCGACGAGGAGGATATTGACCTTATCGGTGGCGTTCATCGCTCAGGACCTTTACCGGTGCAGCCAGCTGCGCATTGCCGACAGCAGTTGCTCGGTGTTCACCGGCTTCGCCAGATATTCCGAGGCACCCGCCTCTAGCGACTTCTCGCGATCGCCCTTCATCGCTTTTGCCGTGAGCGCGATGATGGGAAGGCGCCGAAACGACGGGTCCTCGCGTATGGCGGCAATGGTTTGATACCCATCCATTTCGGGCATCATGATGTCCATGAGAACGATGGCGATATCCGGCGTTGAATTTACGAGGCGGATGGCCTCGCTGCCGTTGGCCGCCGTCAGCACACGCATGCCTCGCCTCTCGAGCATGCTGGAGAGCGCGAAGATATTCCGCGTGTCGTCGTCGACGAGCAGGGCAACTTTTCCGACGAGATCCTCGTCGGACCGATGCAGCCGCTCGATCATCTGCTGCTTCTCGGTTGGTAGATCGGTGATCACGCGGTGCAGGAAGAGCGAAGTTTCGTCGAGCAGCCGTTCAGGCGATTCCACGCCCTTGACCACGATGCTGCGGGCCATGGTGTGAAGCCGAGCGTCCTCCTCGGGCGAGAGTTCCCTGCCGGTGAACACCACCACGGGGATGTCGGACAGCGAATCGTCGCTGCGCATCGCTTCCAACACTTCGAAGCCCGACATATCGGGAAGCCGCAAATCGAGCACGACGCAGTCGAAGCGTTGCTCGTTGAGAAGATCGAGGCCCTCGGCGCCGGTCCCCGCGGGGACGATTTCGATGTCGTCGTGCTCGAGCAGGGTTGTGATGCTGAGCTGCTCGGCGGCATTGTCCTCGATAACAAGCAGGCGCTTTCTTCGCGAGCCCGCATAGTCCTTGATCCGCGAAAGCGCTGCTTCGATGCTCTCGGTCGACGCAGGCTTGGTGACAAAACAGAAGGCACCTCGCGAAAGTCCGTGCTGGCGATCCTCATCCAGGGTGACGATCTGCACCGGAATGTGGCGCGTCAGGGGGTTTTGCTTGAGCTGGCTGAGAACGGTCCAGCCCAGCATGTCGGGAAGGAACACATCGAGCGAGATCGCCGTAGGCCGGAACTCCTGCGCGAGAGACAGCGCGTCGCCCCCTTTGCTTGCGACCAGAACCTTGAAGCCGTGCTCCTTCGCGAGCTCGATGAGAATCCCCGCATAGTGCGGGTCGTCTTCGACGATGAGCAGCACGGCGTCGCCGGGCTCGATCGACATCCGATCGTCGGGAATTGGCTGGGCCACGCGCTCATAGATAATGGTCGGCATCTGCGTGCGGGCCTCGTGGAGCGTTCCGCTGCCATTGCTCGGCACGGGGCGAAGCGCGGAGGGGCCGCCATAAATCAGAGGCAGATATAGAGTGAAGGTGCTTCCCATGCCGGGCGTGCTGCGCAGACACATCTCGCCGCCGAGCAAATGGGCGAGCTCGCGGCTGATGGCGAGCCCAAGGCCGGTTCCGCCATATTTCCGGCTCGTGCTGGCGTCGGCCTGTTGGAAAGCCTCGAAGATGATCTTCTGCTTTTCCTGGGGGATGCCGATGCCGGAATCGGAGACCTCGAAGGCCGCGACCATCGGCGACTGGCTGAGCACCGGATGATCGGGAGTCCAGCCGTCATTTGCCGCCGTGACCTTGAGCCACACACCTCCTTGCTGCGTGAACTTGAAGGCATTGGACAGGAGGTTCTTGAGAACCTGCTGAAGGCGTTTAGAGTCGGTAGTGATGCTTCGCCCGAGATTGGGATCGACCTGCACATCGAAGGAAAGACCGCGCGACTCCGCTTCATGACGGAACGGTCGCGCTACGGCCTCAACGAGGCTCGCAAAGGCAATTTCTTCAGCTTCGACCGTCACGGTGCCAGATTCGATCTTGGACAGATCGAGAATGTCACTGATCAGGTTGAGCAGATCGGTTCCGGCGCCGTGAATGGTGCGCGCGAATTCGACCTGACGGGCGGTCAGATTACCTTCCGGATTGTCCGTCAGTTGCTGGCCGAGGATGAGAATGCTGTTGAGCGGCGTCCGCAACTCGTGGCTCATATTCGCCAGGAACTCGGACTTGTATTTTGAAGTCAGAGCCAGCTCGCCCGCCTTCTCCTCGAGAGCGCGACGAGCCTGCTCGATTTCCTGATTCTTGCGCTCAACCTCCACGTTACGTTCGGCAAGCTGTTGCGCTTTTTGGCCAAGCTGCTCGTTGGTCTGTTGCAACTCTCTCTGTTGAGTCTGCAATTCCGCAGCAAGCTGCTGGGACTGCGTGAGCAGCGCCTCGGTCTGCATCGTCGCCTCGATCGAATTCAGCACGATGCCGATGCCGCTGGTCAGCTGCTCGAGGAACGTGACCTGCAAGTCCGTAAAGGCGGTGACGGTAGCAAGTTCGATCACGGCCTTGACTTCGCTCTCGAACAGCACCGGCAGGACGATCACGCTCTGCGGCACTACCTTGAACAGCGCCGAGCCGATCGATACGGCATGGGCCGGCATGTGGGTGATCAAGAGGCTTCGCTTATCCGCGGCGCACTGGCCGACCAGCCCCTCGCCGAATCTTAAGCGCAGCGGATGCCCGGTCGGGCCATCATCGGCATAGGCTGCGAGCAACCGCAGGCTGCCGCCGCCCTCGCCATCCACCTGATAAATGACGCCAAGCTGGGCGTTCACGAGTGGCGTGAGCTCGGAAAGCAGCAGCCGGCCGACCGTGGTGAGATCGCGCTGGCCCTGTAGCATATTGGTGAATTTAGCGAGATTGGTCTTGAGCCAATCCTGCTCGGTATTGCGATCGGTGGTGAGCCGCAAATTGCCGATCATCGTGTTGATGTTGTCCTTGAGCTCGGCGACCTCGCCGCGCGCATTGACCTGGATGGATCGCGTCAGGTCGCCTTTGGTCACGGCGGTAGCAACCTCGGCGATGGCGCGCACTTGGGTGGTGAGGTTGGCGGCCAACAGGTTGACGTTGCCGGTCAAGTCTTTCCAGGTGCCTGCGGCGCCAGGCACGTTGGCTTGGCCGCCCAAGCGTCCTTCCACGCCGACCTCGCGTGCCACGGTGGTCACCTGATCGGCGAAGGTGGCGAGCGTGTCCATCATGTTGTTGATGGTCTCGGCGAGTGCGGCAACCTCGCCCTTGGATTTCACCGTGAGCTCCTGCTTAAGGTCGCCGTTGGCGACTGCGGTCACCACCTTCACGATGCCGCGCACCTGCTCGGTGAGGTTGGCGGCCATGACGTTCACTGTGTCGGTGAGGTCCTTCCACGTGCCGGCGACGCCTGGCACTTGCGCCTGACCGCCGAGCTTGCCCTCGGTGCCCACCTCGCGCGCCACGCGCGTCACCTCGGAAGCGAAGGCATTGAGCTGATCCACCATGGTGTTGATGGTGTCCTTGAGCTCGAGAATTTCGCCTTTCACGTCCACGGTGATCTTGCGCGACAGGTCTCCGCGCGCCACGGCAGTGGTCACCTCGGCGATATTGCGCACCTGCGTGGTGAGATTGGCGGCGAGCAGGTTCACGTTGTCGGTCAAGTCCTTCCACGTGCCGCCGACGCCCTGCACCACGGCTTGGCCGCCGAGCTTTCCTTCCGTACCCACCTCGCGCGCCACGCGCGTCACCTCGGCGGCGAAGGAACGCAACTGCTCGACCATGGTGTTCAATGTTTCCTTGAGCAGGAGAATCTCGCCGCGCACGTCCACTGTGATCTTCTTGGAGAGGTCGCCGCTCGCGATGGCGGTGGCGACCTCGGCGATGTTGCGGACCTGCGCCGTGAGGTTGCTCGCCATGAAATTCACGTTATCTGTCAAGTCCTTCCAGGTGCCAGCGACCTCCGGCACTTGCGCCTGGCCGCCGAGCTTTCCTTCGGTACCAACCTCGCGCGCCACGCGCGTCACCTCGGAGGCGAAGGCGTTCAGCTGATCCACCATGGTGTTGATGGTGTTCTTGAGCTCGAGAATTTCGCCTTTCACGTCCACGGTGATCTTGCGCGACAGGTCCCCGCGCGCCACGGCGGTGGTCACCTCGGCAATGTTGCGGACTTGTGCCGTCAGATTGCCGGCCATCGAGTTCACACTGTCGGTCAGGTCTTTCCACGTTCCGGCAACGCCGGGCACGTTCGCCTGACCGCCCAACCTGCCTTCAGTGCCGACCTCGCGCGCCACGCGCGTCACCTCGCCGGCGAAGCGGTTGAGCTGATCGACCATGGTGTTCAGCGTTTGCTTGAGCTGGAGAATCTCGCCGCGCACGTCCACCGTGATCTTGCGCGATAGGTCTCCATCGGCAATCGCGGTCGCCACCTCGGCGATGTTGCGGACCTGCGCGGTCAGATTGCCGGCCATCGAGTTCACGCTGTCGGTCAAGTCCTTCCAAGTGCCCGCCACACCTGGCACCTCGGCCTGACCGCCGAGCTTACCGTCGGTGCCCACCTCGCGCGCCACGCGCGTCACCTCGGCGGCGAAGGCGTTTAGCTGGTCCACCATCGTGTTGATGGTTTCCTTCAGCTGCAGAATCTCGCCGCTGACGTTCACCGTGATCTTCTTCGACAGGTCGCCGAGCGCCACAGCCGTCGCGACCTCGGCGATGTTGCGAACCTGACCGGTCAGGTTCGACGCCATGGAATTCACGCTGTCGGTCAAGTCCTTCCAAGTGCCGGCAACATCCGGAACTTCGGCCTGACCGCCGAGCTTGCCTTCGGTGCCCACCTCGCGCGCCACGCGTGTCACCTCGCCGGCGAACGCGTTGAGCTGATCGACCATGGTGTTGATAGTGTCTTTCAGCTCGAGAATTTCGCCACGCACATCGACGGTAATCTTCTTGGACAGGTTGCCGCTAGCGATTGCCGTCGCGACCTCGGCGATATTGCGGACCTGCGCCGTCAAGTTGCTGGCCATGGAATTGACGCTGTCAGTCAGGTCTTTCCACGTGCCCGCGACGCCGAGCACGTTGGCCTGACCGCCGAGCCGTCCTTCGGTACCCACCTCGCGCGCCACGCGCGTCACCTCGCCCGCGAAAGCGTTGAGCTGATCGACCATGGTGTTGATGGTCTCTTTCAGCTGGAGGATCTCGCCGCTGACATTCACCGTGATCTTCTTCGACAAGTCGCCGCCGGCGATGGCCGTCGCCACATCGGCAATGTTGCGGACCTGAGCGGTCAGGTTCGACGCCATGAAATTCACGTTGTCGGTCAAGTCCTTCCAGGTGCCTGCGACACCCGGCACCTCGGCCTGACCGCCGAGCTTGCCCTCAGTACCGACCTCGCGCGCCACACGCGTCACCTCGGAAGCGAAGGAGTTGAGCTGATCCACCATGGTGTTGATGGTGTTCTTGAGCTCGAGAATTTCGCCGCGCACGTCCACGGTGATCTTGCGGGACAGGTCGCCGCGCGCCACCGCGGTCGTCACTTGTGCGATGTTGCGCACCTGCGCTGTCAGATTTCCGCACATGGCGTTGACCGAGTCGGTCAGGTCCTTCCAGGTACCGGCCACGCCGGGCACGATCGCTTGGCCGCCGAGCTTGCCATCGGTGCCCACCTCGCGCGCCACACGCGTCACCTCCGAGGCGAACGAGCGGAGCTGATCCACCATCGTGTTGATGGCCTCTTTCAGCTGAAGAATCTCGCCGCGCACGTCCACTGTGATTTTCTTTGACAGGTCGCCGCTCGCCACAGCGATGGTGACGTCGGCGATGTTTCGGACCTGCGCCGTCAGATTGTTGGCCATGGAGTTGACGCTTTCGGTCAAGTCCTTCCACACGCCGGTCACTCCCGGCACCTCGGCTTGGCCGCCAAGCTTGCCCTCGGTGCCAACCTCGCGCGCGACGCGCGTCACCTCGGAGGTGACGACGCCGAGCTGCCTGATCATGGTGTTGACAATGGCTGCCGATTGGAGGAACTCGCCTTGAAGCGGCCGGCCGTCGACATCGAGGCGCATGGTCTGCAAGAGGTCGCCCTGGGCGACCGCAGCAAGCGCACGCGACACCTCTGTCGTCGGCCAGACCAGGTCGTCGATCAGGGTGTTGATCGAACTCTCCATCTCGCCCCAGGCGCCGTAGGCGAAGCCGAGCTTCACGCGCTTGCGAGTGCGACCTTCGCGGCCGACCACCTGGCCCACGGCTTCCAGCTGATGCGCCAGCACCTGGTTCGCCGCAACGATTTCATTGAACGTATCGGCGATCTTCCCTTCGATGCCATCTCCACCGGCCCGCATCCTGATCGAGAAGTCCCCTGCCCGCATCGCCTGAAGCGCCTCGAGCAAGTCGTGCAAGACCGCTCGACCATTCAGACCGTGCCCCTTATCGGCAGCCGCAGTTTCGTGCTCCCGTGGGCCCTTAGGTTTCAATTGATCGAGTGCTTCGCTAGCCGGCTGCATAGATTGGCTCCGCCAAAAGACAGGACAGTTTCGAAGAGGAGTTTAGCCCGCCACGCGCCGTCTGTCGGCGGTCAACCGACATTGGCAGGCGAAAAATCAGCTTGATTTGTGAGGGTTTAGGCCCGTCCCGCCGCGGCATCCTGGCTACCTGCATGGCGCAGAGATATACCGCGCCGCGACCGAGAACGCTCTCGCCGGCCGCCGGTTCCATAAATTATCGAGCCTTAGCGAGCTGGGTCTCGACTTCGGTTGCGTGAGGGGTACCCCGCGACGCTTAGGGCCGGAACCATGCACAAGCCATAGGATTAGTTGCCTGGCCAGGAGGTTTTTATGGCAACGCTAAGATCCACACGCCGCTCGTTCAATCCAGAGGCTTTGAGCCAGATCGCCGTCATCGTCGACGACGTCTGGAAAGAGCTTGCCGCAGAGAGCGCCTTCAGCCCCTCCTTAAGTTCGGGTCCCGCACGCAGCTTTGTGGCCCGGAAAGTTTTCCAGCTTGCACAGGCACGGTGGAGCGCCACTCAGATTAAGGAGCTCCTGCTAAGGGCGGTTCACAACGAGATGTCGATCCTGCGAAGGAAAGACACCCGCGCGCTTACGAAAATGTAGGCGGGCGCGCCGTTCAGTCCTCGAGCTCGGTCTTAATATCGATATTTCCCTGTGTCCGCAGCACTTCCAGGGACGTGCGATCTCCATGCCGGCGAATGACGGCGTCAACGCAGCCATCCCCTGCCGTAAGTCCTTTCAGCACCACTTCGTCGAGGAAATTCGGCAGCCTTGGATTCTGGAATCTGATCTCGCTGTTCCAGGGGTCTTGCTTGATGCCGAGGCAAGCCTGAAGCGCGGCGAAGAACGTTCCGGCCGCCCAGGCTTGCGGCGCGCAGGCAACTGGATAAAGCGTCGGTCCCCGTCCCGCATAGCGCGAGAACCCGCAGAACAATTCAGGCAGCCGATAAAGCTCCAAGAAGGTCGCTGCATCGAACAATGAACGGAAGACACGGTTGACCGCGTCTTTGGCGCGATAGCGCGCGAAGCCCAGTGCTACGAGCGCGTTGTCATGGGGCCAAACTGAGCCGTTGTGATAGGACATGGGATTGTAGCGCCGCTCCTCCGTGGACAGGGTCCGGATGCCCCAGCCCGAGAAGCTGTCGCTTCCCATCAGGGCCGAGACGACCCGTTCGGCCCGTTCAGGGCGCGCAATGCCACCGTAAAGAACCTGGCCTGCGTTGGAGGTACGCACTCGGCAAGGTTCCTTGTTGCCATCGAGCGCTAGCGCATAGGTGCCAATCTCTTCGCACCAGAAAGCCTCATCAAAGCGCTCGGCAAGCCGCTCGGCCTGTTCGGTCAGCTCGCGAGACCGCTCTTCCAATCCGATCTTCTCCGCGCACCAGGCGGCAAGCTTCTTCGCCGCATAGACATATCCTTGCACCTCCGCGAGCGCGATCGGTCCTTCCGCCAGGCGACCATCGGCATGGAAGACAGCGTCGTGAGAGTCCTTCCAACCTTGGTTCGCGAGTCCTTTCTCGGACTCTTTATAGTACTCGATGAAGCCATCGCGATCCGCATCGCCAGGACCGTCGATCCAGGCAAGTGCCTTCTCCATGGTGGGCCAAAGCTTTCTCAGAGTCCCGAGGTCGCCGCTCGACTGGGCATATTGTCCAGCCAGTATAACGAACAGCGGCGTTGCATCGACGCTGCCGTAATAGAGGCCGAAGGGAATCTCCCTGAGATTGGCCATTTCACCCGAGCGCATCTCATGCAGAATCTTGCCAGGCGCCGCGTCAGAGGCCGCGTCGAAATCAGTCGCCTGCAACGCCGCCAAGCGTTTGAGTACAGCGAGCGCAAGCCTGCGGTCGAGCCATAGGCATTGCAGTGCCGTGATCAACCCGTCACGCCCGAAGGTTGTCGAATACCAGGGAATCCCCGCATAGGGAAAAAGCCCTTGCGGAGTGTCGGTAGAGAGCATGGCGAGGTCGACCGTCGAGCGGCGCAGCATCTCGTTGAAGCGATGGTTCGAGGTGGCGATCTTGGTGTCACCCTTCATCAGTTGCTTCATTTCACGATGGGTCTGGCGCATGACCCTGAGGAAGGGTGTTCTCTCGATTCCTTCGGGGTCACAGCACACCGTCGCGTAGAAC
>JBKOWI010000127.1:0-20632 GCA_046724315.1 Pseudomonadota bacterium | reverse complement strand
GGGCCAACGGCAAGACGCTGTTCTGGATCGCCGCCGCCGACGAAGAGGGCAAGAAACACAAATACCGCAAGGGCGATATCGGGTTTCACCATTACGCGTTCCGCTTGCGGAATCGGAAGGACGTCGACGCGCTTCAGGCTTATCTCGAGGAGAACGGCGCTACCATCGTCGATCCAGCCGGCGAGTATTACGACGACTATTATGCCGTGTTCTTCCTCGACCCCGACGGCATGAAGCTCGAAGGCATGCGCTGGGGCGAGCGCCACGAGCAAGCCGCGAAGAAACGTGCCGCTAAGAAGCGCTCCGCTGCGGCAAAGAAGAGGACCCCATCAGCGCGGAAGAAGCGGGGATAAAACGTCCCCCTCACTCGCGCGCGAGCAGGTCAGGCTGCCGCACGATGCGAGCTCCCCCATTTTTCTGCCGCTCGCCTGCCTTTTCCCTTGCAGGAGACGGCGAGCCGGGTAAGGGGGCAGCGCCGCCATTAGCGTAGTGCTCGATTTCCGCCGCCGGTGCGGCATCCTCGAATTCCAAGCCTTCAATCTTGCGCCCGCGCGCCGCGATGCGCTCCGACGAGGTGATGATCTTCTCGATGTCGGCGTTGGCTTGGCCGAAATGGCGCTGAAGGTCGAGCACGCGCTCACGCAAGCGCCCGGTATCCTCCATGAGGTGAACCACCTCGCGCTGGATGAGATGCGCCTGCTCGCGCATCTTCACGTCCTTCAGGATCGCCTGCATGGTCTGCACGGCGAGCATCAGCATGTTGGGCGACGTGAGCACGATGCGGGCTCGATACGCCTTTTGCACCAAGTCCTCGAAACTCTCATGAAGTTCGGCGTAGATCGCCTCTGACGGCACGAACAAGATGGCGGTGTCCTGCGTCTCGCCCGGAATGAAGTAGCGCTCAGCCATCGCCTCGACGTGCCGGACAACGTCGATACGCACGCGCCGTGCCGCCTCCTTCTTTTCCTCCTCGCGCCGCGCGGTGCGAAACGCCTCGAAACCTTCGAGCGGGAATTTGGCGTCGATCACGACTGACGCGCTCGCATTCGGCATATGAAGCAGGCAGTCGGGCCGCTTGCCATTGGAGAGTGTGGCCTGGAACGTGTAGGCGCCCTTGGGCAGCCCGTCCGTGACGATGGTCTCCATGCGCATCTGGCCGAAGGCGCCGCGCGCCTGCTTGTTGGCGAGGATCTCCTGGAGCGAGACCATGTTGGTCGAAAGCTCGGTGAGGTTCTTCTGCGCCGTGTCGATCACTGCCAGCCGCTCATTGAGCTTGGCGATCGAGTCGTTGGTCTTGCGCGCCGTCTCGTTCAAGTCTGAGCCGACGCGGTGCGTCATGCGATCGAGCCGCTCGTTGACGGCGCGGGCAAGCTCGCCATGACGCGTGACGCTGATCTCGGCGAGCGTCTGCAGGCGGATTTTCAGCTCGGAGAGCTGCGCCTCATTCGCGGCCGCCTCTTCACGCCGCCGCCCCATATGCACGGCGAGCGTAATAGTGAGCGCAATCAGTGCGAGGACGGCGAGGCCGGCTAACGAAAGCAACACAAAAACGGGATTGAGGATGACGCTCCCGACCTGAATGGGCTCCATGACCATCTGGCCAAAATAGACCGATTCGGAGCCCTAGACCAAAACAGGAACATGTTGACCCTGCCTGCCCGCAACCTTATGTCAGCGGCTCAAATGGCTGTTCTTCCCATCCTCACGCTTCCCGATCCTGTCCTGCGCAAGAAGGCAAAACCCGTCGAGCGGATTGATGCTGAGCTTCGCCGGCTCATGGACGACATGCTGGCCACCATGTACGACGCGCCCGGCATTGGGCTCGCCGCGCCGCAGGTTGGCGTTTTGCGGCGGCTGATCGTCATGGACCCCGCCAAGGACGAGGCGCCAAAGTCCCCCCTTGTCATGGTCAATCCAGAGATCCTCGAGCGTTCGGAGGAGATGCGCACCCACGAGGAAGGGTGTCTCTCGATTCCGGACTTCACCGCCGAGATCGAGCGTCCTGCCAGGACACGCGTGAGCTACATCGATCGAGAAGGAAAGAAACGGGAAGCCGAGCTCGAGGGCATCTGGTCGACGCTGGTGCAGCACGAGATCGATCATTTGAACGGTGTCCTGTTCATCGATTATCTGTCGCGGCTCAAACGCGACATGGTGGTCCGGAAATTCACCAAGCAGAAGCGGACCGAAAAGGCGCTTTAGTTGTGGTGCTCCTCACCCTCTCTATTGCCATTGAAGTCGCTGTTGCCGTCATAGCGGTGCTCGCCGCGTTGAAGGGCCGGCCTCACCTTTACGGCCTCGCCTTCACCTTTGCGGTCTATGTCCTTTATGACCTCGGCCGTTTGCTCGGCTGGCATGCCGAGGGAGGCATCCTGTCTGTGCTCTTCCTCTTGGCGAGCGCGAGCGCGCTCTATGCCGTATGGGGCCTGTACAAGGAAAAGCCCTGATTGCCGCGGGTGCGGCGGCGGTGACATAAGGGCCTATGCGTCTCCGCATCATCTTCATGGGTACGCCGGACTTTGCTGTGCCGACGCTTCGCGCGATCCTCGAGGCGGGGCATGAAGTGGTCGCGGTGTATAGCCAGCCGCCACGTGCGGCAGGCCGCGGCATGGCTTTGCGGAAATCGCCGGTGCAACAAGCCGCTGAGGAAACCGGTCTAGCCGTGCTGACGCCAGAGCGGCTGAAGAGCGCCGAGGAATCGGCTCGTTTCGCCTCATTAACTCCCGACGTCGCGGTGGTCGTGGCCTACGGGCTGATTCTGCCAAAGCCAATCCTTGATGCACCGAAATATGGTGCGCTAAATCTGCACGCCTCGCTGCTTCCGCGCTGGCGCGGCGCGGCGCCAATCAACCGTGCCATCATGGCAGGTGATACCGAGACTGGCGTCGCGGTGATGCGCATCACCGAAGGACTGGATGCCGGCCCGGTCTGTCTCGAAGCGCGCGCGCCCATCGGCGCCGACGAAACTGCTGGCGAGCTGCACGACGCGCTTGCAACTCGCGGCGCGAGGCTAATGGTGCACGCGCTCTCTGCACTTGAGGGGGGAGGGCTCGATTGCCGTCCGCAGGCAGAGGGCGGCGTCACTTATGCCGAGAAGATCGATCCGGCAGAGACTCGTATCGACTGGTCGCGGCCCGCACGCGAGGTGCACAATCTGATCCGTGGACTCTCGCCATATCCAGGCGCTTGGTTCGAGATTGATCTCAATGGCAAGCCTGAACGTATAAAGGCGTTGCGCTCGACGCTCGCCAACGGCAGCGGCGCTCCTGGCCTTGCTCTCGATAACAAACTCACGATTGCCTGCGGAGAAGGCGCGGTCTGCCTCGTCGAAGTGCAGCGCGCCGCCAAGCGTCCGATGAGCGGGGATGACTTCCTGCGCGGTGCGACGATCGCGCATGGCACGGTACTCGGTTAGCGCCGATGCCCCGCTACAAGCTTACCCTCGAATATGACGGGACCCCGTTCGTTGGCTGGCAGATGCAGGAGAACGGCCCTTCGGTGCAAGACCGCCTCATCGAGGCCGTCAGGGCGTTCTCGGGCGAGGAGGTGATACCGCGCGGGGCCGGACGCACCGACGCAGGCGTGCACGCCCTTGCCCAGGTCGCCCATTTCGATCTCGCCAAGGATTGGGAGCCTGGCAAAGTGCGCGACGCACTCAACGCGCAACTCCGGCCCGACCCGATCAGCGTGCTGGCTTGCGAGGGCGCTCCCGAAGACTTCGATGCCCGCTTCTCGGCAAAAGCCAGGCATTATCTCTATCGCATCGTCGGCCGTCGCGCGCCGCTTGCGCTCGAGCGCAATCGGGCCTGGGGCGTGTTCCGCCCCCTCGATGCCGAGACGATGCACGAGGCCGCGCAAACTCTCATCGGCAACCACGACTTCACCACCTTCCGTTCGACCGAATGCCAGGCCAAATCGCCGGTAAAGACGCTCGACCGGCTCGATGTCTCTCGCCATGGCGAGGTCATTCGCATCGAGACCTCCGCGCGGTCCTTTCTGCACAACCAGGTGCGCTCGATGGTTGGTTCGTTGAAGCTCGTGGGGGAGGGCGGTTGGACGAAGCGTGATCTCAAGCAAGCCCTTGAAGCGCGCGACCGCAACGCCTGCGGTCCTGTAGCGCCTGCTTGCGGCCTTTATCTTGTGAAAGTCGACTACTAGGCTGCCGCATGGACAGAGCCTCGCCCCTGGGCTAGGAGCTTGCTCGCCAGGGCAGGGGCCGGGGGAGGGATTTGCGTGCCACATAACTGCGTCTGCCAGCCCGCTAATCCTGCATGATCAGACGCATTGCCACGGTCGGCGGGCTCACACTCGTCTCGCGCCTAACCGGTTTCCTGCGCGACGTCGTCATGGCCGCGGTGCTCGGCGCAGGTCCTCTGGCCGACGCCTTTTTCGTCGCATTCAGGCTTCCCAACCACTTCCGCGCCATCTTCGCCGAAGGCGCCTTCGCCGCAGCTTTCGTGCCGGCTTACGCGCGCACGCTTCAGCAAGCAGGGCTTCCCGCCGCCAAGCTGTTCGCCGATCAGATTGGCGCTGCACTCATAACCATCAATCTCGTGCTGCTCGCGCTCGCGATGATCTTCACGCCCGAAGTGGTCAGCGTGCTTGCTCCCGGCCTCGACCCTGCGCGCTTCGATCTCGCCGTGGCGCTCACCCGCATCACCTTTCCTTATCTCGCGCTCGTGTCGATCGAGACGCTGTTCGCCGGCATCCTGAACGCCAACAATAGATTCGCCGCCGCGGCAGGCGCGCCAATTCTGCTCAATCTGTCGATCATCGCGACGCTTTTGCTGACGCCCTTCTTTCAGGACGCCGGCCACGCCGCGGCTTGGGGCGTGCTGCTTGCCGGCGTCGCGATTGTGCTCGTCGTAGGCGGTGACGCGGAGGCACACGGCGTCGGTATCAGGTTCCGCATGCCGCGCCTCGACGAACCGACGCGCAAATTTCTCAAGGCGCTCGGACCTGCCATCATCGGCGCCGGCGGCGTGCAGCTCGCGCTGTTCGCCGACACGCTGATCGCCTCATATCTGCCGACCGGCGCGCTGTCGGCGCTCTATTACGCTGACCGTATCAATCAGCTTCCAATTGGTGTCGTTGGCATCGCCGTCGGCACGGTGCTTCTGCCCGAGATGTCGCGCCGGCTTGCCGCCGGAGACGAGAGGGGCGCTGCCTCCGCGCAAGCGCGCGGTATCCAGCTGGCGCTCCTCCTCACAATTCCTTGCGCAGTCAGCGCCATCGTCATTCCGGACCTCATCATGCGCGCGCTGTTCGCACGCGGCGCCTTCACCGTCGAGAATGCGGCGGCTGCAGGAGCGACGCTTGCCGCCTACTCCTTTGGCCTTCTGCCGTTCGTTCTGCTGAGGAGCTTCACCGCACCGTTTTATGCGCGCGGCGACACTGCAACTCCGGTCAAGGCGGCGCTGCTTGCCGCAAGCATCAACATCATCCTCAAAGTCCTGCTCATGGGGCATCTCGCTCAGGTCGGCTTGGCGCTAGCGACCAGCGTGGGCGCGTGGATCAACTTGAGCCTGCTTGCCTTCTTTGCGCGCCGCCAGGGATTTGCCGTTTCCGGCGCTGCGATCGGCAAGCCGGTGGCGATGCTCACCATCTCGGGCGCGATCTTGGGAGCGGCACTTCTTGTCGGCGCCTTTGGGCTCGAGCGCGCGCTTGCCCACATGGCGCACTTCCGCCAGGAGACCATGCTCGCCATTCTCATCGTCTGGGGCGTGCTCGTTTATGGCGCCGCAGTGCTCATCCTTCTCGGCAAGAAGTGGTTCATGAGCCTTCTCAGGGACGTGAGCGTTGCGGCTGACACCAAGGCGCCGGCCCTGCTTCCGGCGCCGGACCCGACCGACGACTCTGCAGCCTTGCCGGACTCTGAGCCGCCGCCACGAGTCTAGGTGACCTTACAGCGCCCTGAGATCGACGAGCTCGACAGTCTCCGCATCGATCGGCCGGCCGAGAAACACTGCGCCGACACGGGCGAAGCGCTCCGGCGAATCGGTCGCGAAAATACGGGCACCGCCGCCATTTGTCACGGACATGCTGCCGAGACGGCCGCTCGCAAGTGCGTCCGCTACGGCAATGGCCGTTGTTTCGGCCGAGTCCACGAGCGCCACCTTGCTGCCGATGACCTTGCGGATCGTCTCTGTCAGCACCGGGAAATGCGTGCAGCCGAGCACAAGCGTGTCGGGCGCTGAGGGGTTTTTGAATAGCGGCCCAAGATAGTGCTCGGCGGCTGCGCGCGTCGCAGGAGAATTGGTCCAGCCCTCCTCGGCAAGCGCCACGAATACTTGGCAGGGCTGTTGCACCACCTTGATGTTGCCGTTGAGCGCGGCGATAGCGCGCGCATAAGCGGCGCCCTTCACCGTGCCCTCCGTTGCGATGACCGCGATATGGTTGTTCCGGGTGGCGGCGACGCCGGCCCGTGCACCTGGCTCGATCACGCCGATCACCGACACCGGCGACAAGGCTTCCGTGAGCGAACGAAGCGCCACCGCGGAAGCCGTGTTGCAGGCGACGACCACCATCTTCACCCCCTCGGAGACGAGGAGCCGTGTCGCCTGAAGCGCATAGGCCTGCACCGTCTCGGGACTCTTCGTGCCGTAAGGAAGGCGGGCGGTATCGCCGAGATAGACGAAACGCTCGTTAGGAAGCCGCGCGAGTAGCGCGCGCAGCACCGTCAATCCGCCCATGCCTGAGTCGAACACACCGATCGGCCGGTCGTCACCCGGCATCGGTTCCACCGAACGTCTGGAAATAAAGCTCGATGAAGCGCCGATAGATGGCGGTGAGCTGTTCGAGGTCGGCAAGGGTCACATTCTCGTCAGCTTTGTGAATGGTCTCTGTCAGAAGTCCGAACTCGATGACCGGGCAATAGTCCTTGATGTAGCGCGCGTCGGACGTGCCGCCGCCGGTCTCGAGCGCGGGGTTAAGTCCCGTGATCTCGCGCACTGCCTCGCTCAGAATCGCATCGAGCGGACCGGGCTCGGTTAGAAAGCTGTGGCTAGGCGGCTCGAAGGCGAAAGTAAAATTGAGATTGCTGCCGGACAGGGCATGTGCGGCCTGCTCCCGCAGAAAGGCTTCCAGCGACGATGGCGAGTGCTTGTCGTTGTAGCGGATGTTGAGTCGTGCTTCTGCCGCCGCCGGAATGAGGTTTGTCGTAGGATTGCCGACATCGATGCTGGTCACTTCGAGGTTCGAAGGCGAGAAATGCGCGCTGCCGTAGTCGAGCGGAGAGTCGCAGAGGCGGGCAAGAACGCGCACCAGTCCTTTCACGGGATTGCTGGCAAGATGCGGGTAGGCGACGTGCCCTTGCACCCCGCTGACCTTGATTTTGGCATTGAGACTGCCGCGCCTTCCGATCTTGATCGCTTCGCCGAGGCGTTTCGCATTGGTTGGCTCGCCAACCAGGCAATGATCTGGCCGCTCGTTTCTCTCCTCCTTCATCCATTGCAGCACTTTGCGCGTGCCATTGATGGCAACACCTTCCTCGTCGCCGGTAATGAGCAAGCTGATCGTGCCGTCGATCTCTCGTCCCCGCGCCTTGGCATAATCAGATGCGGCAGCAACGAAGCAGGCAATAGCGCCCTTCATATCGGAGGCGCCCCTGCCGTAGAGGCGGCCGTCGGCAATCTCTGCGGCGAACGGCGGATGGGACCACAGCTTCTCATCGCCCGGCGGCACGACATCGGTATGCCCGGCAAAGCAAAGATGCGGCGGTCCGTCGCCGATGCGGGCGAATAGATTATGGATTGGGGGCGAGTGTTCGTCCTTGAAGGTTAAGCGCTCGACGGCGAAGCGCGCGGGCTTAAGCGCCTCGGCGAGCGCGTCCAGCGCGCCGGCATCTGCGGGCGTGATGCTTTCGCAGCGGATCAAGCTTTGCGCGATCGCGACTGCCTTATGGCCGAGACTGCTCATGTCGTGGGCAAAATGACGAGTGCCGCGCGGCGTGGCAAGCCCATCCGCGCCCTCACGGCTTCAGAAGTGGGCGGCGATGAGCTTGGCAGCGCTTCCGCGCGAAACCCATCGCCTGGCCGACCCTAGCGCACGGCAGCCAAGGGATCGCCGCCGAAACGATTGGGACCTGGCGTGCCCTTGAGGATGCCGAGCTCTATTAGGAACCAGAGACCGACGCCCATAGTGACCAGCGTGCAGATCCAACCGAGCGCATTCGGCTGGTTCGGCGTTCCCGTTAGCCCGAAGGCCTGCAGCAGACTCGCGATCAGGACGGGGATCAGGCCGTAAAGAGCGGTAACGCCAGGCTTGTCACGGTCCTGGAAGCGTTTAGCCGCGACCGCGTATCCCGGATAGAACAGGGCGATGGTGACGAGCGCCACCAGGATCGCGCCAAGGGTCGAGGATCCGAAGATGGCGCCAATGATGAAGCCGGCCACGATGCTGACGATGGCGAGGATGATGGTTCCCGCCCAGTATTTGGCTCGGTTGATGCGACCCTCAAACGACGTGAATAGATACTTGAAATCCAAATCCATTGCGTTCCCCCCTCGCTTGCCGGCCAGCTGCCGCTGTTCACCTTTGTAAGGCCGAACGGCGCCCTCGCGAAAGGGGCTATGTGCGGCGGCCGCCCTCATCAGCGTGAGCCGTCGAAGCCCGGCTGGTTCATAAAGCTTTGCACAGGCCAAGATTTAGGCCTCGGCTCGCCGAACTCTTAGGTCAATCCCTGAGCAGCTCGTTGATCGAAGTCTTGGCGCGCGTGCGTTCATCGACCGTCTTCACGATCACGGCGCAATAGAGCGAAGGTCCCTGCGATCCGTCAGGCAATGGCTTGCCGGGAGCCGTGCCCGAGACGACGACGGAGTAGGGCGGCACGCGGCCCTGCAATAACTCTCCGGTCGCGCGATTGATGATGCGGGTCGACTGGCCGAGATAGACGCCCATGGAGAGCACTGACCCCTCGCCGACGATGACGCCCTCGGCGACCTCGGCGCGGGCACCGATGAAGCAATTGTCCTCGATAATGACGGGATTGGCTTGCAGCGGCTCCAGCACGCCACCGATGCCCGCCCCACCCGAGAGATGCACGTTCTTGCCGATTTGCGCGCAGGAGCCGACCGTCGCCCAAGTGTCAACCATGGTGCCAGAGTCCACGCGAGCGCCGAGATTAACGAAGGACGGCATCAGCACGACGCCAGGCGCGATATAGGCGGAGCGGCGTACCACGGCGCCAGGCGCGACGCGGAAGCCTGCCTGCTTGAAGTCCTTGACCTTCCATTTGGCGAACTTTGTGGGGACCTTGTCCCACCACGCCCCACCGTCGGGGCCGCCATCGATCTTTTGCGGTTCGTGCAGGCGGAAGGAAAGCAGGATCGCCTTCTTGAGCCATTGATGCACGACCCATGTGCCGCCGACCTTCTCGGCGACTCTAAGCTCGCCCCTATCGAGTAGGTCGAGCACCTCCTCCACGGCGTCGCGCACCACGCCCTTGGTCTCCGGCGTGATCTCGACCGCATGCTCGTAGGCGCTGTCGATGAAAGTCTTGAGATGGTCGTGAGTCATGAAACCCCGTCAGGTCAGGCAGAACTGGGCGCGGAACGGAATGTCTTCCGCAGGCTGTTCGGTTGCCGCAAGTGACGTTCTAATCGCCGCAAGGAAGGGAGCGAGTGCATCGGTGCGGTGATGGATGTGGGCGGGAAGCTCGGTCCAGCCGGCGATCGCCTGATGCTGGGGATGATCGGTCAGGCCATGCACCAGCACCGTGGTCATGCCGAGCGCATGCGCGGTTTCGAGATTGTTCGGCAGGTCGTCGAACATCGCGGTCTGACGGGGGACAACCTTGTTCGCGCGCACGAAGCGCTCATAGGCTTCGCGCGTCGGCTTCGGATGAATGTATTCGAGGGCATGAATGTCGAAAATCTCGGCGAAGCGGCCATCGACGCCGAGCCGCGCCGCGACGGCCTCCGCATGCTTGCGCGAGCCGTTGGTAAAGATGAACTTGCGGCCGGGAAGAGCATCGAGCGCAGCAGCAAGCTCAGGACAGGCCGCGACCGAGCTCAAGTCGATGTCATGCACATAATCGAGGAAGGCTTGCGGCGACACGCCATGCAGCCGGACTAATCCGGCGAGTGTCGTGCCGTGCTCGTAATAGTAGGTCTCGCGCAAGCTCTGCGCCTCTTCGAGCGGGAGGCCGAAGCTGTTTGCGATGAACTCGCCCATGCGCCGATCGATCTGGGCGAAGAGATTGCAATCGGCTGGGTAAAGCGTGTTGTCGAGATCGAACACCCACGCCTCGACATGATCGAAGCTGTCGCGAAGTTCTGGCTTTCTGCTAGTCACGCGCCCCTCGTGCTGCTTTTCCGCCTGCGCCGTTCGATGAGGGTGCCGGCGCCATGCTCGGTGAAAAGCTCGAGCAGGACCGCGTGCGGCACCTTGCCGTTGATGATTACCACCGCCTCCACACCCTCGGCGATCACGTCGAGGCAGCTCTCGATCTTGGGAATCATGCCGCCGGAAATCGTGCCGTCCTCGATCAGGCTTTGCGCCTCGGCCGTTGTCAGCGACTTGATGAGGCTGCCGTCCTTGTCGAGTACGCCTTCCACATCGGTCAGTAGCAGCAGGCGCTTCGCCTTCATGGCCGAGGCGAGCGCGCCGGCGAAGGTGTCGGCATTGATGTTCAGCGTCTCGCCATCGGGCCCAACGCCGATCGGCGCCACCACCGGGATCAAGTCCGAATGAATGATCACATCGATGATATGGGGATCGACCGCGGCGGGCGCGCCGACGAATCCGAGATCGGCGATTTGCTCGATATTTGAATCGGGATCGCGCCAGCGCCGCTCGAGCCGCTTCGCCCGCATCAGATTGGCGTCCTTGCCGGAGATACCGACAGCCTTTCCGCCTTGCGAGTTAATGGCGGTGACAATCTCCTTGTTGACCGAGCCGGCGAGCACCATTTCGACCACCTCGACCGTCTCGCGGTCGGTGACGCGCAAGCCGCCCTTGAACTCGCTTCTGATGTTGAGCCGCTCGAGCAGCGAGCCGATCTGCGGGCCGCCGCCATGCACCACAATCGGATTCACGCCTGCCTGCTTGATCAGCACGATGTCGCGGGCGAAGTCGGCGGCTAACGCGGGGTCGCCCATGGCGTGACCGCCATATTTCACCACTACCGTCTGCCGGTCGTAGCGCTGCATGAACGGCAGCGCTTCGGATAGAACCTTGGCCTTGGCGTGAACCGAGGCGAGCACGTCCGCAATACCAGGAGCAGCAGCGCTTGGCGTGCGCGCCTCCGGCTCCGGAGCTTGCTTCGACTTGGGGGATGATTTCGACTTGCTCACGAGCAGCTTATAGCGGCGCTTTGGCTTAAGACACAACGGCGTTCGGCGCGATGCGGGCTACTGCGGCGCGAAGCTCGGGGATGCCTGAGCCTAGCCGCGCCGAGGTGGTGAGGATTTCGGGATAGGCCGCGGGGTGTTTGGCCAGCGCGGCCGCGACTTTGCCTTGAATGGCGGCAAGTTCTGAGGCTTTGGGTTTGTCGGCCTTGGTTAGCACGACCTGGTAGGAGATTGCTGCCTCGTCCAGAAGCGCCATGGTCTCCTCGTCGTTAGGCTTTATGCCGTGGCGGGCGTCGAGCAGAAGGAACACGCGCTTCAGCTCGCGCCTGCCTTTGAGATAATCGCCGATCAGCCGCGTCCAGCCTTTGACCTGCGACTTCGATGCTCGCGCATAGCCGTAGCCGGGCATGTCTACCAGATAGAGCTCGCCCTCTTTGCCGAGCGTGAAGAAGTTGAGTTCGCGCGTCCGCCCTGGGGTGACCGAAATGCGGGCAAGACTTGTCCGTCCCGTGAGGGCGTTGATGAGGCTCGACTTGCCGACATTCGAGCGCCCGGCGAAGGCGATCTCGGGGCGCCCGTCGCGCGGCAGATCGTCGATGCGGACGACGCCCTTGACGAAGGTGCAAGGTGCTTTGCACAGCGCCTCGCCTCGCGCGATGTCGTCCGGCGTGAATTCAATTGTTGAGGTCGAGGCCATACCCACACTCGGCTGTCATGCCCCGCCTTGTGCCGGGCATCCACGATTTTCGGGCAAGACAACATAAAGACGTGGATGGCCGGGACAAGCCCGGCCATGACGAGATTAAGTTAGCGGGCGCGATCAGCCCTTGGCGCTCTTCTTGTTGTTCTTGAAGCCGAGATTCTCGAGCAGCGGAATCTCAACTCCCTGCCGCGCCATGATCACCGACTGTTGGATCACCGAGAGCAGGTTGTTCCACGCCCAGTAAATCACGAGCCCTGCCGGGAAGCCCGCAAGCAGGAAGGTGAAGAACACCGGCATCCAGGCGAACATCTTCTGCTGGACAGGATCCGGCGGTGCCGGGTTCAGCTTCATCTGCGCCCACATGGTGAAGCCCATGATGAGGGGCCACGCGCCGATCATCAGGAAATGGCCGATCACGGGAACCTGCGACGGATCGTAGGGAAGCAGCCCGAACAGATTGAACACGCTGGTCGGGTCCGGCGCCGACAAATCCTTGATCCAGCCGAAGAACGGCGCGTGTCGCATCTCGATGGTGACGAACAGCACCTTGTAGAGCGCGAAGAACACGGGAATCTGGACGAGAATCGGCAGGCATCCGGAGGCGGGGTTCACCTTCTCCTTCTTGTACAGCTCCATCATCGCCTGCTGCTGGCGCATGCGATCGTCGGCGAAGCGTTCTTTGATGCGCTGCATCTCTGGCCCGAGCTTCTTCATCTTGCTCATCGACACGTAGGACTTGTTGGCAAGAGGGAAGAGCAGTATCTTGATGCAGAGCGTGACGATGAGGATGGCCACGCCGAAATTGCCGACGAGCTTGTAGAAAAAGTCGAGGGCGAAGAACATCGGCTTGGTCAGGAAATAGAACCAGCCCCAGTCAATCAGAAGATCGAACTTGGGAATCGCGTATCGCTCGGCATAAGTGTCGACGAGGTTCACTTCCTTGGCGCCGGCAAACACCTGGCCCTTGGCTTCCGCGGTGCCGCCGGCCTCGACGGTGAGCGGGGCCATCAGATAGTCGGCTTGGAAGCGGTCGCGGCCGTCGCTCTGGCTTCCCGACAGCCTTGCTTCGAACGCCTTGCCCTGCTCGGGGATGACCACCGCGGCCCAATATTTGTCCGTGATGCCGAGCCAGCCTTCATTGCTCTTGAAGGTCGCAGGCGGCTTGTCGATTGCCTTCTTGTAGGTGATCTCCTGGAGCCCGTCGTCCACGACACCGATCAGGCCCTCATGCAGGATGTAGTAGCCCTTCACCTGCGGTGTCTCGTGACGCGAGACGAGCGCGTAAGGATAGAGCGTGACGGGCTCTGACCCGCTATTGGCCACCTTGTCGGTGACCGTGAACATGTATTTGTCGTCGACCGCGATGGTGCGCGTGAAGGTCAGGCCCTTGCCGTTGTCATAGGTGAGAGTGACCGGCGAGCTCTGCGTCAGCGGAGCTTGGCTCGTCGCTTTCCACACAGTGTCGGCGCCGGGCAGGCTAAGGTCCTTTGCGTTGTCGCCGCCAACGAAGCCATGCTCCGCGTAATAGGCATGCGGCCCTCCTGCCGGCGACAGCAGTATGACGTTCGGGCTGTCGGGCTCCACGGTCTCGCGGTAGTCCTTCAGCGTAAGATCGTCGATCCGGCCGCCCTTGAGCGCGATCGAACCTTTTAGCGCCAACGTATCAATGGCGATGCGCGGGCTTTGGGCGAGTGCCTCTTCGCGGGTAAGCGTGGTCGACGTGCCCGCACCTGGCGGCGTCGGCCCGCCGGCGCTCGGTGTTTCACTTTGCGCGCCCGGTCGCGGAGGTCCCGGTTCGGCCTGCTGCTGTTGCTGTTGTTGCTGTTGCGACTGCTCGGTTGGCGCTTTCGTAGCCGGAGGATGCTGCGGCACGAAGAAATACTGCCAGGCGAACAGGACGCCGATGGACAGCAGAATGGCCAGGAGGAAATTGCGATTATTCTCGTCCATGTCGCTTTCAGCTCAAGGGCCGCATCGGTCCCGCTCGAGGGCGAGTGAGGCCAGTCTGTTCTCGGCGCTCAACGTTGCTTTGCCGGCGAGGGCTCGTGCACCTTGGCAAGCGCGCGTTCAAGGTCCTTGATCAACTCGGTGAAGCGCCGTTGTACCGTGCCCGAACGGGCAATCAAAACATAATCATATCCCTCGACCGCGGCCCCTGGCCCTGCGAGCCGCACCGCCTCTTTGAGCCGCCGCCGCGCCCGGTTGCGCGTGACAGCACTGCCGAGGCTCTTGGTCGCGGTGAAGCCGAAGCGAGCAACATGGTGATCGGCGCCCTCATCCGCAACACGGCGGCGCGCCTGCAAGATAAGCGAGGGTGCCACGTAGCGCGCTCCGCCCTTCACATGAAGAAACTCGGCACGGGTCTTGAGACGTCCGATGGCCGTCACCGGTTAGGCACCGCCGGCCTTCAGGCCGACAGGCGCTTGCGCCCCTTGGCTCTCCGCCGTGCGAGCACCTTGCGCCCGCCCTTGGTCGCCATGCGCGCGCGGAACCCGTGGCGCCGCTTGCGGACGAGCCGCGATGGTTGGTAGGTGCGTTTCACAGGGGCTTCTCCTGGCTCGATTTTACCGAAGCGAAGGCTGCTCCGGGGTCCGCAACCCCGCGGCTTATAGGGTGCCGCACCGGCTCAAGTCAATCGACCCTGGGGAGTTTATGGACCTAAGCCGTTTCGGATCGCGTGTGGTGACGAAGCATCACAATGGCGCGAAGGACCGTTCCCTATGTCTTTGGCCGCTGCCAACTTAGTGGCGTCAGTGACCTGCCAAGGAGCGACTTTCAGCATGAGGACTGCGACGGACACGCGCGGCGCGGCCCTGTGGCTCAAGCGGCTTTGGCCACTTCTTCTGCTCATTGCTTTGAGCGCCTTCGTGCTCGCCATGGGTTGGCAGCGCTACCTTACTCTGGAGAAGCTTGCCGAGAATCGCGAGACGCTGGGCGCCTTCATTCGCGCCAACATGGTCTTCAGCCTTGCCGCCTTTATTGCGATCTACGCGGTGACAGTAGCCTTGTCGGTTCCGGGTGGCGCCGTTCTGACCATCGCCGGCGGTCTCCTGTTCGGCTGGTTTGTAGGGGGTCTTGCCTCCGTGGTCGGCGCCACGATTGGGGCGGTCGCGGTGTTCCTGATCGCGAAAAGCGCCCTCGGCGATGTGCTGGCGGAACGCGCGGGGCCCGCCCTTTCCCGCTTCCGCGAGGGATTTCAGCAGGATGCCTTTGGCTACCTGCTGTTCCTACGGCTTGTTCCGATTTTTCCGTTTTGGGTCGTGAATTTGGCCCCTGGACTGCTCGGCGTCAGTTTCGGTACCTATCTCGCCACAACGATTCTCGGCATTATTCCAGGGACTTTCGCCTACTCTCTGGCCGGCAGCGGCCTCGACAGCGTACTTGAGGCTCAGCAAGCAGCCCACCAATCCTGCCTTGCCAAGATGGGGCCGGGAGGCCAAGAGTCTTGCCCGTATCCGCTCGATCCGGGAGCGCTTTTGACACCGGAGCTGATCGTTGGGCTCGTGGCGTTGGGCTTGGTGGCGCTCGTTCCGGTGGGGGTCAAGTGGTTCAGGCGCACGTCAAACTGAAACGTGTGGCTAAGGGGGACTAGGCTACTATGGAAGAGGTGCTGACGCCCGACCTCTGCGTCATCGGCGCGGGCTCAGGTGGTTTGTCCGTCGCCGCGGCAGCGGCCCAATTCGGGGTGCCCGTGGTCCTGATCGAGAAGGGACGCATGGGCGGCGATTGCCTCAACTATGGCTGCGTCCCCTCAAAAGCCCTGCTCGCCGCTGGCAAGCGCGCCGAGGCTGTCCGCACCGCATCGAATTTCGGCATCGATGTGATCGAGGCGCAGATCGACCACCGCGGCGTTCATGACCACGTGCATGGCGTGATTGCGGCGATCGCGCCGAACGACTCGATCGAGCGCATGACGGGGCTCGGCGTGCGCGTGATCCAGGCGAGCGCGAGCTTCCTCGACAAGTTTACCGTCGAGGCCGGACGCGTGCTGGTTCGCGCCAGAAGATTCGTCATAGCAACAGGATCGATGCCGACCATCCCGCCGATTCCGGGACTCGACGAGGTGCCCTACTTTACCAACGAGACGATCTTCGACGTGAGCGAGAGGATCCAGCATCTCATCGTGCTCGGCGGCGGACCCGTAGGGCTCGAGCTCGCCCAGGCTCACCGCATGCTTGGCTCGCACGTCACCGTGTTCGACACGGCAAACTTTCTTGCGCACGAGGATCCTGACGCGGTCGCCGTGTTGATCAAGCGGCTCGCCGATACGCAAGCCGTAATGCATCCCAACACGCGGGTGGAACGGGTCGAACGCTCGGTGCAGGGTGTCGGCGTGCATTTCATGGAGAACGGTGAGCCGGTGATCCTCAAGGGCACGCATCTTCTCGTCGCCACCGGCCGCAAGCCCAACGTCAAGTCGCTCAGCCTCGAGCGGGCCGACGTCACCTACACCGCGGACGGCATCAAGGTGAATGATCACCTCAAGACCACCAACCGGCGCATCTACGCCATCGGGGACGTGGTCGGCGGGCCGCAATTCACCCACCTCGCCAACTATCACGCCGGCATCGTGATCAGGAACGCGTTGTTCCGGCTGAAGCCCGACGCCAGCGCCGCCAATATACCGCGCGTCGTCTATACCGACCCCGAGCTTGCCCAGATCGGCATGACCGAGGCCGAAGCGCGCAAGCGCTATCGCCGCCGCATCAGGATCTACCGTTGGCCTTATGCCGACAACGACCGCGCCCAGTGCGAACGGGAGACCGAGGGCTTCATCAAGGTCATCACGCGGCCGGATGGCACCATTCTCGGCTGCACCATCGTCGGCGCCGAAGCTGGCGAGCTGATCCAGCTTTGGGTGGTCGCCATGGCCAAGGACATCAAGCTCGGCGACATCACCTCTTTCGTGCTGCCTTATCCCACCCTCTCGGAGCTCTCGAAGCGCGTGGCCTATACTTATTATCTGCCCACTTTGACGAGGGGCTGGCTCCGTAGCATCATTGGCCTGTTGCGCCGCTTCGGTTAAGCGCGGCGCCCGCAACTCTGCATTTGCGCGAGTATTGCTCTTGAAGGACGAGGCTTTAAGCGCGGAGGGGGGCACTCGGCGACCGCCCCGCTATGTACCGGGCCTGTCCGCCAAGCTGCTGCTGCTCACCATTCTTTTCGTCATGTTGGCCGAGGTGCTGGTGTTCGTGCCCTCGGTCTCAAATTTCCGCCGCCAGTGGCTCATGGAACGTTTGGCTGCGGCGCAGATCGCCTCGCTCGCCGCCGAAGCCGCCCCCGGCGGGCAATTGCCGAAGATGCTCCGCGACGAGCTTTTGGAGCAGGCCAAGGTCAAGGCCATCGCCGTCAAGCGCGCCGACAGCCGCGTGCTCATCATCGAAATGGACATGCCGGATGAGATCGACGCCTCTTATGACCTGCGCGACGCCTCGTGGCTCACGCTGATCGGCGATGCACTCATG
The DNA here is from genome assembly GCA_046724315.1 of Pseudomonadota bacterium. Classification (GTDB taxonomy): domain Bacteria; phylum Pseudomonadota; class Alphaproteobacteria; order Rhizobiales; family Methyloligellaceae; genus Methyloceanibacter. The sequence goes on along the minus strand of JBKOWI010000127.1, from coordinate 3,173 downwards.
GTCTACGCCGCTCCCAACAATCGCGTCATCCGCGTTGTCGGGCAGCCGGGGTTCAATCCGGGCGAGCTCATCGACGTGGTCATGGAAGAGGCGCCGCTCAAAGCCGCCATGATCCGCTACGGCCTCGATATCCTAGGGCTATCGATCTTGATCTCCATCATCACCGCTGCGCTCGTGTACCTCTCGCTCGACGCGCTTCTGGTGAAGCCCATGACCAAGCTTACCTGGAACATCGTGCGCTTCTCCGAGCGGCCAGAGGACCCGAGCAGGGTCATCAGCCCGTCCAGCCGGCGCGACGAGATCGGCACCGCCGAGCGCGAGCTGTCCGCCATGCAGCAGGAACTGTCGGAAACGCTGTCGCAGAAGACCAGGCTCGCCGCGCTCGGCCTCGCCGTGAGCAAGATCAGCCACGACCTGCGCAACATGTTGTCGAGCGCTCAATTGCTCTCCGACCGACTGAGCACGGTCAAGGACCCGACCGTTCAGCGCCTCGTTCCGAAGCTTCTCGCCTCGCTCGATCGCGCCATCAGGCTGTGCGCGCGCACGCTCGATTTCGGTCAGGCGCAGGAGATGCCGCCGCGGCGGAAGCGCTTCCCGCTTGCTCCTTTAGTCGCGGAGATCGGCGACAGCCTTGGCCTGCCGCGCCCGAACCTCATCGACTGGAGGATCGAGATCGACGAGGACCTCGAGGTCGATGCCGACCGCGATCAGCTTTACCGCGTGCTCAGCAATCTTTGCCGCAATTCCGTCCAGGCGCTGGAAGGCGAGGGGACGAGCCCCGGCCAGATCGCCGTCGCAGCGCGGCGCGAAGGGTCGGTCACCATCGTCGAAATCTCCGACACCGGACCAGGCGTGCCTGAGAAGGCGCGCGCCAATCTCTTCAAGGCGTTTCAGAGTGTGGCGCGGAAGGGCGGCACCGGGCTTGGACTCGCCATTGCCCAGGAGCTAGTGCAGGCCCATGGCGGGCAGATCGCGCTCGTGGGCAATGACGGCGGAGCCACCTTCCGCGTCACCATTCCAGACGTGGTGGTCGATATCGGCCGCGCGCGCCGCAGCGCCTGAATGCTGCAGCGCAAACGATTCTACTCGACCTTCCGCGCCTCGGCAGGTTTGCCGGCCGGCTTGCCGTTCTCGGTCGCCGTCTTCTTGTAACTGTTGCCTTCCTTGGTGATCGTGGTCGTCCAGTTCGAATCCCAAGTGATCACGGCGCTATTCCCTTCTTCCTTCCACATGCCGGCCAAGCCTTTGTTGTTGCGGGCAAGGTCCCCTTTGGCCTTGCCGTCATCGGAGAGCCAGATCGTGAAGGGCTTGCCCTGGCTGTCGGTTGTCTTCCACTTGCCGACGAACTCACTCGCGGCAAATGCCATGGCGCTGGTCATAACGAGGGCAATGGAAAGTGCGGCTAAGGCTACGGTCGCCTTACTAATGGATTTAATGGGACTCATGGTTTGTTTCCCTCCAGTGACCAATGATCACCTGACCTATTATAAGTCCGTATGGGCAGTAGGCGTTGCAATTCCTCCCCCAGCCTTGCCTTTATCGAAGCGAACCCTTAGGTAGTTCGGGCCTGCAAGGCTTGAACCGTGACCTGTTCGGTTGCATCGCCACGGCAGGCTCTCGCCCGGTAACGTTGGCAAGAAGCGCCCGTAGCTCAGTTGGATAGAGCACCAGACTACGAATCTGGGGGTCAGGAGTTCGAATCTTCTCGGGCGCGCCACTCCCTCAATGACTTAACATTGAGCTGCGTCCCACGGGCCCTTGGCTAGCAATCGATTAGCAGCCATTTGACTACCCGCCAAAAGGGGCAGACCTTGGCGGCGCGAGTAACTAGGAAACCGGCGGCAGCTAGTCCTTGTCCGTCACCGTAGACATCTCCATCACGTCACATGCACTTGGACATGAATTGGAAATAGTCGTGCCAGCCGTGCGCTCCGGTCGAGGCTTTGTTCGCGTTCCATTTCGCGTCACAATCCTTCTTCTCCTGAGCCGAGCTAGCGGAATCGTTTTCTGAAATGGCAGCGGTTTTCTTGGCCTTAGCCGGCTTCTCGGCCGAAGGCTTTTCTTCCGTCGCTGTGGCGCCGCCGTTCTTGGCCGCAAAATCCTTGCTGCACTGACTCCAGAAAGCCGACCACTTTTCTCCCTCCGGAACCTTGTTGGCGTTTTTCATATCGGCCCACTGCTGACTGCAGGCCTTCATCGCGGGCGATGTCGCCGCGACAACCGGCAGCGAGGCAAACACGGTTATGCACAGCGTTCCGGCAAGCACGATCAATATGGGCAGAACTTTCATAGTTGCCTCCCTTACGGGTCTTCGAGGTGAGGCCAACATCATCGATCAAACTGTATACGCGGGATGCGAGTAACGATGCCGCACCCCCTCGGCCAAGGGCCTGATGTAATTTCTTTCGATAGAATTCGCTCCCCCCAAAAGTTTGGTCAAAGCGAGGAGTTCGAGAGATGGCAACGTCCATTCAGGATTTTGTCGATACCATCGCCATCAAGGCGAGTATCGATCCTGCCGCCGCGGAAACCGCCGTTGGAACGATCCTGTCCGCGATCCAGCAAGAAGGCGACGCCACCAAGGTTTCCCAGCTTTTCAATCAAATACCCGGAGCGGCTGAGCTTGCGCAAAAGCACCCGGTTGTCGTTGGAGCAGGTGGAGGTGTGCTCGGTTCGTTGAGCGGCGTGGCCAGTAAAATGATCGGGCAAGACGCCGGTATCGTGGTCGCGGCCATCGGTCAAATCGAAGAAACGCATCTTACGATGCAGCAGATCAAGAACATCGGTTCTGCGCTCCTCTCCTACTTTAAGGAGAACAATCCTACTCTGGCGAAGGAGGTCATCGACTCCGTCCCGAGTTTACGCGACCGCTTCAGCCGCTAAGCCCGTCAGGTTATTAGCCGGCCGAAACCGTGCTAGACTAAGTCTTCCCAGGGCACGGTGGTTCTCATGTTGCACCTCTTCGTTCCCTCAACATCTTTTGAGAATTGGGGCGAACATCCATCCGACTGTACGAGCCTAAGTCAAATGTTCGCTGGACTGGTGGTGGCCGTAAGCCTTGCGGCGCTCACGCTGGCGCTATGCCGCGCCCTAGCGACGCTGTTTGCGCTTCCGGAGGGTTTTGGGCCCCCTCCGTCTCAGCACCTGACGCTCTTCATGTAGCGAGCGGGTCC
>JBKOWI010000023.1:0-5789 GCA_046724315.1 Pseudomonadota bacterium | reverse complement strand
CATCGCGGGATGGATTGCTTTCTTTTTATTCTCTCTCCTCCTTGGCGTGAGGACGGTCGACAAAGTCACGGGTCTGACGCTTGCACCCCGCCCCGGCTTGCTCGCCATCGCCGTCGGGATCGTGGTGTTCGGCCGTCTCCTGCTCAATCTCTTCGTCTGGCAGGCCGAGCACCCAATCACCACGCCTTTCGCCAAGCTCTTCACCTCCAAGCAATTTGAGCGCCGTGATCTGATCGTGCTCGGCAGCGTGGCGTTCGTCTCGACGCTGGTTTTCATTATTGCGAGCATCGTCCACGCGGCCGGTTTCCAGCTCGTCGCAGCGTGCCTGCTCGCGTTCCTCGGCATCGGAACTATTCGGCGCGCGATCGTCTATTTCTTCCCGAATCTCCCTTACGCGCGAATCTTCACTATCGGCGGCATCGCTTTTGCGATCCTATTCCCACTCGTCTCCTATCTTCTAGAGAAGGCGTTCCACCTCGGTCTCCCGCTCCGCTACCTGTTCGATCTCTCGATCCTCGTGCTCACCTACGTCATGCTCGGCTGGGGATTGAACATCGTGGTGGGGCTCGCTGGCCTGCTCGACCTCGGTTATGTCGCCTTCTACGCGGTCGGCGCCTATGTCTTCGCGCTGCTCGCCACCCATTTCGGCTTGGGATTCTGGATGTGCCTTCCGGTCGCAGGCATTGCCGCCGCGCTGTGGGGGGTCATTCTCGGCTTCCCCGTCTTGAGGCTCAGGGGCGACTATCTTGCCATCGTGACGCTCGCCTTCGGCGAGATCGTACGCATCATCCTGATCAACTGGACACCTGTGACGAACGGCCCTAACGGCATCTCGGATATCCCGAAGCCGACCTTCTTCGGTCTTCCCTTTTCGGCTCAGGCAAGCCCGAACTTCGCGAGCTTCTTCGGCCTCAAATACGATCCCCTCCAAGGCATCATCTACCTCTATTACGTCATTCTCGGCCTCGCTCTCGTCACGAACTTGGTGACAATCAGGTTGCGACGGCTTCCCATTGGTCGCGCCTGGGAGGCCATGCGGGAGGACGAGATCGCCTGTCGCTCGCTCGGCATCAACACCACAATCACCAAGCTCACCGCCTTCGCGACCGGCGCGCTGTTCGGCGGGCTCGCCGGCAGCTTCTTTGCCACCCGGCAGGGCTTCATCAGTCCCGAAAGCTTCACCTTCATCGAGTCGGCGATCATTCTCGCCATCGTGGTGCTTGGCGGCATGGGCAGCCAGCTCGGTGTGGCAATTGCGGCCATCGTCATGGTCGGCGGCTTCGAGGCTCTTCGTCACACCGCGGGCCTGCAGAGCGTCTTCGGCGAGGGTTTCGATCCCGCGCTCTACCGCATGCTCCTGTTCGGTGTCGCCATGGTGGGGATCATGGTCTGGCGCCCTCGCGGCATCGTCGGGTCGCGCTCGCCAACCATCGTGCTGCACGAGGTAAAACCGATACCCAAGAACCTCGTGGAGGAAGCCCGCGCATGAGGCCTTGGGAGACAGACCCCCTGCTCAGGGTCCAGCACCTGACGATGCGCTTCGGTGGGCTCGTCGCCGTCGACGATGTCTCCTTCGAAGTTGGCCGGCAAGACATCACTGCCCTAATCGGGCCAAACGGCGCGGGCAAGACCACGGTCTTCAACTGCATCACCGGCTTCTACAAGCCGAGCGAAGGGATGATGAAGCTCACCCATCCCGACGGCCAGAGCTTCAACCTCGAACAGCTTGACGATCACGACATCAATAGCCACGCCCGCGTCGCCCGCACCTTCCAGAACATTCGCCTATTTCCCGGCATGACGGTACTGGAGAACTTGATGGTGGCGCAGCACAACGTGCTGACTCGCGCCTCCGGATTGCCAACTGGCGCTGTTCTTGGATTCGGCATCTTTGCGACTGTTGGCGCCCTTCTCCATATCGGCGGCTTTGCCAGAGCCGAGCGAGAGGCAGTCGATTATGCGCGCTATTGGCTCGACCGCGTCGATCTTCTGAGGCGGGCCGATGTGCCTGCAGGCGAGCTTCCGTATGGCGAGCAGCGCAAGCTCGAGATTGCGCGGGCGATGTGCACGCGGCCTTTGCTGCTCTGCCTCGACGAGCCTGCCGCCGGACTGAACGCACGCGAGAGCGACGGCCTGAACGAGCTCTTGCTCTCCATTCGCGCCGAAGAAGGCATCGCGCTCCTCCTTATCGAACACGACATGAGCGTGGTGATGCGTATCTCCGACCACATCGTCGTCCTTGATTACGGCAAGCAGATCGCTGATGGGCCGAGGGAAGAAGTGCGCAACGACCCCCGCGTCATTGCCGCCTATCTCGGCGTCTCAGACGAAGAGGTCGCCGAGGTCGAGCGCGAGGTGCGGCAATGAGCGCACCGCTGCTCCACGTCAAGAAGGTCACCTGCTGCTATGGCAGAATCCCAGTGCTGCATAGCGTGAGCCTTGACATTCGGCTCGGCGAGATCGTGGCGCTGATCGGAGCCAACGGCGCCGGCAAAAGCACACTGATGATGTCGATCTTCGGGCGTCCGCGCCCCTCGGAAGGACGAATCCTGTTCGACGGGGAGGACATCACCGACCTTCCCACCCACAAGATCGCGCTACTTCGGATCGCGCAGTCGCCGGAGGGCCGCCGGATTTTCCCACGCATGACAGTGCTGGAAAATCTCCAAATGGGCGCCATCATCGCCTCCGATTTAGCCCACTTCGCCAATGACCTGGAACATGTGTTCGAACTCTTTCCCTTGCTTAAGAGGCGTCAGCATCAGCGCGGCGGGACCTTGTCCGGCGGCGAGCAGCAGATGCTCGCGATTGCCCGTGCGCTGATGGGACGACCCAAGCTGCTGCTGCTCGACGAACCGTCGCTCGGCCTTGCTCCGTTGATCGTCAAGCAGATCTTCGGTGCGATCCGCGCACTCAATGCCGACTATGGCTTGACCGTCTTTCTCGTCGAGCAGAGCGCCTATCATGCGCTCCGCCTCGCCCATCGCGGCTATGTCCTCGTCAATGGCAGGATCACCATGACCGGCTCCGGCGCCGAGCTGCTGGGAAGCCCAGAGGTCCAGGCGGCCTATCTCGAAGGTGGCGGCAAGGGCGCGCCGCGGGAGGGCATCAGAAAATGACCTGGCTCTCCGACGACGGACCTTGGATCTTTCTCGTGCTCACCGTCATCTTGGGCGGTGGCGCGGCCTTTCTGGCCGGACGCGGGCTCGCGCGGTCATGGAAGCCTTTGCGGCGAATTTTCTTCTATATGGCTCTGCTCGCGGCCGCCGTGCGGTTTTTTCACTACGCTCTCGGAGAAGGGAATCTCCGGTCGCTCTACTACTATCTCGTCACCTACGTGCTGCTCGTTGGAGCGGCCTGGCTTGGGTTCCGCATGATGCGCACGACGCAAATGGTCACTCAATATCGCTGGCTATATGAGCGCACGAGCCCGCTCTCCTGGAAGGCGCGCTAAAGCCAAGGAATAGGGTTTCCGCCGGCCAAATCATGTAAACTGACAAGATCATTGGAGTGGGAGGTGATGATGAAGCGTTTTGCCGGATTGATGGCGGTCTTAGGTGTAGCCGCGATTGCCGCGAGCTGCGGAGGAGGTGAGGAAGACAAGTCGACACCGGTCGCCGTAGTCGGCCCAATTACCGGTCAGTATGCATCGTTCGGCGCTCAGATGAAGAATGGCGGTGAACTGGCCGTCGAGGACATCAACGCCGCAGGCGGCGTGCTCGGCAAGAAGCTCGATCTCGAGTTCGGCGACGACGCCTGCGATCCGAAACAGGCGGTGGCCGTCGCCAACCAGATGACCGGCAACAACGTGGCGCTGGTCGCCGGCCATTATTGCTCCGGCTCGTCAATTCCGGCCTCGAAGGTCTATGCCGAGGCCAATATAGTGCAGATCTCTCCCGCCTCCACCAATCCTGCTTTCACCGACAACCGGGCCGGCCCCAATATCTACCGGGTTTGCGGCCGCGACGATCAGCAAGGCGGCGTAGCCGGGAAATATATCGCCTCGCATTTCTCCGATAAGAAGGTGGCCTTCGTCCATGACAAGACGGCCTACGGCAAAGGCCTGGCCGACGAGACCAAGAAGGCGATGAACGAAGCGGGCAAGCAGGAGGCGATGTATGAGGCGATCACCGCCGGCGAGAAGGATTATTCGGCTCTCGTCTCCAAGCTCAAGCAGGCCAATATCGATCTCGTCTACTTCGGCGGCTATCACACCGAGGCCGGACTGATCATCCGGCAAATGCGCGACCAGGGCATGAACACGATCCTGATGGGTGGGGATGCGCTCATCACTCAGGAGTTCTGGTCGATCACCGGGCCCGCAGGCGAAGGCACGCTCATGACCTTCTCGCCAGACCCGCGCAAGAATCCGGCAGCCGCCGAGGTGGTCAAGCGCTTCAAGGACAAGGGCATCGAGCCCGAGGGCTACGTGCTCTACACCTATGCCGCGCTGCAAGCCTGGAAGCAGGCAGCCGAGAAAGCGAAATCGATCGAGTCGGCCGATGTGGTGAAGGCGATGAACGACACCGAGTTCGACACTGTGATCGGCAAGTTCAAGTTCAACGAGAAGGGCGATCCGAACCTGCCGCCTTATGCGGTCTATCGCTGGTCCAACGGAACTTATGATGAGATTAGCGATCAGGCCTCCGCGGGGCCGGCAGGCTAGCGCTTCTTGGCGCGGGCTTCCTGGGACGCAAAATACGTCTCGAGCTCTTTCTCGACCCGCACCAGGTCGTCGGGGAGCGGAAGCCCGAGTGCCTTGAACTCGTTCAGCTTCTCAAAGATGCGGAGGTAAAGCTCGTGCGGATCCTCGGGCGGGGTATCCATCTGGTTGATGAGGAGAGCGAGCTCAGCCTCAAGGTTTTCGAATGCCATGCTCTTGTATCTCCTTGTCTCACCTCGTCGGAGCGTCGATCCGAGCATAATTGGTTTGCGCCATCAAGCGCTGCTCGGGATGCTGCGACGATTGCGGGCGCGGCTTTTCCCTTGCATAGTCGCTCGGGGCGCGGGCGCGCGAACGGGCGGGGAATGCGGCAATGGAAAAAGTGACTTCTGGTAAGGTTGTCGGCTTCATTCTTGCCGTTCTTTTTGCGGTGGTGATCGGCGCCTCGATGTGGGCGCTGCTTAACGGCGAGTACATGTCGACTCCACCCGATATGAAGAAGCAAGCCGAACAGACCTTGCAGATCGTGGGCTTCGCCGGCGCATTCGCCGCGCTCGCCACGTGGTGGGTGCAAGGGTTCGCTGCAAAGCGTGGCTTCGTCGTGCGCTTCCTGTTTGCGCTGTTTATCTTCGTGGTAGCGTTTTGCAGCTTCGGCGGGCTGCTCAGGGTGGTCTATAGCCACGTCACCTATCCGAGCCAGCAGGACTGGTCGCTCTCGGGCCTTTATTGGGCCTCCCAAAGCGACCTTATCTCATTCGTGATCTTCATGCTGGTGCCGCCGCGGCCAGCCTACGCCGCACTCATCGCGGCTGCTGCCTTCTACATCGCCCTGTTCGGGCCGCGCGAGCCGAAGACCGTCGAGATCTGAGCTTGCTCGGAATTTGAGCCCGCGCGCACGCTCTGCTAGAGCTTAGCGCCTCTCCCGCATCCTTCCTCGCGGAAAGGCGCCTACGCTCGTATGATCCCTCGCTATAGCCGCCCCGAAATGGCTCGCATTTGGGAGCCCGAGGCGAAGTTCAGCATCTGGCTCAAGATCGAGACCTATGCCGCACAGGCCATGGCCGAGCTCGGGCTTATCCCGAAACATGCGGCCGACGCGGTGAGGAAGCGCGGCGGCTTCGATGCG